>JBKPRU010000194.1:0-24339 GCA_046734675.1 Acidobacteriota bacterium
GTCCGTAGGCGCGCAACTCATCGTCGGTGAATTCGCGGAAACGGTCGGCGTCGAACTCGGGATAGCGCTTCAGCGCGTCCCTCGTCACGTCGACGGTCATGGCGCGGCGGTCCGCGTCGAGCTGCGCGTGTCCGATCGGCAAGAGAAAGCGGCGCGACGTGAACCAGCCGCCGGAATCGACGACGGCGTAGTAAACGCGGCCGGCGGTCGAGTCGACGATGAAGCCGTCGAGATCGCCGAGCTTGTGACCGTCGGCGCCACGTACGTCGAGGCCATCGAAGTTGATCGCGGAATCGTCGATGTCATCCGCGTCGAGGTAGCGCAGTCGTGACGAATATGCAGTTGCCATGACGATTCATAGAGCAAGAATCATCCCACTTCGGCGGTCTTCGCCCCGCCGCCCCCCCCAACACGCTCGCTGGCGCTCGTTCGCCTGTACTTAGGGCGTGTGACGGATCCGGGGCACTAGAGTATCTGCTCCGCGATGACCATGCGCTGCACTTCGGACGTGCCCTGGTAGATTTCGGTCGCGCGGACGTCGCGGAAGAGCCGCTCGACGACGGAGCCGCGGCGATAGCCGTGTGACGCGAGGATCTGCATTGCGCGATCGGCGGCGTGGTGCGCCGCTTCCGACGCGGCAAGCTTCGCCATCGACGCGTCGAGCGTCGGACGCTCACCGTGCTGACGCGCGTCGGCCGCCTTCCACGTCAACATCCGCGCCGCTTCGAGCTCGGTTGCGCTGTCGGCGAGCATCCACTGAATTGCCTGATAGTTCGCAATCGGCTGGCCGAACGCTTCGTGCTGCTTCGCGTGGCGGAGCGCTTCGTCGAGCGCCGCCTGCCCGACGCCGAGCGCCTGCGCCGCGATTGCGACCCGTCCACCGTCGAGCGCCCACATCGCCACGTGGAAGCCGTCGGTCGGACTGCCGAGGACCGCATCGGCGTCGACACGAACGTCGGTGAAATGGAGATCGACGCAGCCCAGCCCGCGCACACCGAGCGATTCGGGCGCCGGCTCGCGTGTGAGGCCTGGCGTGTCGAGCGGCACGAGGAACGCGCCGATGCCGCGCCCGCGGCTCCCTGGCTGCGTCGCCGCAAACACGATCGCGACGTCCGCCCCTTCTCCGTTCGCGACCCACACCTTGCGTCCGTTCAGGACGTAGCCCTGCTCGTCGAAGCGCGCGACCGTCTGCTGATTCGCGGCGTCCGAGCCCGCATGTTCCTCGGATAGCGCGAATGCGCCCAGCGATTCGCCGGTCACGAGCGGCCGCAGCCACGCCTCCTTCTGCGCGTCACTGCCGAAGCGAGCGATCGGTTCGGCGACGAGCGAGTTGTTCACGCTCGCAATCACCGATACGACCCCGCTCGCGCGCGCCATCGCTTCGAGCGCGAGCGCGTAACTGACATAGTCGCGCCCCGCGCCACCCCACTGCTTGTCGATGGTCACGCCGAGCAGCCCGCGCGCGGCCAGCTCCTTGATCAACTCGCGCGGAAACCTGCCGCTCTCGTCAATCGACGCGGCGGCCGGCGCGATTCTGCTTTCGGAAAATCCCGCAGCCTCGCGCTGAAAGGCCTTTTGATCGTCGGTAAGGTCCAGAACCATCGGTATTGGAAGCGGTCAGCGTACCCCGCTCGATGCGAGGCGCGCAAAGATCGGCCGCAGCTTGTCGGCGGTGGCGGGCAGTTCTTCCGGCAGCACGCGCGTCTGGCCGACGACGGTCATGAAGTTCGTGTCGCCGTTCCAGCGCGGGACGACGTGCATGTGCACGTGATCGAGGATGCCGGCGCCTGCCGGCTTACCCAGATTGATCCCCATGTTCATGCCGTGAGGCTCGTACGCTTCGGTGAGCGCGATCTCGGCGCGCCGCGTCAGCTCCATCATCTCGCTCAACTCCTCGGGCGTCGCCGCCGTCAGGTTTGCGATGTGACGGATGGGGATCACCATCAGATGACCATTGTTGTAGGGATAGAGATTGAGGATGACGAAGCAGGTGCGGCCGCGATGCACGATCAGTGGCGACGCCTCGTCGCTCGCGAGGACCGCACAAAAGACACAGCCCCCGGCGCTCGCCTTACCAGTGATGTAGGCGAGCCGCCAGGGGCTCCACAGATGATCCAACGAATCAGACTCCGGCGAGATCGGAGGAGCCGCTCAGCGCGGGCGGCACCGAGGCCGCGGGCGCGTCCGCTTCGCGGTTGATCAGCTCCTTCAGCTCCTTGCCCGGTTTGAAGTACGGCACCTTCTTCGGCGGGACGTCCACCTTGTCCCCCGTTTTTGGATTGCGTCCCTTGCGCGGCTCGCGCCGGCGCAGGCGGAAGCTGCCAAACCCCCGCAACTCGATCTTCTCGCCGCGATGCAGCGCGTCGATGATGCTCTTGAAGACCGTGTCGACAATGACTTCCGAATGTTTCTTCGTCAGATCGGAGACGCGCGAGACTTCCTCGACGAGTTCCGCCTTCGTCATGCTGCCGCCGGTATTCATTAGAGGCTCCCTTCGGTCGCTGCTAGTTGTCAGCGGCCAGCTTCCAGCTTCCAGCGAATGCTGCTGAAAACTGGAGGCCGGTAGCTGAAAGCTTTACTGCTGGTGCTTGAAATGATCGCCCAGCGTCACTTCGGGGCGTCCGGTCGTCTCCGTGTACGCTTCCCAATCCGCGCGGAACTCGTCGTTCTTCAGGGCGCGGATGCTCAGGCCGATCTTTCGCTCCGCGGGGATCAGCTTGATGATCTTCATCTGGTAGGACTCCCCCACCTGCAGATCCAGCTTGTCGTCCTTCCCCTTGTGGTGCGAATCATCGAACTCCGAGACGTGAATCAGCCCTTCGATCCCCTCGGCCAGCTCGACGAACGCGCCGAAGTTGGTCATGCGGACCACCTTGCCTTCGACCGTGTCGCCGACGTGGTGATGGGTGAAGAACTCGTCCCAGATGTCCGTCTGCAGCTGCTTCAGGCCGAGCGAGAGCCGCTGGTTCTCGGCGTCGATGTTCAGCACCATTGCCTCGACGGTGTCCCCCTTCTTCAGGACCTCCGACGGGTGCTTCAGGCGCTTGCTCCACGACATGTCCGAGATGTGGATCAGGCCGTCGATCCCTTCCTCGACCTCGACGAACGCGCCGAACTCGGTGAGGTTGCGCACCTTGCCGGTGATCGTCGTGCCGATCGGGTACTTCTCCGACAGCTCGTGCCACGGGTTGCTTTCGACCTGCTTCAAGCCGAGCGAAATGCGGCGCGCGCCCGGATCCACGCCGAGCACCATCGTCTCGACGGTGTCGCCGACGTTGAGGATCTTCGACGGGTGCTTCACGCGCTTGCTCCACGACATCTCGCTGACGTGGATGAGCCCCTCGACGCCGGGCTCGAGCTCGACGAAGGCGCCGTAGTCGGTGAGGCTCACGACCTTGCCCGAGAGACGCGCGCCCACCGGGTAACGTTCGATCACGTTCGACCACGGATCGTTCATCAGCTGCTTGTGGCCGAGCGACACGCGTTCGGTCGCCGGGTCGTACTTCAGCACGATGACGTCGATTTCCTGGTTGACCTGGAACAGCTCCGACGGATGCGTCACGCGGCCCCACGACATGTCGGTAATGTGGAGAAGGCCGTCGATGCCGCCGAGGTCGATGAACGCGCCGTAGTCGGTGATGTTCTTGACGACGCCGCGGAGGACCTTGCCCTCGGCGAGCGTGTCGAGCGTGTGCTTCTTCTTCTCCGCGTTCTCCTCTTCGAGGAGCACCTTGCGGGAGAGCACGATGTTGCCGCGCTTCTTGTTGACCTTGATGACCCGCATGCGCAGCTCCTGGCCGCGCAGCGCATCGAGGTTGCGCACGGGACGCACGTCGATCTGCGATCCGGGCAGGAACGCGCGGACGCCGATGTCGACCGCGAGACCGCCCTTGATGCGTTCGATGACGCGGCCGATGACGACCTTCCGCTCGGTGTAGGCCTTCTCGACCTCGTCCCAAATCTTCATCTTCTCGGCCTTCTCACGCGAGAGGACGACGTAGCCTTCGCGGTCCTCCGTGCGCTCGAGCAGCACGTCGACGGTATCGCCGGGCTGCACGTTGATCTGGCCGTTTTCGTCTACGAACTCGTCGATCGGGATAATCCCTTCGGACTTGTAGCCGACATCGACGATCACTTCGGACGGCGTGACCTTGAGCACCGTCCCCTTCACGACCTCGCCTTCCGCGATGTTGCGGAAGCTGTTATCGTAAAGGTCCAGAAGGCGGGCGTATTCCTGAGGATCGATGTGATCGTCGAGCGTTGCGCCACCTCCTTGTGGGATGATCTGCGACTGTTTGTCTGTTGCCATGCTGAGCCGATCTCCTTCTGCACGTACTTGCCGGGATTTCAGCTCCGGCGGGCTGTGATGTGCGAGTCGCGTATGAGTTGCGATAAGCGATACATTATCTAGCATTTACGGGCGCTCGGTCAAGACCGCGAAACACGCGGATTTCCCCCCGAAGGCACACCGAAAGGATCGTTCTGATGGCGAGGAAACCGGCACGGAAGGCGAAGGGGCAGAAGAACACCCCGTCGAAGCGCAAGGCAGGCAGCGGATCTCGGGCAGCCGCCCGAAGCGGGGCCGGCACCCGCAGGACGTCTGCCGCCAAGCGAAATACCGGCCGCAAGACTGCCGGAGCGAAGACGCCACAGGGAAAAGCGCGGCGCAAGCAGGCGACGAAGAATCCGCCGCGGCCCGGCAAGCGCAAGGCGGCGGCAAAGGGTGGACGCAAGACCACGTCGCGCGCGTCGACGCGCCGCGTCGGCGGCACCGGGCGTGAGGACACGCTCGATCAGACGCCTGCCAGCGGCCGCTCCGTGTCCGGACCGACCAACCCGATGCCGACGCGTCGTTCGACCGGAACTGCGACGGGCGCGGGCAGCACGCGGCGCGCGCCCGGTCTCGAACGCGAGCGCAAGCAACTGCGTGAAGTCGAGGAATCGATCCCGGGTCCACCCTCCAGCCTCAATATGGATCGTCACGGATCAGCGGCGCGCACCGGACGCGCGGAGCTTCGTCATGCGAAGCGCGAACATACCGAGACGAGCCCCGCGATGACCGGCGGCGATGTCGATGCGGACTGGGAAGATGCGTATGCGGTTGGCGACGAAGCGCCCGGTGGCGACAACCCGACGCCCGATCAGGACGTCGTCGACGACATCGGCCGCGCGCTGGGTGTCGAGTACCAGGACAACGAGGAACTGAAGGGCGCCGACAAGATTGCTGATCGCGATCGCAAGCGCTGGGAGCTCGATCCCGCGTCAGCGGAAGATTACAAGGATCGGGAGTAGCGCCTGCGGCCCGAGCGAGGCGACGGAGTGGAGCGCGGTCTTCCGCGCCGCCGAGCGAGAGCGCGTGGGGTGGGGCCCCACGCGCATTGATAAAAGATGACGGAGCCGGCCGGCTCCCGTCCGTTAGCCGTTGTCGGTCCTCGCCCTCACCAATTCCAGCACTCGATCGATCACCCGCTCCACCGGCACTCCCGTCGTATCCACGACGATCGCATCATCCGCAATCATCAACGGCGACGTCGCGCGCGTGGAGTCGTTGCGATCGCGCTCGGCGAGCGCCGTCGCGACCTCCGACAACTGGCGGCCGCTCGTCCCGGTCGCGTGCGCGGGATCCGCGGCTCGTCGGCGGGCGCGCTCTTCCGGTGAGGCGTCGAGATAGATCTTCACGTCGGCATCGGGGAAGACGACGGTGCCGATGTCGCGCCCTTCCATGACGATCCCACCCTCGGCGCCGTAGGCGCGCTGGCGGGAAACGAGCAACCGTCTCACCGCGGGATGGCGCGCGACCGCCGTCGCCGCCGCGTCGATCTCCGGGGTCCGGATCGCCTTCGCCACGTCGGTGCCGTCGATTGCGACGCGGCCGTCATCGAGATCGAACGTGGCGCGCTCGCCGATTGCCGCGACCGCCGCTTCGTCGGTGAGATCGATCTGTTGCTGCCGCGCCTTCCACGCCACCGCGCGATACATCGCGCCGGTGTCGACGTGGCGGTATCCGAGCCGCGAGGCCACCGCGCGCGCGACCGTCCCCTTGCCGGCGCCGGACGGTCCGTCGATGGCCACGATCAGGCGTCTACTGATGGTCACGCAGCTATTATGCTCCCGATTGCGGCTGTCCCCTTTTTTTGCGAATAAAGGGGGCTGTCCCCTTTATTTGCAAATAATGGTGGCTGTCCCCTTTTTTCGTGGCAGGCGGGCGGTGGTGGTGGGGGGGCTCGCAGCGGCGGCGCTGGCGGGGGTCGTCGTCGGGCGGCCCTATGTCCGCGGGGCGGCGTTCGTCGTCCAGGCCGCCGGCATTCAGGGCGTCGCCCGCACGGCGGCGCAGCTCGAGACGCAGCCGACCACCGCGGGCGAGCTGTTCGAGGTGCCGTGGCGGAATGGGACGCTGCGGGCGCGCGCGTATCAGCCGGCCCAATGGCACGGCGCGCGCGGCGTGATGCTGGTGCCCGGCGTCCACCAGTCCGGGATCGACGAACCGCGCCTGATTGCCTTCGCACGCGACCTGGCGTCGATCGGTCATCCCGTCGTCACCATCGAACTCCCCGACCTCACGCACTACCTGGTCACACCGCGCTCGACCGACATGATCGAAGACGCGGCCAGCTGGATGCTCCAGCGTCCCGAGTACCGCGGCGACGACGGACGCATCGGAATGATGGGGATCAGCTTTGCCGGCGGGCTGTCGATCGTTGCGGCAGCCCGCCTGTCGATCAGGGATCGCGTCGCGTTCGTGATGTCGTTCGGCGGCCACGGCGACCTGCCGCGGACGCTGCGGTATCTCTGCACGGGGATTCAGCCGGACGGGACGGCGCGTCCGCCGCATGACTACAGTCTCGCGATCGTGCTGCTCGGCGCTGCGGCTCGCGTGGTCCCGCCCGATCAGGTGCAACCGTTGCGCGAGGCGATTCTCACGTTCCTCAACGCCTCGCGGCTCGACATCATCGACAAGGCGAAATCCGCGGCCGAGTTCGCGCACGCGAAGGCGATCGAGGCGACCCTCGCCGAGCCGGCGCGCACCTACATGGGCTACGTCAACGCGCGCGACGTGAAGCGCCTCGGTCCAATCCTCCTGCCGCACATGGCCGACATCGGCGGCGACCCGGTGCTCTCGCCGTCCCGCTCCGATCCGCCGATCTGCCCCGTCTATCTGCTCCACGGCGCCGATGACAACGTCGTGCCGGCAATCGAATCCGTGCTGCTCGCACGTGATCTGCGCGCGCGCGGCGCGGCGGTGCATCAGCTCTCGACGTCGCTCATCACCCACGCCGAGGTGGATCGCGCGTCGATGATGACGGCCATCTGGCGCCTGATAGACTTCTGGTCGGATCTGCTGGATGAGTAGACGCGCGTCAGGAGACAGAAGACAGAACACAGGAGAGCGCCTGCGGCCCGAGCGAGGCGGCGGAGCGAACCGGCGCGAAGCGCCGGCGCCGAGCGAGAGCGCGTGGGGGTGGGGCCCCACGCGCACTGCTAAAAGCAGACACCACGGCGACAAGCCAGCACGAAAGGTCGACGCTGTTCACATTCGCGCTGAGGCTTCGCAGCGGCTTCAAAAGATCCTCTCCGCCGCCGGCGTCGCGTCGCGGCGCCTCTCGGAAGAGCTCATCACGCAGGGACGCGTCACCGTCAACGGGCACGTCGTCACCGAGCTCGGGAGCAAGGCGGATCCCTCGCGCGACGAGATCAAGGTCGACGGACGACGCATCACGATTCAACAGCGACGCGTCTACATCCTCATGAACAAGCCGCGCGGCTACGTGACGACGAGGAGCGATCCGCAGGGGCGGCCGACCGTCATGAACCTGTTGAAGAACGTGCGCGAGTACGTCTACCCCGTCGGGCGGCTCGATTACGACTCGGAAGGATTGCTGCTGCTGACCAACGATGGCGAGCTGGCGGCGCGGCTCACGCATCCGCGGCACGAAGTGGAGCGCGTGTACGAAGCGCGCGTCCGCGGCGTGCCCGACGCTCACGAGCTCGATCGCCTCACACGAGGCGTGGTGATCGAGGGGCGACGCACCGCCCCTGCGCGCGTGCGGCTCACGCATGTGCGCGACGCGGAAAGCGGATCGCAGGGGATCGTGGAGATTGCGATTCACGAAGGGCGACAGCGCCAGGTGCGCAAGATGTTCGACGCGGTCGGACACCCCGTCGTGCGCCTGCGCCGCGTTGCCATCGGTCCCGTTTCGGACGATGCGATGCCGATCGGGTATTACCGCGAACTGACGGCGCGCGAGCTCGCGGCGTTGAGAAAAGCCGCAGGCCTGAAGCCGTAGTCGAGTCTTAAAAGGCGCCGGTGTGCTGTAGGGCGCACCTTCAGGTGCGCCTCCACGACGGCGCCTCTAAAGAGGCGCCCTACCGCCAGTCGTCTAGAAAACACTCAGTGCACGGTTTCGTCGGCGCCGACGGGCTCCTCTTCCTGGTTCTCCGAACCCGTGTGCGCCGGCATCGGCTCGTCTGACGCCGCCTCGAATGGCAGCGGCGAGGTGGTGACGGTCGGCTCGGAGAGCGCCCCCGGCAGCTCGAAGCCGAGCGCGTCCGACAGCTCGTCGACCTTCGGCAGATCGGTGATGTCGTTCAGCCCGAAGCGCTCGAGGAACTCGCGCGTCGTCCCGTACATGAACGGACGGCCGACCACCTGCTTGCGTCCGACGGTCTTGACCAACTTGCGTTCGATCAGCGTTGTCAGCACGCCGGTGCTGCTGCTGACGCCGCGAATCTCCGCGATCTCCGGCGCCGTGACCGGCTGCTTGTAGGCGATGACCGCGAGCGTCTCGAGCGACTGCACCGACAGCTTCTGGGTCGTGCGCTCGTGAAAGAGCTTGCGCACCCACTCGTGCAGCTCCGGCTTGGTCGTGATCTGAAAGCCGCCGGCCACTTCGACGATCTGCAGGCCGCCGGGCCGGTCGTAATCGGCGCGCACCGCGGCGAGCGCCGCCTCGACGTCTTCCCGCGGCTCGCTGTCGAGCAACTTGTACAGCTGCTTCAGCGTGACCGGCTCGGGCGACGCGAAGATCAAAGCCTCGACGATGGGTTTCAAGTGATCGTGCTGATCGGACACCGTGAACCTCACGCCCGAAGGTCGGGCCTACTGGTGATCTTTCTTTTCCGCCGCGACGTGCTGCGCGTGCACTTCCTCCGGATCGTGCAGCGGCCGCGGCGCATCGGCCGGGCGCTGCCGCTTGTAGACGCGGATCGGCCCGACCACGCCGCTCTGGAACACGCGAATGAGCTTGAGACGAATCATCTCGAGCAGCGCCAGGAACGTGACGACCAGGCCGGCGCGCGTCTGCACGTCCTCGAACAGATCCTCGAAGCCGCACGCCTCGGTCTCCGAGAGGCGCGACAGCAGCTGCTCGATGCGGTCCTCGATCGGGATCTGCTCGGCCGGAAGATAGACCTTCGGGCGCGCCTTCGCGCGCTCGACGACGGTTCGGAACGCGGTGATCAGGCTGAACAGATCGACTTCGACTTCCGGTTCCGGCGCCTCGCCGGCAATCTCCAGGACGGGGCCGTCGGCGCGCGTCCACTGCGCGCTGCGCAGCGTCTCGCGCTCGTGCAGCAGCTCCGCCGCCGCCTTGAACTTCTGGTGCTCGAGCAGCCGCCGTACCAGCGCCTCGCGCGGATCTTCGTCCGGATCCTCCTGCGTCGGATCGGGCCGCGGCAGCAGCGTGCGCGACTTGATGTGAATGAGCGTCGCCGCCATCACGAGGAACTCACCCGCGACGTCGAGATTGAGCTCCTGCATCAGGTCGATGTACTCCAGGTACTGCGACGTGACGAGCGAGATCGGGATGTCGTAGATGTCGATCTCGTGCTTCTTGATCAGATGCAGCAGCAGATCGAGGGGACCCTCGAAATTCTGCAGGCGCACCGGATAAGCGTCGAGGATCGATTCGAATTCCTGTTGCTGGGGGTGTTCCATAACGTTGATGCCGGGTCTGAAGACCCGGCCTGCATTTACCGGATCGCGTCAACCTTCGAGACGTAGTTCAACTTCACGGCGTCGCGCACGCGCTCCATCGTTTCCTGCGCGATCCCTCGCGCCTTGCGCGAGCCCTCGACGAGAATGTCCTTGAGCGCATCGGGCTTCCGCATCAACTCGGCGCGCCGCGCCCGCATCGGCTCGAGGCGCGCGTTCAGCGCCCTGGCAAGCTTCGTCTTGACCTCGACGTCGCCGACCTTGCCGGTCCGATAGCGCGTCTTCAGGTCGTCGACTTCCGCGCTGTCGGGATTGAACGCGTCGTGATACATGAACACCGGGTTTCCCTCGACGGTGCCGGGCACGTCGGCACGGATCCGTTTGGGATCGGTGTACATCTGGCGCACCTTCTTCACCACGGTCTCCGCATCGTCGGAGAGATCGATGGTGTTGCCGTAGCTCTTGCTCATCTTCCGGTTGTCCAGCCCCGGAAGGCGCGGAAACGTCGTCAGCAACGGCTGCGGCTCGACGAACAGCTCGCCGTAGAAGTTGTGGAAGCGGCGAACGATCTCGCGGCTCAATTCGAGGTGCGGGACCTGGTCGTCACCGACCGGCACGAAGTGCGCGTTGTAGATGATGATGTCCGCCGTCTGCAAGAGCGGATACCCGAGAAACCCGAGCGTCGAGAGATCCTTGTCCGTGATCTGCTCCATCTGCTCTTTGTAGGTCGGGACGCGCTCCAGCCACGGGATCGGGATCGTCATCGAGAGCAGCAGGAACAGCTCCGCGTGCTCCGGCACGAGCGACTGAATGAACAGCGTGCTCTTCTCCGGATCGAGGCCGGCGGCAATCCAGTCGGCGACCATGTCGTACGCGCTCTCGACGATCTTCGACGGATCCGCGTAGTCGCTGGTCAGCGCGTGCCAGTCCGCGACAAAGTAGAAGCAGTCGTAGGTGTCCTGCAGCGGCGCCCAGTTGTTGAGGGCGCCCACCAGATGCCCGAGGTGCAATTTGCCGGTCGGGCGCATACCGGAGACGACGCGCGGTTTCACGGAATCAGAATCCTCATCATCAATCGCGTCGGCGGGATGACGATGGCCGAGGCAACGCCGCTGAGCATGAGCGCGTAGAGCACCAGGAATCCGTACTGCCGGAGCTGCGCATACGCCATCGCGGCGCGCGGCGGGAGCAGCCCCAGGAGCACGTTTCCACCGTCCAGCGGCGGCACGGGAATCAGGTTGAAGAACGCGAGGAGCAGATTGATCTGCACCGCGCGATACAGCACGTCGAGCAGCATCCCCGAGGACGGGTCGCCGCTGATGAGCGCGCGCAGCAGCACCGCCGCGACAATCGCCTGCAGGATGTTGCTGATCGGACCGGCCGCGGCGATCAGCATGAAGTCGCGGCGCGGGTGGCCGAGGTTACGTGTGTCGACGGGGACGGGCTTCGCCCAGCCGATGAGCGGCAGGTTGCTGACCGCCGCAATGAGCGGCAGCACCACGGTGCCGATCAGATCGATGTGAACGAGCGGGTTCAGCGACACGCGCCCGAGGCAGCGTGCCGTCTGATCGCCAAGACGCGACGCCGTCCAGGCATGCGCGGCCTCGTGAATCGTCAGCGAGAGCAGAAGGATGCCGAAGCCGAGGGCGACGGCGAGTGGATCGATATTCAAGAGATGTGAGATCTACGTCGGTTGAGAATACGATAGAACCGTCGCCCTATCAAGCATTTACTCGTGTTCGAGAAGCCGGCGCGAACGCGCCAGCTCGCGCCGCTGCGCCTCGTCTATGGTTGGAAACGCGAGGCGCAATCCCTTGAGCGCGTCGATGACGGCCGAGGCGACGATCAGCCGCGCATAGGCCTTATCGTCCGCCGGCACCACGACCCACGGCGCGTGCTCGGTTGCCGTGTGACGGATCGCGTCTTCGTACGCGTCCATGTAGTCGCGCCAATGCGCCCGCTCGGCGACGTCGGCCGTCGAGAACTTCCAGTTCTTCTCCGGGCGGTCGAGCCGGTCGAGGAACCGCTTCCGCTGCTCGCGCTTCGACACGTTGAGGAAGAACTTGCGGATGACGAAGCCGTTCCGCGACAGATACCGTTCGAACGCGTTGATGTCCTCGAACCGTTCCTTCCAGATGCGCTTGGACACCATCTCGTTGGGCAGCTTCTCTTTCTGGAGAATCTCCGGGTGGACGCGGACGACCAGCGTCTCTTCGTAGTAGGAGCGGTTGAAGATGCCGATGCGGCCGCGCTCGGGCAGCGACTTCGAGGTCCGCCACAGGAAGTCGTGATCGAGCTCCTCGGATGACGGCGCCTTGAACGAATAGACCTGGCACCCCTGCGGGTTGACGCCCGACATCACGTGCTCGATCGCGCTGTCCTTCCCCGCCGCGTCCATCGCCTGGAAGATCAGCAGCACGCCCCAGCGATCCTGCGCGTAGAGTTGTTCCTGCAGCTCACCGAGCTTCTCGACGCTGCGGTGCAGGAGCTCCTTCGCGTCCTCCTTCTCGATCTTGCCGTCGCGGCTGTCGTGGTCCTTGAGCCGGAACTTCCGGCCGTCGCGGACGATGTAGCGGTCGGCGAGCTCGCTGATGCCTTTGGCCATTTAGGTCTGCGCCGCGAAATACGCGAGCACGGCGTCGGCGCACTTTACCCCAACGACGGCTGTCAATTCCTCACGATTCGCGCGGCGGACGCCCGCCACGCTGCCGAACGCGGTCAGGAGCGCCTTGCGGCGCCGCGGGCCGACGCCGGGGATGGCGTCGATCACCGACTGCAGGTCGCGCTTCTTGCGCGACTGCCGGTGGAAGGTGACGGCGAACCGGTGCGCCTCGTCGCGGATCCGCTGGATGAGCAGCAGCGCGGGACTCTCGGTCGCGAGCGCAATCGGATCGACGTGCTCGCGCGTGAACAGCAGCTCCTCCTTCTTCGCGATGCCGACGGCCACCACGTTCGACAGGCCAAGCTGCTCGAGCGACTGATACGCCGCGGCGAGCTGGCCCTTGCCGCCGTCGATGAGAATCAGATCGGGGAACGGGCCGCCCTCTTCGACGACCTTCTTGTAGCGCCGGAGCACGACCTCCTGCATCGAAGCGAAGTCGTCCAATATCAATGCGCGCGGGGCCCCACCCCCGCGCGCTGCCGCTCGGTCGCTCGAAGACTCGCTCCTCGCGGCGGCCGCAGGCGCTGGCGTGCCGGCATCATCGCTCGTGCCAACCCTGATCGCCCCCGACCCGGGCGTCCCTCCTCGAATACGGAACTTCCGGTACTCGCTGCGCTTCATGCGGCCGTCTTCGCACACGACCATCGACGCAACGGTCTCGGCGCCCTGAATCGTGGAGATGTCGAAGCACTCGATGCGCCGCGGGATCGCCGGCAGGTTGAGGACGGCGCGCAGCGTCTCTAACGCGTCGTAGTGGGCCGCGACGTTTTCGTTGAACCGCGTCTGATAGGCGACCTGCGCGTTGCGGGCCGCGAGATCGAGCAGCCCGCGCTTCTCTCCGCGCTTGGGCACGATCAGGCGTACGCGGTATTCGGATCGATCGGTCAGCCACGCTTCGATCACCTCGGTGTCGGCCGGCGGCAGTTCGATCGGCACATGGATTTCCGGCGGCGCAGGATGCTCCGCGTAGAACTGCTCGAGGGCCGCCTGGAGTACCTCGTCTTCGGCCTGAAGACGGAAGCTACCGGCTTCACTCGCCCCCTCCGCGCTGTGGCCAGGGTCGGTGACGAGCTCACTGCGTTCGACCACCTTACCGTGCCGGACTTGGAACACCTGCACGACCGCGCCGGCCGGGCCAACCTTCAACCCGAACGCGTCGCGATCGCCGAGCTCGGTGCCGGCCATCTTCTGCTGACGCTGGCGCACCGTCTCGATCGTGCGAATCGCGTCGCGGAGCTGTGCCGCGTGCTCGAAGCGCTCCTCGACCGCCGCTTCGGTCATCCGCGCTCTGAGATCGGCGACGAGCTCGTCATTGCGTCCTTCGAGAAACAACTTCGTGTGCTCCACGGCCACGCCGTACCTTTCCTCCGAGCAGATTTCCCGCACGCAGGGCGCGATGCACCGGCCGATGTCGAACTCGAGGCACGGCCGTCCGCGCTCACCGGTGATCACCTCGTTGCAGGATCGAATGCCAAACAGCCGGTGCGTCAGCGCCATCGTCCGGCGTCCGAGCTTCGCCGGCATGAACGGCCCGGCATAGAAGTGCTCGTCCTTCTCGACGCGCCGCGCCACCAGCACGCGCGCGAACGCCTCGCCCGTCGTCAGCTGCAGGTAGGGATAATTCTTGTCGTCGCGAAGCAGGATGTTGTACTTGGGCGCGCGCTGCTTGATGAGATGATTCTCGAGCGCGAGCGCCTCGACGACCGAGTCGGTGACGATGAACTCGAGGCGCGACGCTTCGTCGAGCAGCGCGTCGTGGCGCGGGCTCATCCCGTGCGCGCCGAGGTAGCTGCGGACGCGATCGCGGAGCACGCGCGCCTTGCCGACGTACAGAGTTTCACCAGCCTCGTTGTAATAGAGGTAGACGCCGGGCTGCTCCGGCACGCGTGAAATCTGCCCCTTGAGGTCCTCGATCGGCATGGACTACACTGTCTTGTTTCTGGCGAAATTCTGAACCGTTCATTATACCAGCGACATGACCTTCACTGGGCTCATCGGGCGCATCTTCCATGCCCCCCTCCGCGCGATCATTCGAGCCTGCGTGGTCTTCCGGATTCACCCCAACGTCCTCACCTTCGTCGGCGTCGTCATCAATGCCGCGGCGGCGTGGCAACTCGCGCTCGGGTGGTTCGTCACCGCCGGCGTGATCATGGTCATCGCCAACATCTTCGACTTCATCGACGGCAAGGTCGCCGTCGAGCTCGGCGCGGTGAGCAAGTTCGGCGGCTTCTGGGACTCGGTGATCGATCGATTCTCCGACATCCTGCTCTTCATCGGCCTCATCTACCTCTACTCGCACCTGCGGCGCACCGACTATGTGATGGTGACGTCGCTCGCGATGATGTTCTCGATCATGACGAGCTACACGCGGGCGCGCGCCGAGTCGATGATCACCAAATGCAAGGTCGGGTTCATGGAACGCCCCGAGCGCATCGTGCTCTTCATGATCGGCGCGTTCACGAATCGGATGGCCGCGGTGCTGTGGGTGATCCTGGTGCTGTCGATCTTCACGGTCGCCGACCGCGTGATCCACACCTACCGCGAGCTGCGCCAGCCGCGCGAGGCGGTCGCATGAAGAACCCCGCGACGCTCCCCGGCCGCATCCTCTGGAACGCGTTCTTCTGGACCTACGAACGCGCGACCTGGCAGTACGACGTGATGGTGATCGCGATCCTCGTGTTCGTCTGGCTCACGCCGCCCGACTGGCTGCGCGATCCGATGGCCCAGGGAATGGGCCCGATCGGATGGCTCGTGAGCCTTTTCAATGCCAAGTGACGATGATCGTGTCAATGCCAAATGCCGATGATCGTGTCAATGCCAAATGCCGATGATCGTGTCAATGCCAAATGCCGATGATCGTGTCAATGCCAAATGCCAAAGGGGACAGTACCATTCGGCATTGACGTGTCAGCCTTCGGCATTGACGCGCGTCAGCTTGCGGCATTCGGCATTGACGTGTCAGCCTTCGGCATTGACGCGCGTCAGCTTGCGGCATTCGGCATTGCCACCCGTCACACATCATCGCGCTCGTCGTGTAATCCGAGATCCAGCGTCTTCCCGGTGAAGTGAATGTCGTGCGCGGCGATCTTGTCGCGCAGCAGCCGGCGCGCCTCGCCGTAGTACGGCTCGGGCACGATCAATCGCCGCGCGAAGTTCGTCCAGCGATACATCAGGAGCAGCGTGATCTGCTCCCCTTCACGCCACGACAGGCCGCCGATCCGCGAATAAGGAATGAAGCCGGCCTCGGTCCAGATCCCGTCCTCGTAAAAGCCGCGCCCAATCCGCAGGCTGAGCGGCATCACGTAGACGTAGTAGATCAGCATCATCGTCTCGCCGAAGACCTGCTTCGGCTGCACGCGAAGGACCGTCAGCTTGTAAATGATGAGCAGGCCGAGCAGCGCGCCCACCGCGAGAAACATCGTGTAGAACGGCGGCCGCTGCCCCGGCCAGGTGAGCAGCGCCGATCGCTTCAGGCGCCGGAACCGGAGGTATTCGATCAGCAGCCGGACGTTGATGAAGAGAAAGCAGACCCCGAAGACGACCAGCGCGTCTGGAAGCAGCCGCATGGCAGCGACCGTTATCTTACTGTCCGAGTCGTGGGTCGAAGCAATGCCGGCAGCGCGCCTCGTAGGTGCCGGACGCACCGACCAGCACGCGTTCGCTGCTGGCCACGAGACGCTGCGTGTGGTTCGCCGGCGCGCCGCACACCATGCAGATCGCCAGCGTCTTGGTGATGTATTCGGCAATCGCGAGCAGCTGCGGAATCGGCTCGAACGGCTTGCCGAGGTAGTCCTGGTCGAGACCGGCAACGATCACCCGCTTGCCCTGGTCCGCCAGCATGTTGCACACCGCCGGCAGCTCCGGATCGAAGAACTGCGCTTCGTCGATCCCGACGACTTCCGTGTCGGCGGCCACGCGCTCCAGCAGCTCGCGCGAGCTGCTGATGTTCTGCGACTCGATCCGCATCGCGCTGTGCGAGGTGATGTGATCCTCCCCGTAGCGGTCGTCGATGCGCGGCTTGAAGATTTGGACCTTGCGCTTCGCAATCTGCGCGCGGCGGAGGCGCCGAATCAGCTCCTCGCTCTTGCCGCTGAACATGCTCCCCGCAATGACCTCGATCCAGCCTCCACCCGGCCGGTGCTGAACGTCCATTACTTACTTCGCTCGGTGGGGCCCCGCAAGCCTCCCCACCTCGCTGCGCGCTCGGGCCGCCGCTGCGCGGCGGTTCCCTCCGGCCCTCGCTTGCGGGTGTCAGGAAGCTCTTTGTTGAGCAGGTCCGTTGTCGTGGGCATTAAAGTTTTTTCAAGTACTCGCCCGTCTCTGTATTCACCCGGACGACGTCGCCGACGTTGATGAACGGGGGCACCTGGACGACGAGCCCGGTCTCGAGCGTCGCGGGCTTGACCTGCGCGCTGGCGGTCGCCCCTTTGATCCCCGGCACGGTGTCATCGACCTTGAGATCGACGGTCAGCGGCAGCTCGATGCCGACCGGCTCCGAGCCGTAGAACTCCACCTTGATCGTCGCCTCGGCCACCAGGTAGCTGGCAGTGTCGCCGAGCACCTCGGCGTCGATGTGCAGTTGCTCGTAGGTCTCGGTATCCATGAAGTGATACGAGTCGCCGTCCTTGTACATGAACTGCATCTCGCGCTCGTCGAGCACCGCCCGTTCGAGAAAATCTTCCGACCGCAGCTTCTGATCGGAGAGGGAGTTGTTGCGGATGTTGCGGAACTTGGCGCGGACGAAGCCGCGCAGGTTGCCGGGCGTGACGTGCTGCAGGTCGAGGACGCGGAAGAGATCGTTCCCCACCTTGACGAGCATGCCTTTGCGAAGTCGGGTCGCTTGAATTGATGCCATGATCCTGAAACGTCCCCGTCGAGGCGGGGACAAACGTCTAAGTTTACCACCGGGTGTCCGCCGGGTCTAAAGACCCGGCCTACGTGGCACAGCGTGTGTATTGCGGCGCCTCTCGTCGTGCGAAATGTGCGGTAGGGCGCACCTTCAGGTGCGCCTTTACGACGGCGCCTCTCAAGAGGCGCCCTACCGTCAGTGCGGTAGGGCGGGTCTTGAGACCCGCCGGACGCGTGCTACGATCCGAGGATGCCGTGTGATCCCTTGCGCGACCTGCGCGCGTGGCAGGAGCGTCTCGAGCGGCTCGCGACGCAAAGCACCACTTCCTGGGCGCCTCCCATCGACATCTACGAAACCGCGGAGCAATACGTGATCACGGCCGAGGTGCCGGGGCTCACCCGCGAGCAGATTGACGTGGCGATTGAAGACAATCGCATCACGCTGCGCGGCGGCCGCCCGGATACCGCCGCCGAAGGCCCGAACCGCCATTACCACCAGGTCGAGCGCGGCTACGGTCAGTTCGCGCGCACCTTCGAA
Organism: Acidobacteriota bacterium; assembly: GCA_046734675.1. Classification (GTDB taxonomy): domain Bacteria; phylum Acidobacteriota; class Vicinamibacteria; order Vicinamibacterales; family 2-12-FULL-66-21; genus QHWT01. The sequence goes on from JBKPRU010000194.1 coordinate 17,980, forward strand.
TTCACCGACGCCATCGCGGCCGAGAAAGTGTCGGCGGATCTGCAGCAAGGCGTCCTCACCGTGACGCTGCCGAAGGTGCCTGCGCCGCCGGTTCGCCGCATCCAGATCGAAGGCTGACGCCATGCGACGGTCGTTCTTCGCGCTGCTGTTCCTCTTGTGCGGCTTTGCCGCCGGCCTCGTGCTCACCGGTCGCATGCGGATTGGCGACGAGACCGCCGCCGCGACCGCGCAGCCCGGTGCGCCGACGGCGCAGCCGGCCAGCCGGACGCCGGCGGTCACGGGCAGCCTCCCCGATCTGTCCGGCGTCGCGGCGCGCGCGGTGGGCAGCGTCATGAACATCTCGTCGCTGCAACTGGTGCGCACGCCGAACTCGCCGGTCGCGTCCGACCCGCTCTTCCAGTACTTCTTCGGCAACCGCGACGACGTGTTCGGCTATCGCAACCGCGTCTCGCAGAGCCTCGGCTCCGGCGTCGTCGTGTCGAGCGACGGCTACATCCTCACCAACAGCCACGTCGTCGGCGACGCGCGCGCCGAGGTCTCCGTGGTCATGTCCGACAAGCGCGAGCTGCGCGCGAAGATCATCGGCGTCGATGAAGGGACCGACATCGCGCTGCTGAAGATCGACGCGCGCGGGCTGCCGGTGCCGCCGTGGGCGGATTCGTCGAAGCTGAAGGTGGCCGAGTGGGTGCTGGCGATCGGCAACCCGTTCCAGCTGAATCAGACCGTGACGCTCGGCATCATCAGCGCGCTCGGCCGCACCCTCGAAGGGCGCCTCGCGATGTACGAAGACTTCATCCAGACCGATGCGGCCATCAACCCGGGCAACTCCGGCGGCGCGCTCGTGAACGCGCAGGGAGAGCTCGTCGGCATCAACACCGCGATCTTCAGCGAGACCGGCGGCTATCAGGGCATCGGCTTCGCCGTGCCGAGCAATCTCGCACGCCACGTCATGGACGATCTGCTGAAGTACGGCGAGGTCCAGCGCGGCACCATTCCGGGCGTCGTCATCTCGTCACTCAACGCGCAGCTCGCCGAGCAGCTCGAGGCGCCCGATACCCGCGGCGCGCTGATCACGGAGATGTCGCGCCGCTCCGACGCGTGGGACGCGGGCCTCCGTCCCGGAGACATCATCGTCTCGTTCAACGGCCGCGGCGTCGACGATGCGTCGCAATTCCAGCGCATGCTGGCGGACTCGAAGGTGGGCACGACCGCGCGTCTGGAGATCCTCCGTCAGGGACGGAAGACCACACTGTCGGTGCCGATCACACGCGCGCGCCGCTCCCGCTAGTCCGACGAGGTCCAGATACCGCGGCGCTGTCCGCGGCGTAGACGCGCCACTCCTGCTCGACGGCGACGTTGATGCCGATGCGGCGGGTCCACTCGACCTTGCGCGTCCCGTTGCCGTGGTCCTCGATGCGCAACGCGCTCGACGTCAAGTCGCGCAGGTTCTGCCGCAGATCGATGCCAAGCGCCTTGGTCAGGTTGCCGGGCCCGCGGCAGAGATCGTCCGCAGCAAAGTCGCGCGCGCGCTTCGCCCCGCCGACCGCCCGTCGGCGGCGCATCAACGCGATCCCGTCCTTCGGCTCGAGCGCGCGGATCAACACCGCGGCCGGTGAACCTTCCGCTTCCGTGACCGCGTTCACGAGGTAGTGAATCCCGTAATTGAGGTAGACGTAGGCGATCCCCGGCGGGCCGTAGAGGGGCGCGTTGCGTGCGGTCGGGCCGGGCGCCGCGTGGCAGGCCTTGTCGCTTTCGCCGATGTAGGCCTCCGCTTCGACGATCACGCCGGACGCGATGCCCGCGCGCGTTTCGTGCACGAGCACCTTGCCAATCAGATCGCGGGCGACGTCGAGCGTCGCGCGGTTGTAGAAATCGCGTGGGAGAACCGGACTCAATATTTCAGCGCAGCGCACTTACGAACACGGGGAGCACGCGGAGAACGCGGCTCTATAGTGTTGGTGAAAGAACAAGAGTGGATTGCTGTTCCGCTTTATCCGTGTGTATCTTTGTCCATCCGTGGTGGAGCAGCCCGCGCCGGATCAGTGGGCCGATTTGATCCGCTCCGTTGCGCGCCTGGCAGCGGCGGCCACGTCGGGATCGCGATCCTCGAGCAGCGGCTGCAGCGCCGGCAGCGCCGCTTCTCCGCCGATGACGCCGAGCACGTCGGCAATCGCCGCGCGGATGCCGGCGTCGGTTTCCTGCAGCCGCGGATAGAGGTCCCTGGCGATCGGCGGTCCGAGCTCGAGCAGATAGTCCTGCGCCTGCGGCACCATCTTCGGCGCATCCATCAGGTCGACGATCCGCGTCACGTAGTTGCGTCCCATGTTCTGCAGCGCAAACGCCATCGCCATTCGGACCATCTCGGAGTCGTCTGACAACGCGCCCTGCACGAGCGTTTCCGTCGCCGACGTTTCCTTCAAGCGCCCGAGACCTTCTGCCGCGGCGCGGCGGATGAAAGGATCCTTGTCCGTGAGGCGCTCTTTGAAGAGCGCCGCGCTGGCTGGCTGCGCGAGCTGCGCCAGCGCCTCGAGCGCGGCCGCCGCCCCTTCACCCTTGCGATAGAACGCGAGCTGCTCGGTCAGCGCGGCGAGGGCGCGCGTGTCCTTGATGACGCCGAGCGCACGCATCGACGCGTAGCGGACCTCTGCGCTCGAATCGTTGACCGCCTTCAGCAGCGCATCGCCGGCGTTCATGAGCTGCAGACGGCCAATCACGCGCGCCGCCGCCGCGCGGACCGCCGGATCGTAATGATCGAGCGCCTTGATCAGGCGCTGCTGGTCGTCGGTGCCAAGCGGCGGCCGCGCGATCACTCCGATCGCGTAGGTTGCTTCGAGGCGCACGCGCGGCGTCTCGTCGTCAACGGCCTGGAGGAGCGAGGTCACCAGCGCGGCGGGCACCGGGCGGGGCCATGTCGCTATCGGTCCGAGGTCGAACGCCGCCGCGGCCACCGTCGGGTTTCGGCGCTCGATCACGAAGCCCACCATCTTCTTCCCCTTCACTTCCTCGGCCATGAAGAAGGAGAGTTCCGCCGCGATCGCCTCGAGCTGGATCTGATCGACCGGGTCGACGACCAGCGCGGCCATCGGCTCAATCGCTTCCGGATACTTCGCGTCGCGCAGCAGGCGCACCGCGCTCAGGCGCGTCTTGGGATCGGGATTGCGAAGGTTGCGAACGACGTCGTCAAAGCGAAGCTGCTGGGCGGCCGCAGGAACGGACAAGAGGACGGACGCAGCAATACACGCAACGAAGCGGTGCCATTTCATGTGATTTCAAGGCCGGGGGAACCGGTCCATTCTAGCACGTGCGCTTGGGCCATAATCACGCCGCATGAGACTCTCTCGCCGCGAACTGCTGGCCGGGACCGCCGCCCTTGCCGCCGGGCTCGGCGCCCGGGTGACGACGATGCCAGAACTTCGCGTGCAGGGTGCTGGCCGACTGCCAGCACCGGCGCCGCACGTCGCGAACCTGCCGATTCGTGACTATCTCGTGCGCGAGGCGCAGCGCATCACGGACGGCGCGCTCGGGGATTTGAAGACGGTGGCCGACGTTCAGCGGCTGCTGCCGGAGCGCCGGCGGCGGTTCATGGACATGATGGGGCTCGCCGATCTCCCTGCGGCGGACGCGCGGCCGCCGGTGCCGACCGATGTCACCGGCGTCATCGACCGCGATCGGTACCGCATCGAGAAGCTGCACTACCAGAGCCTCCCCAACCTGCATGTCACGGCCAACCTGTACGTGCCGGACGGAATCGCGACAGGCGAGCGGCGTCCGGGCGTGTTGTACGTCTGCGGTCATGTCGAACAGCAGAAGGTGCAGTACCAGGCCCACGCCAGACGGTTCGCGGAGCTCGGCTTCCCGACGCTGATCGTCGAGACCGTGCAGCTCGGTGAAGCGCCCGGCTACCATCACGGCTGCTATCGCGAGGGCTGGTTCCACTGGTACAGCCGCGGCTACTCTCCGGCTGCGGTCGAATTGCTCAACGGGATCCGGGGCCTCGACCTGCTCGCCGCGCGACCCGACGTCGACAGCGCGCGCCTCGGCGTCACCGGCATCTCCGGCGGCGGCGCGACGACGTGGTGGATTGCGGCGGCGGACGAACGCGTCAAGGCGTGCGCGCCGGTCTGCGGCACCGCGACGCTCGCGTCGCACATCTACGATCGGGTGATCGACGGCCACTGCGACTGCATGTGGTGGATGAACACCGCGCTGTGGGATCTCGCGGATGTCGGCGCGCTGATCGCGCCGCGCGCGCTGATGATCGCCTCGGCCAACCAGGACGGCATCTTCCCGATTCATGCGATCCGCGCGGTTCACACGCAGCTCGCCGCGCTCTATCACACGCTGGACCACGACGACCGCGTACGCCTCGTCGAGACGCCGGGCGGCCACTCCTATCACGAGCAGTCGCGAACCGCGATCTTCTCCTGGTTCCTCGAGCATCTGATGGACAAGCGGGTTGCGCCGAGCGAGGTTGGCGATATCGAGCTCGACCCCGCGAAGCTCGAATCTGCGGACGCGTTGAAGGTCTACACCGCCGGCATGCCGCCGGGGAATCGCGCTGTGACGATCCAGGACGACTTCATCACGCTCGCGCCGCTGCCGGCGGCGACCAGCGCCGGCGATGTGGAAGCCACGCGACGGCGGGTCGTGGCGCAGCTGAAGGCCGACACCTTTCACCACTTTCCGTCGTCACCGCCGCCGCTCGCGCTCGACGAGGAGTACGCGCTCGACGGTGGCATCGGCACGCGCTTCGCCTTCACGTCGGAGGACGGGTGGCGGCTGCACGGCACGCGCCGCAACCCGCGCGAGGGGCGAGGTGCACGCCCCGCGCTGGTCCTCCTCAAGTCCCCCGGCGAGGAGCGCGCCGCGTCGGACACGTACCTCAATGCCGTGCGCGCGCCGTGGGTGAAGGTCGTCATCGAAACGCGCGGGACCGGCGATACGTCATGGGGCGACGATCTCAATTGGCACGTGCGCCGCGCGGCGGCGTGGACCGGCCGCACGATTGCGAGCCTTCGCGTGTGGGATACGCTGCGTGCGATCGAGGCGGTGCGCGCGCTCCCCGGCGTGGATCGCGAACGGATCGCGCTCGCCGCGCGCGGCGAGATGGCGGCGGTCGCATCGTACGCGGCGCTCCTCGACGGCGGGATCACGTCGGTCATCCTCGATTCTCCGCCGCCGACGCAGAACGCGCCCGGTCAGCGCGACGGCAAGGGACCGGCGCTCGAAATGCTGAACTGCCTTCGCTATACCGATCTGCCGCACATTGCGGGACTGCTTCACCCGGCGCGGATCGTCATCGTCGGCGACATGCCGGAGCCGTACCGCTGGGCGGCGGCACTGTTCACGCGCCTTGGTGCAGCAGACCGCTTCCGCCGCGTGACGACAATCGCGGACTGGGCGCCGCTGTCGTAGGCGGAGGGTGTGACTGTGCCTCAGGGTCCGCGCGCGATGGTGCTGCTCGCGGCTGCATGCGCGCTCGTCGTGCACGCACAGCCGCCGTCCGCACCGGCGCCGTCGATCGCGTTCGACAACGTTTCCGCGAACGCCGGGCTCACGTTCGTGCTCGATCAGCATCCGTCGGCGGACAAGCACATGGTCGAGACCATGGCCGGCGGCGTCGCCGTGTTCGACTACGACGGCGACGGGCTCCCGGACATCTTCCTCACGAACGGCGCGCCGGCCGGCACGCTGAAGAAGGAAGCGCCGGGCGATTGGAATCGGCTGTTCAGGAACGCCGGGGGGTTACATTTCACCGACGTCACCGAGCAGGCGGGCGTTCGCGGTTCCGGGTACGCGACCGGGGCGGCAGCCGGCGACGTCGACAACGACGGCCACGTCGATCTGTTCGTCGCGGGCGTACAGCACAACGAGCTGTTGCGGAACACCGGCGACGGACGGTTCGTCGACGTCACGGCGGCGGCGGGCATCAAGAACTACACGTGGTCGGTCGCGGCTGGCTGGTTCGATTACGACAACGACGGCTGGCTCGATCTCTTCATCGTCAACTACGTGGACTGGAAGCCGGAGGCCAACAAGTACTGCGGCGAGCGCGCGAAGGACTTGCGCGTCTACTGCCACCCGAAGCACTACGACGGGCTCGCCAACGCGCTCTATCGCAACCGCCACGACGGCACGTTTGAGGACGTGACCGAGCGGTCCGGGATCGGCAAGTTCGTCGGCAAAGGGATGAGCGTCGCGTTTGCGGACTACGACGGGGACGGCCGGCCCGACATCTTCTTCACCAACGGCGCCGCGTTGCCGTCGCTCACCAAGCAGTCACCATCCGATTGGAATCGCCTGTACCACAACGACGGCGATTTTCACTTCTCCGATGTGACGGAGCGCGCGGGTGTGGCC
>JBKPRU010000195.1:0-4825 GCA_046734675.1 Acidobacteriota bacterium
GTCGCCGCGGGGCCGACGATCTTGTGTTTCGCGCTCCGCTAGATTGCCGACCTTTGCAAACCTTTACTCAGAAAGTCCACTGGCGGGGAGACAACACCCATCCATCGAGGTCGGATTCCGGGATTCTGATTTGCACAAACGCGGAGCACCCTGGCTCTCCGACTTCCGATCGCGGCGCTGATCCTGATGGTCGCGGCCTTGCCGGCCGCCGCAGACACTCACGCCGGAGATCCCGACGCGCTCGCGCGGGCGGGCACGGAAGCCCTCGAGCAACGGCGTTTCGGCGACGCGCTGGAGGCGTTCAACGCCGCGCTGTCGATCCGCGCGGACGAGGCCAGCGTCTGTTTCGGCGCGGGCGTCGCGGCATTCATGCTCGGGCAAGACGTGCTGGCGGAGGCGCGCTTCGAGTGCGCGCTCGCTGTCGATCCGAATCACCTGCCGGCGGCGACATGGCTTGGCGATCTCTACTATCGAACCGGACGGCTGTCCCAGGCGATCTCGATCTACGAACGGCAGCAGCGATCCTCGAACCCGCGCGAAGTTCGCAAGCAGCTCGACGCATGGCGGAAGGAATACGCGCTGGAGCGCCGCTTCCAGAGCGTTCGCAGCGACCACTTCGTCACGCTGTTCGAGGCGGCACGCGACCAGCCACTCGCTCGCGACGTCCTCGCGGGGCTCGAATCGGCGTACTCGCGAGTCGGGAGGGCGCTCGGCGCCTATCCATCCCGGCCGGTCACCGTCATCCTGTACACGCGAGAACAGTTCCGCGAGATCACCAGGCTGGCTGAATGGGCTGTCGCGGCGTACGACGGACGCATCCGCCTGCCGCTCGCTGGCGCCGCGCCCGACCCCGACGAACTCGATCGCGTGTTGTCTCACGAGTTCGTTCATGCAGTGGTCGCCATGCTGGGTGGTCGCACGGTGCCGGCATGGGTGAACGAGGGACTCGCGACCGTCCTCGAACCTGACGGGCTCGACGATGCCGAACGGACGATGGCTGGTCGCTCGTCGCGCCACGCGGCGTCAAAGCGTCACGGCAGCTTCGTTGATCTGTCGACGCGGGATGCAGAAGCGGCCTATGCATCGGCCGCTCTCGCGGTGCAGCGACTGATTGACCGGCACGGCGTCGCGACCCTCGTCGCGCTCCTGGAGGATCTCTCACGCGGCGCGACCTTCGCCCGCGCGTTCGCGCGACAGGTCGGAACGCCTTACGATGAGTTCGCGGCGGCGGTTGGAATGTCCCGTCCTTTTCCGCCATGATGTGGCAGGGTTCGAAACCTGTGTTGAACCCGTGGTATGCAGCAGCCCACGGCCATCACCAACGACGAGATCATCGACTTCGCCCGCGCCTACGACGCCACCGCGCCGGCGCGACGAAAGAACAGCAGCGACTACCTCCGCGACGGCACCTATTACACCAACGGGTACGTGCGGCTGCGGATGCGCGGCCTGACTCATGAGGAGGCGCGCGCGATCACCCTGGACACCGCGGAGCGCGATGCCTACTACGACGCCGACCTCAATGTCCCCGGGCTCCCCTGGCTGGGCGACGACGAGATCATCGACGTGTCGGCCAGGTTCATCACGCGGTATCAGGCGATCGGCAGATTCCAGCGGCAGAACCGTCAGGAAGACGTCCGCGACCTGACGTTCTACTTCCGCAACTACCTGGACTACCGCCAGCGCGGGTTCGCTCACGAGCGCGCGATGCGCCAGATGGAGCGGGACATGAACGCGGAAGCGGGCTTGCCCGATCCGTATCCGGACGCGGTCGAACCGATGACCGCTCTCTCGACGGCAGGACGCATCTTCCAGCGCGCCGGCCAGCCGCATCGGGTGAAGGGGGCATCCGCCTTTCAGCTGCTGGATCGCTTTGCCGGCTCGGGCGACATCTCGGCGTACGCGCGCGCGTATCGAGAGCGGGACTGCAACATGTTCCGCGTGTGGCCCTATGTGCCCGTTCCGCCGTGGGACCCGGGATGGAATCCGCCGCCCAACGACGTGATCGTCGGGTTTGTCACGCATCTGGGCGAGCAGGGCTTCACCGTCGAGATCACGCTGTTGACCGACGACGACTCGTCGCGCATTCCGTGGGCACGCCACCTGGTCGAAGACCTCGCGGCCGCACGGCCCGAAAACCTCCTGATCGAAATCGGCAACGAGCCGCTCACGAACAAGAACATCAGGGTCGAGGACCTGAAAGATGTGTGCGATCGATCGGGGTTCCTCTACTCGAGCGGGATCTACGAGGACAGCCGGCGCGCGTTCGGCCGATACGGGACCCATCATTCGCCGCGCGACGCCGAGTGGCCTCGCAAGGCTCATGATGCGCTGGAGTTCTACAACGGCGGCGGCCCCAACGATCCGTCCGATCCGCCGCACCGCACGCCATGGCTGCTCGACGAACCGATTCGCCCCGATGAAGCCGGCGGCACCATCGAGGACAAGAGGCGCGACTTCTATGCGTATGCCGCGGCGAGCTCCATCATGGGCGCCGGTGCGACGCTTCACTCGAACAGCGGAAAATTCGCGACCGTACCCGAGGGTGAGGATGCGATCTGCGCCGACGCGTTCGCACGCGGCCTGAACGTGTTTCCGGCCGATGCCCCGAACGGGTCCTATGAGCGCATCGTCGAGAACACGCTCCGCACCTACGCGGTGGGGCCCTACATGGTGCGGGTCCGTCCGCAGACTCCGGACCCGCCTCGGAGTGGATTCCGTGCGCTCGACGAGTTCGCGATTTGTTTCGTGCGCGGCTAGCCGATGATGCGCTCGGTCACTTGCCGCGGAGTTTCGCGACCGGGCCGTCGACGCCGTTAGGCAGCTGCACGTCAGCGAGCTGGTCGTCGTCTTTTACGTCGCGCTTGAGCCGCGCCAGCTCCTGCTTCAATGCTGCGGTCAGCGCCTCGTGTCCCGGCTGGCCGTACAGGTTGTGCATCTCCATCGGATCCGCGACCAGATCGAACAACTCCCACTGGTCCTTCTTCCAGAAATAAATCAGCTTGTGCGTGCGCGTCCGCACGCCGTAGTGGGCGCGCGTGTTGTGGTCGCCAGGATCGTGGTAGTAGCGATAGTACATCGACGTCCGCCAGTCGGACGGCGGGCGGCCGCGCAGCAGCGGCAGCACGCTGCGTCCCTGCATCTCCGCCGGCACGCGGAGATCCGCGACGTCGAGGAAGGTCGGCGCAAAATCGATGTTGAGCGCGATCGCATCGGTACGGCTGCCGCGCCTGATCGCAGCGGGCCAGCGCACCAGGAACGGCATGCGCAGCGACTCCTCGTACATGAACCGCTTGTCGAACAGGCCGTGATCGCCGAGGAAGAATCCCTGGTCGCTCGTGTAGATGACAATGGTGTTCTTCGCGAGGCCGAACCGATCGAGCGTGTCGAGGACGCGCCCGACACCCTCGTCGACCGACTGCACGGTCGCGAGATAGTCCTGCATGTAGCGCTGGTACTTCCACCGCGTCAGCGCCTCGCCGGTCAGCGTGACGGCCTTTCCGTCGACCGTGGTCGTGACGCGGTCCGGCTTCTCCGCGAGCCACGCCGTGCGCGCGGCGCCCTCCAGATCCGACGGCGGCGTCAGTTTCAGATCGCGCCGCGTGAGGTCCCTCGCGATGCGCTGCTGGTTCTCGTGCAGCGCGTCGGTGCGCGTCTCGTACGAGTCCCAGAGCGTCTCCGGCTCGGGGATCCACTGGCCGGCAAATCGCGCGCCGTGCGCGGCATCCGGTTCCCAGGGCCGGTGCGGCGCCTTGTGGTGGAGCATCAGGAAGAACGGCTTGTCCCGCGGCCGCTGCTCGATGAACGCGACGCCCAGGTCGGTAATGACGTCGGTCACGTAGCGGTCCGTGTAGGTTTTCTCTCCGGTCGCCGTGTAGAAGATCGGATCGACGTACGCGCCCTGGCCCGGCAGGATCTCCCAGCGGTCGAAGCCCTGCGGATCGCTGCCAAGGTGCCATTTCCCGATCATTCCCGTGTAGTATCCGCCTTGCTGCAGCAGCCGTGCGACCGTCATCCGCGAGCTGTCAAAGCGGTTGAACATCGTCACGCCGTTCAGGTGCGAGTACTGGCCGGTCAGGATCGCGGCGCGGCTCGGCGTGCAGATCGAATTGGTTGCGAAGACGCTCGTGAAGATCATCCCCTCCCGCGCCAGGCGATCGAGGTTGGGCGTCTTGTTGACGCGCGATCCGTAGGCGCCGATCGCGTGCGCCGCGTGATCGTCCGACATGATGAAGATGATGTTCGGACGATCGGCCGCCGCCGCAGACGAGGCGAGCAGCAGGAACGAGAGGACGAGGGTTCGCATTCCCTACTTCTCGAACACGACGTTGTCGACGATCACCATGCCTTCCTGATTCAGCTGGCATTGGTCGCAGAACGCCGTGAGGTTGATCGAGGTCAGCACCTTGAAGACGTCCTTGGGATCGATGCGGGTCTCGCGGTTCCATTCGGGCTGGGTGAATCCGGAGAGCGGCACGCGATACGTATTGAGCCCGTTGCGCACCTTGAACGTCATCTGCGGATAGACCGTCCCGAGATCCTTACCCCCCGCGCCCTTGCTGATGGCTTCGAGGCGCAGAATCTCTACGCCGGTCGCATAGACCTGCAGCGACAACACCTTGAACCCGGTCACGTCGTCCGCCACAGCCTTGCCATCGGCGTCCGGGCGGCCGTGGATCTCGAGCGTGACGCCCGCCCACTGGTTCGGCGCGCGCAACGCATAATCGAACTTGGCCGCGTGGTTCGGGTCATCCTTCTTGATCCGCACGAGCTCCGGCGCGCCTGGAGTCGCGCCGTCGAGCCCCTTGAACGTGCTCTTGTGGAC
>JBKPRU010000196.1:0-24353 GCA_046734675.1 Acidobacteriota bacterium
GCCAACGAGCGTGACCTGCTCCCGGACCTGACGCATAGCGAGTTGTCGTGTGGGCAACTTATTCTCGGCGCGGAACGATGACGTCAAGAAAGAAGTAACCCTCGAGGAAGATTTTTCATATCACCACGTCGCAATCGGATACAGCCGACCATTTCAACATGCGCGATCGCGGAACATCGCTTGCACGCGAGCGTCGGCTCAACTGCACCGTCGCACGATCACGTCGCCCCAAGGATGTCGATGGAAATCCGATTCGTGTCGTCGCTCACGCCCGAAGATGAGCGCCTCTTCGCGCCCGCGCTGTTGAAAGCGTGCGCGGCGCTGCTCGATCAACTGCCGATCGCCTACACGCTGCGCATCGAGACGTGCGGCAAGCAGGTGTTTCAGCACACGCACGCGGAACCGTCGGATGCCCTGCCGAGATCTGCGGCGGAATGCACTCTGGGTCCGAGCGCGTGGAGGTGAAGTAGTTCCGCTTCACAGGGGATTTCGTCCCCCGTCGATCCCGTCGATCGCGCCGCGTTTGCGCCGATCTGCGGCGAAATCCCACCGGGACTTCTCCTTGCTGTGCTCGATCGCATGAATCGTCGTACACGCGTAGCCGCGAGAGTGATAGCTCTCGCATTCATGTTCGCGGGCGCCGGCCTCTCGGTCGCGCATGCGAACTCCATCGGACCGGACTGCAGCAGCTGTCAGGGCTCCGTCTACACCCTCACCAATCTCGGACAGGTCGCCGACATCTACACGAGCGACGGCCTGAACGATACCTGGCGCATCGGACTCTCCATCGACACGTCCGGCTATACCGGCCCGGGCGTGCGCATCGACGAAATCGCCGTCAAAGTATCGAGCGCCGTGAACCGCGCGACGCTGGTTTCGGCGCCGGGCGGCCTCGGCGCGTGGGAACAAATCGAAAGCGGCGGCCTGAACGCGGACGGCTGCAGCGGCAGCGGAGCGGGATTCGATTGTGCCGATTGGAAGGTCGGCGGCAGCACCGGCGCGTTCCCGATTCCGAGCGCCACCATATTCACCTGGATTCTCGACATCGACGTCGCCGGTGATCTTCTGACGGGCGAGGACATGGCCAGCATCAAAGCGCGATACGTCGATGCGCTCGACGCCAAGGTCGGCGCGCTCGTGTCCGAGAACATCACGCTTGGCGATGCCTTGACACCTGTCCCCGAACCTGGCTCCCTGCTGCTCATCGCGAGCGGCATCACCGCGATCGCCGCCCGCCGACGCGCACGCCGCCACTCCCCGGCTCGTTAGCGCGTTCCGTTCGTTCACGTCATTCACGTTCATCATCTTCGCCCTGCCCTCATAACCGCAGTGCGCCGCCGCATCTTTGGTGGTGCGCTGCCTCCTTCATCGCACGCAACCTCCCCTCAGGTGCATCGTCCTCAGGGGATGTTTATCTGCTTCTCAGGGGAATTCTCAATGGGCGAGCACCGAGCGCTGCTAGGGTCACACCGCGGATCGCGCCGCAAAATCAGCGGGTGACCGCGACAGCGGGCGGTGTGCACACGAATTGCCTGAGGCTCGTCGTCCATGTCCACGGCTGCGCTCTCGAACTCCGCCGATATCGACGTCGGCCTCATCACCACCGCACCCGCGTGGGACGGGCTCGAAGCCGACTGGCGCGAGCTGTTCGCCGCAAGTCCCTCGGCCAGCTTTCCGCTGCGATGGGACTGGCTCCGCGAGTGGTGGCGCACCTATGCGACGACGTACGCCGCGCGGGACGGCCTTCGCATCCTGACCGCGCGCCGTGGCGGGCGGCTCATCGCGGCGCTTCCGCTGTACCTCGCGCAATCCGACCGCTTCCTGGGCGTGCGCCGTCTTCGCTTTCTGTCGACCGGCGAGCGCGAATTCGAGGAGACCTGCCCGGACTATCTCGATCTGTTGTATGCCGCGGGCGAGGGCGAACGCTGCGCCCACGCGCTGCTCCGCCGTCTGGCGGCGAGCGAACTGGCGCGGACGTGGGATGCGCTCGATCTGACCGCAGTGCGCCAACAGTCGCCGCTCCTGCGCCACGCAGAATGGCGACCGGGTGAGTCAGTCATTACGCCGCTCGGCGCGTGCCCCATCGCCGATCTCACCGGAGGATTCGACGCCTACTACGAGCGCCTGTCCAACTCACGGCGCGCGCTGAGCCGCCGTCTGGTCCGCGTCGCGGAACGCGCCGGCGCCCGGTTCGAGATGGCCTGCGACGTGGGCACGGCCGACCGGTTCTTCAACGACCTCGTCGCGCTGCATCAAGCGCGCTGGACTGCCGCGGAGAAGCCAGGCTGCTTCGCCGCGCCGCGATTCACCGCGTTTCTGCACGCGCTCGTCGTCCGCGGTGCCGCCGACGGTTCGTCGCTGATTGCGCGCCTCGCGCTCGCCGATCGTCCGGTGGCCGTCGTGTGCGGCTTCCGGACCGGCACGAAGTTCGACTTCTATCAATCCGGCATCGACCGATCGATGCCCGCATCAACGATTGAGAGCCCGGGTCTCACGATTCAGTTCTACCTGATGCGCCGCCTTGCGGCAGAAGGCGTGACCACATACGACTTCCTGCGCGGCACCACGGCGTACAAGCAGCGATTGACGACGGACACGGCCGCGCTGTGCGCGATGCGCGTGACGAGGGCCAACGTCCGTACGACGCTCGCTCATGCGGCCAGTCACGGCGCACGCGCCGTTCGCGGCGTCGCGAAATCCGGTGTCCGTCTCCTGGGCTGGTCCTCGCCCGCCCCAGAGGCAGCGCACTCGTGACCCCCGCATTGCTGCTCGCCGCCGCGCTCGCAACGCGTCCGCTGCGCCACGCCACTCCGTCGCGGTCGACATGCGCCGCGTGCTTCGACGTGTCGGGACTCGCGACGCTCACACGCCACGTGACACGCTCGGTCCGGATCGTCGCGCTCGCGTACCACCGGATCGGATCTCCGGATGATTCACCGTTCGATCACGGCCTGTGGAGCGCCACGCCGGAGCAACTCGACGAGCATTTGCGATTTCTCAGAGCCTCGTTCGACCTGATTACGCCGCGCGACCTCGACAGCGCGCTTGGGTCACGGACCGGCCGCTTCGCGCTGGTCACCTTCGACGACGGCTACCGCGACAATCACGCGACCGCCCTCCCCATCCTGCAGGCGAATGGCGTGCCCGCGACGTTCTTCATCACCACCGGCTTCATCGATCAGCCGCGGCTGGCGTGGTGGGATGAAGTGTCGTGGATGGTGCGCACGATGCGCCGTCGCCACGTTCAGGGCACGTTCGCCGGAACGTCCATCGACGTGGATGCGTCGGCGGACGTGGATGCCGCGGTTCGCCGGCTGTTGCGCACCTATAAACAGCTGCCACCGGAGCTCACGTCGACGTATCTGGACTGGCTTGGTGAAACGACCGGTCGAGGACGCTATGACGGACCGGTCGGCGATCTCTGGATGACGTGGGACATGGTCCGTGACCTGCGCGACAGCGGCATGGAGATCGGCGGGCACACCGACAATCATCCGGTCCTGGCGCGACTCTCCCCTGTCGATCAGGGGCGCGAGCTCGCACGCTGCAAGCAGCGCATCGAAGAGGAGCTCGGCACGGCCATGACCTCCTTCAGCTATCCCGTTGGCGGTCGGGACGCGTTCGATCGTGTGAGCCAGTCGTGGCTCGCCGCCGCAGGCGTACGCCACGCGTTCAACTACTACGGCGGCGGCCGCATCGACCGCGCGTCCGATCCTCACAACCTGCCTCGCATTGCCGTCGAACGGCATCTCTCGTTGCGGCTCGTACGGGCGGCCGTGAGCCTGCCGACGCTGTTTGGATGACCATGGCCGAGCCTCTCGTCAGCGTCATCGTTCCAACCTTCAATCGCGGTTACTGCCTCGAGAGGACGGTTCGCAGCGCCCTCGCTCAGACCCATCGTCGCCTCGAAGTACTGGTCATCGACGATGGTTCGACCGACGACACTCGGGACGTCGTCGCCGCGCTCGCCGTCGATCCACGGGTCCGATACATCTGGCAGGAGAACCAGCACGTGTCGGCCGCGCGCAACATGGGTCTGCGGCACGCGCGCGGCGCCTACATCGCGTTCCTCGACTCCGACGATGTCTGGATGCCGTGGAAGCTGGAGCTGCAGCTGGCCTGCATGGAGGCCTCGCCGGAGATCGGCATGACCTGGACCGACATGGACGCCGTCGATCCGGAAGGGCGCGTCACCAGCCGCCTGCTGCGCACGATGTACAGCTGCTACGCGAGCTTTTCGAACCAGGAACTGTTTGCCTGGTCGCGTCCGCTGCGCGAGGTTGCACCGCGGCTCGCGGATCACGTGGGAACGGAAATGCTCCGCGCCGGCGATGTCTATACACGAATGATCATGGGCAGCCTCGTCCACACGTCCACGGTGGTGATCAGGCGCGATCGCGCCCGCCAGGTCGGCGAATTCGATCGCGGCCTTCGCCTGGCCGGTGAGGACTACGACTTCCACCTGCGGACCTGTCGCTACGGCCCGGTCGCACTCGTCGACGTCTCGACGATGAATTACCAGCGCGGCATGCCGGATCGGCTGACGCGTCCTTCGCACCGCGTGGCGGCCGCGGCGAACTTCCTCGCGGTCATCACTCGCGAGCTCCAGGAACCGCGCGCGCAGCGGGAGCTCAGCGAGCGCATGAAACGTCATGTCCTCGCCGATGCGCACGGGTGGCTGGGCGGCGAGCTGTTCGATCGCGGCGACCGGCGCGAAGCGCGACATCACCTCGCGGCCGCGGTGCGCCACGGCGCCAGAGACGCGCGACTGCTGCGACTGCTCTGCGCGTCGATGCTCCCTGATCGCGCCGCCACCACGCTGCGCCGAACCTATCAGCGCATCCGCTCGCGCGCGCCGCAACCCGCATCCGCATCCTGATTTCTTCTCCGGGATCCACTGCGCTCGCAGGTGAGCTTTATCTCCTTGTCAGAGGAACTCTCGGGCACACGGCTCGCGACGGCGACGGTCCGAACGCGGCACTTTCAGCCGCAAAAGCGTGCGCCACGGTGTTGATGCCGCCTGCGCATGTGATTTGCCATCGCCACCGACATCAGCCGTCGCACTGCTTCGACCTGACACGAATGACTCTCGTTCTCTGCATCGTCTTGTGGACGTCGGTCGCGTTGATCGTTTACGCGTACGCGGCCTACCCAATCGTCGTCGCATGCTGCGCGCGCCTGTTCGGCCGCGACGAGCAGCCGCCGGACGTCGCCGACGCGGACCTGCCGTTTCTGTCCGTGCTGGTCGCGGCGCACAACGAAGCCGCCGTCATCGGCGCCCGGATCGAGAACGCGCTGCAAATGAACTATCCCGCGGATCGCGTCGAGGTCGTCATCGCGTCCGACGGGAGCGATGATGGCACGGGCGACGTCGTTCGCACGTATCAGGACGCTCGCGTCCGGCTGCTCGAGTACCACACGCGCGGCGGCAAAGCCGCCGTCCTCGACCGCGCGTTCCGTGAGCTTCGCGGCGACGTCGTGATGCTGTCGGATGCGAACACGTTTACTCATCCTGACGCCGCTCGGCGGCTGGCGCGTTGGTTCGTCGATCCATCGATCGGCGTGGTGTCCGGCCGCCTGGTTCTAACCGACCCGGTGACCGGCAATAACGTCGACAGCCTCTACTGGAAGTTCGAAACGTTCCTCAAGCGATGTGAAGCACGCCTGGGCGCGCTGCTTGGCGCGAACGGCGCGATCTACATGATTCGCCGCGCCGCGTTTACAGGCATTCGCGCGGACACCGCCGTCGACGATTTCGTCGTGCCGCTGCTCGCGCGCATTCGCACCGGCTGCCGTCTGACCTACGACGCGGACGCGATCGCCTACGAGGAGGCCCCCGCCGAGATCGCCGCGGAGTTCCGGCGGCGCTCGCGAATCGGTGCGGGCGGGTTTCAGAGTCTCGGCGTGCTCCGCCCCCTGCTGAACCCGCGGCGGGGGTGGATCGCCTTCAGTTTCTGGTCGCACAAGGTGCTGCGGTGGACGTGCCCGTTCTTTCTGGTGGCCGCGCTGGCGACGAGTCTCGCGCTCGCCAGCAGCAGCATCGCCGCGGCGCTCGTGCTGATCGTCCAGCTGGCCGGCTACACCGTCGCGGCCGTCGGCCACGGGTCGCGTGGCAACAAAGGATCGGCGCTGCGCATGGCGCGGTTGACGACGATGTTCGCGAGCATGAACCTCGCACTGCTCGTGGGCTTCTGGATGTGGGTGGCGGGGCGTCAGGGTGGGATCTGGCAGCGCACGGCGCGCTGACCGCCTGACGAAGTCAGAGGGCGTGGTGACACGCGACTGGAGGACATCGGAATGAACGTGAAGACCTGGACAACGGCTGCAATGGCTGCAGCTGCCCTGGCGTGCCTGCCGGGCACGGCGTCGGCCGTGGGCATCAGTGCAGGCGGCCTGACGACGTCGACGGGCTCGTACAGCGACACCGGCGCGGAAGCGGTGAACCTGACGGACGTCGACGGCACGAAGGACGATGCGACAGCGTTCCTGCTGCTCGAGCTCGCCGGCAATGCCGAGTTCAATGCGTTTGGCATTTATGCATTCACCGACAACGGCTCGTCGATCACGCTCGGCGACAAGCTGCAGGTGTTCGCGGGCGCCGCGGACGCCCCGACCTCGGCCCGCATCTCCTTCAACGTTGCGGCGGGAAAGGCGTGGCTCGGTTCGGGGCCGCAGCCGAGTGACGCGAAGAACATCGGGACGACGTTTGGCTTTTTCATCGAGGGACCGAACGGCACGTTCTACTCGCACAGCGCGCTGAACGGCGGCGCCAACCAGGCGCTCATCTTCGACGTCTCGGCAGACGACTCCGGTGAACTGAACGGATCGAACGTCGTCGTCGCTTTCGAAGACACGCTGAACGGCGACCGCGACTTCAACGATCTCGTCGTCGGCGTCAACGACGTCGCGGCAGTGCCGGAGCCCGGCTCCATGCTGCTGCTTGGCACCGGCCTCTTCGGCGTGGCCGGAGCGGCGCGGCGACGTTTCCGCAATCGCTGACTCGCATCCGCACCATCGAGGATGGGCCCGGGATTCCCGGGCTCACTCCTTCCCCTTCCTCCCGCGCGCCAGCACCTGCTCCCTGCCGCTGATCCGCCGAGCGCGCATTAGTTCTGCCTCTCAGGGGAACTGTTTCAGCCTGGCGGTATCGCGGAGACGGCGAGACACGGGCAAATTCCGAACAAAATTGCGGCGCGCCTCCGTGGCACGGCGGCGGTCCCATCGTTGCCATCATCAAACGCGTTCATGCGAATCGTTCACCTCGTGACCGCACTGCAACCCGGAGGCTTGGAGCGGGTCGTCATCGATCTCGTGACCGAGCAGATCGCCGCGCAACACACGGTCCGGGTGTTGTGTCTCGAGTCACCGGGACCGCTCGCCGATGATCTGCGCCGACGCGGCGTGCGGGTTGAGCCCGTGACCGGCGCCAGCCTGGCGAGTCGCGCGTGGGCGCTCGCGCGGGAGTGCCGGTCGTTCAACGCGGATGTGATTCACTCGCACAATCCCGGGCCTCACCTGCACGCCGTGTTGGCGGCGCGGGTCGGCGGCGCGCCGGCGATCGTCCACACGAAGCACGGCCGCAACTATCCCGACGAACGCCGCCGCAGGTTAATCAATCGAGTTGCCGCGCGCCTGTCTGCCGTGGTGGTCGCCGTCTCGGAGGATGCCGCCGCGGTCGCGCGAGAGATCGAGCGCGTTCCCGCTGCCCGGGTCCGAGTGGTTCGCAACGGCGTCGACGTCGACGCGTTTCCTGCGGTCGCCGAGCCCGCGGCCGCGTCCAGGGCGGTCCACGTGGCACGGCTGCATCCCGTGAAGGATCAGGCAACGCTGCTCCGGGCCGTCGCACGGGTCGCGACCTCACATCCGTCGTTCGTCCTCGACGTGGTCGGAGATGGTCCGGAACGGGCGCGCGTCCAGGCGCTGGCGCGCGATCTGCGCATCGAGCGGCACGTGCACTTCGTCGGCTATCAGCGCGACGTGCTCGGATACCTGACACGCGCCGCCTTCTTCGTCCTGTCGTCGCTCACCGAAGGGCTGTCGATGACGATTATCGAAGCGATGGCTGCGGGCCTTCCGGTGATCGCGACCCGCGTCGGCGGCAACCCCGAGGCGGTCGAAGACGGCGGCACGGGATTGCTGGTGCCGCCGGGTGATGCAGGCGCGCTGGCCGGGGCGATGACCATGCTCCTGAGCGATCCAGAGCGCCGGCGCCACATGGGTCGCGCGGCACGCGTGCGTGTCGAATCGATGTTCAACCTGCGCGACGTCGCGGCCGAGTACGAACGGATCTATCGCCTCGCGGTGAAAGCCTCCAACACGGAGAGCGCTCCCGCGTCCAAGGCCGCGTCCCCGATTCACCTATGACGCTTACCACCGCCCTCTCACGTCACGTCATTCTGCCGGCATATGAAACGGTCCTCAAACGGCGCAAGATCTTCCGGCACTGGTCGGAGCTCCGGCGGTCCGAGTGGCTCACGCGCGACGAGCTGATCGGCCTGCAGCTGCAGCGGCTGCGGCGCCTGCTCGGGCATGCATCCACCACGTGTCCGTATTATGCCGCGACCTGGAAGGAGCGCGGGCTCAGCGCCGCGGATGTCGCGTCGTTGAAAGACTTCGAGCGGTGGCCACTGCTCACGCGCGAGGTCGTGCACGCACATCGCGAGACGCTGCGCACGACCGCGCCGGGCCTCGGGCTGATCCCGAAAACAACCGGCGGATCGAGCGGAACGCCGCTCAAGTTCTATCTCGACGCGGGGAGTTACGACCGCCGCAACGCCGCCTGGCATCGCGGCTATTCCTGGGCCGGCGCCGGTCCTGGCACACGACAGCTGTATCTGTGGGGCGCGGCGAGCGAGACGCACCGGCAGCGCCGCAAGATGGACCTCTACCAGCGCCTGTATCGCCGCACCGTCGTCAACACCTTCGAGTTCGGACCCGATCGCTGCGACGAGTTCGTCGCGACGCTTGGGCGTGTGCGCCCCGACGCGATCGTGGCGTACACGAATCCGATCTACTCCGTCGCACGCGCGATCCTCGAGCGTGGCGTGCGTCCATACTCGCCGCGGTCGGTCGTCGTCGGCGCCGAGCGACTCCATGCCTTTCAGCGGGCGGCCATCGAACGCGCCTTCGGCTGTCCGGTGTTCGAAACCTATGGGTGCCGCGAGTTCATGCTGATTGGCGCCGAATGCGAGCGGCACGAGGGGCTGCACCTCACCGTCGACCATCTCATCGTCGAGATTCTCGACGACCAGGGACGTCCGACGCCGGACGGCGAGGAAGGCAACGTCGTGATCACGGATCTCTTCAACTATGGAATGCCGTTCGTACGTTACGTGAACGGCGATCGGGCCGTCGCCGGATGGACCGCGTGCTCGTGCGGCCGCGGATTGCCGCTCCTTCGCAAGGTCGCTGGACGTCAGCTGGACGTCGTCACGGCACACGACGGCCGTCAGATTCCCGGCGAATACTTCGTGCACCTGCTGAAGGATTTCCTGTCCATCCGCCAATTCCAGGTGTATCAGCCCAGGCCCGGCGCCATCGAGCTGCGCCTGGTCACGCGCGACGAATTCGACGCACAGGCAGCCCGCACCATCCGCACGCACGTCGAGCAGATCTTCGGACAGCAGACGGCGCTGACGATTTCTCTCGTCGATGCCATTCCTCTCACCGCCAGCGGAAAGCTCCGGGTGGTCGTTTCGGCCCAGCATGATCAACACGTCCATTGAACCTGGCGCGCGCGAAGACGCGCCGCTCCGTCAGCAGCGCACGGTGGTCGGCCGCAACATCGGCTGGAACTGGGCCGGCACCGCCGTGGAGATGGCGTGCGGCCTGGTCGTCGCGCCGTTTCTCGTCGCCCATCTCGGCAACACGGGATACGGGCTGTGGATCGTCATCGGATCGCTGGCCGGATACTTCAGCCTGCTCGACTTCGGCGTCAGCAGCGCCATCGGCCGCCACCTCGCCTTCCATAAGGCGCGTCGGGACAACCCCGCGATTGCGGGGACGTTGACCTCCGCGCTGGCGATCATGAGCGTCGCCGGACTCACCGCGCTCGGCGCCGTGGTCGCGTTCTCGTTCGTGTTCCTCCGCTGGTTCGACGTCCCGGTGGCCTTGCAGACCGATGCGTCGCGCGCGCTGCTCATCATCGGCGTGAATCTCGCACTGCGCTTCCCCGCGCAGGTCTTCGACGGCACGCTGTGGGCGTACCAGCGGTTCGACCTTCTGAACTACGTCGACATCCCGCATGCGATCGCGCGAACGGCGCTCACTTTGATCCTCATCGGACATCACGGCGGGCTCGAGTCGCTGGCCGCGATGACGCTTGCGCTCACGATCGCGGCGGGCGTTGCCAAGGCGGTCCTCAGCTTCCGGGAAGATCCCGCGCTCCGCGTGCGGCTCACCGCACTCCGACGCGAATACGTGCAGCCGCTGTTCGGGTTCGGATGGTGGGCATTCCTGATGTCCATCGGCAAGCTCACGAGCGCGCAGATGATGCCGTTGATCGTCGGCACGCAGCTCGGCGTCGGGCTCGTCACGCCCTTCTCGGTCGCGCGACGGCTGCAGGACTACGCCAACCGCGTGCTGTGGACCGCGACCGGCGTCATGACCCCCGTCGCCACGCGCATGTTCGCCGAGGGAGATCGGCGTTCGCAGGAACGCCTGTTCGTCGAAGGCGGACGATGGTGTCTCGCCGTCGCCCTGCTGCTGCTCACGCTCTTCGTGGTCCTCGGCCACGCCTTGATCGCGGCATGGATGGGACCGGCGCTGGCGCACGCGGCGACGCTGCTCGTCGTGCTCGCGACGGGCGACATCCTGACGATGTCGCAGTCGATCACCGGGACGATCGTGCTGGGCGCGGCGAGACATCGCGTGCTGGCGCTCGTCGCGCTCAGCGAAGCCGCGGCCATGCTCGTCCTCGCATTCCTTCTCGCGCCCCACCTCGGGCTCTCCGGCGTCTGTCTGGCGCTCGCGGCGCCACGTCTGCTCATCACGGGGATCGGAACGCTGCTGCAGGGCTGCCGCGTCGTTGGCATGGCGGTCGGCACGTATCTGCGACGGCTGCTCTGGCCGCTCGTTCCTGCGGTGCTGCCGGTCGTCACGCTGTTCGGGGTCATCGCACATGTGCGTCCCGCGCACGGATTCGCGGACGTGATCGTCTACGGGAGCATGTTCAGCGCAGCGTTCGCCGCATCCTGCGTCGCCGCTCTGCTGCCTGGCGCGGTGCGTCGCGTCGTGAGCTCGAGACTAGCCGTCGCGCGGTCGGCGGCGGCAACAACGCGCTGACCGGACGGGCCGCGCCGATCACGATTTCGACAGTGGATGCACCGGCGCGCGTGGTTTCCCACGGAGTTCGCCGGGCACACACATTGCCTGCATCGCTTGCGCCGATACGTATGCACATCGCCGGTTTCGTTCGTGTTGCCGTCGTCGTTCTCGCAACGTCGGCGTCGCTGCCCGTTCACGCACTCGCTGCCGTCCGGACCGATCATCCTCGCGTCTGGTTGACACCTGCGCGCGTCACCAGATTGAAAGCTGCAGCCGTCGCCAGGTCGCCGCGATGGGTGCGCGTGCAGGAGATCGCCGATGCGGCGGCTCAGGATCCCGCCTCGGCCGACGTGGAGATGCTGCTCTCGCTCGGGCTCGCCTATCAGGTGACGGGCAACGCGCAGTACTGCACCGCCGCGACGAGCATCCTGCAGCGCACCGCAGTCTCGACCAACACGCTCTCCGGCGACTCGTACTACGATTACAGGTTCACGCTCCCGTGGGTGTCCGCCGGCTTCGACTGGTGCTACGCACAGCTGTCGCCGTCGCTTCGTGCGCAGGTCGCGAGATGGCTGATGGATCGTGCCGACGATGTCTGGCCCGAGACCAACGCTGCGCGCATCGGCGGCTGGGGCGTCGGAAGCCCGGCGAACAATTACTACTGGGGATTCATGATGACGTGGCCGGCCGCGCTGGCTGCGTACGGCGACGACACAGGTACGCATCCGGTCTCGGGGACGAATCGGCCCGCGTATCACCTGACCCTGGCGCTGACGAAGTGGACGTCGGAGATCCGGCCGTATCTCGACGGCTGGGGACGAGGCGGCGTGTTCGCGGAGAGCACCAACTACGACGCGGTAGCGCGGCTTGGACATGCGCTGGACGCGCACCTGACGGCCACCGGCGAAAACCTCGCGTCCGTGCCGGGCTGCACGTTCGTGCAGGACAGTCTGTCCTGGCGCATTCACTCCACGGTTCCGACAAACGACTTGTACTATCCGCTCGGCGATCAGCCCCGCATCTCCATCGCGCCGCTCTCGCCGTACGATCGCGAACGCGCATTGTCGGTATTGCCGCTGGTGACCGACACGCGCCTGCACGGACAGATCAAGTACTGGCTGGACCACATCGATCCAAACACGTCCACGTGGACGGACGTGGCGCCGTGGGAATTTCTGTATTACGAGGACAACGTGGCGGCGGTTGATTACACGACCGATACGCCAACCGCATACCTCGCTCCGGGACCGGGCCTGCTCGTCGCTCGGAGCAACTGGACGTCGAGCGCGACCTATTTCGGGATCTGGTCCGGGCCGCTGCAGGAGTCACATCAGAGCCGCGACGTGAACGGCTTCCTGATCTACAAGGGCGGGTGGCTGATCGGCAACGCGAACATCTGGTCGCACTCCGGCATCGAGGCCGACACGCGCTATCAGAACAACCTGACCTTCGGGGCGAACGACCAGTCCTGGCAGATCCCCGATGCGAGTTGGCCGCAGGAAGCGGGCCGCGTGCTGAACGTCGAGAGCGGCACCGACTACACGTACTTCGCCGGCACCGCAGCCCAGGCCTACGTGGCCGATCGAGCGCACGAAGGGGTCGCGGTCGTGACGGATGCGGTCCGGAAGTTCCTCTATATCGCGAGCGCCGACACGTTCATCGTCTACGATCGGTTTGCGACGGTCGACCCGGCATTGCCGCGCCAGTGGCGACTCCAGTCGGAACGGGCACCGGTCATCAACGGACGCCAGTACACGATTGCGAACGCCGCTTACAAAGTGTTCGGAACGACAGTGCTCGCAAACAGTGGCGCGACCAGTCAGGCGGTGCCGCTGGCGCTCGGCGCATCCGGTGCGACGTCCAGCTATTCGCTGCAACTGAACGTGCCGGCGACGTCGAATCCCGACTACCTGTTGAACGTGCTGCAGATTGGGCCGGCATCGACCGGGACGCGGCTCGCGACGGCAGCGCTCCGCGACACGTCAGGCGTGATGGACGGCGTGCAGATTGGAACGTCGGTGGCGCTGTTTGGCCGTCGCGAATCGATTGCCACCACCGTGGAGTACCGAACCGCCAGCGCCAGCGCGCATCACTACATCGCCGATCTGCGCCCGTCGTACGCATACGAGGTCACGGTACGCAACGACGCAGGCACTATCCTTCGAACGCTCAGTGCTTCCACCACGGCGGAAGGGGTGCTGTCGCTGACGATCGCCGATGCAGGCGCGCGTCTCTTCACCCTGGTTCCGCTGCGGGCCGGCAGTCCGCCGGCCGCGCCAAAGAACCTGCGCGTCATTCGTTGAGCGGCGTTGACCGGCGGCCGCGGCGCATGTTGACGCTTCCACGCGGAGCACACCTCTGGTTGCCCGGTTACGTTCGGCATGCCGTCCGTCGCCGGCCTCCGGTCGCCGGCGTCATCGACATCCTGTTCTGCGTGGCCGATCACTACGAACCGGGCAGGAAGCAACCGGGACTCGACGTCGAGCGGGCGCGTGTGCGCGCGTGGCTCGATCGATATCCGAGAATCGCCGGCCAGTTCCGGGACGCGGACGGCCGTCCTCCGCGTCACACGTTCTTCTATCCGATCGAGGAATATCGCCGCGAGCATCTCGACGGGCTCGCCGCGCTCTGCGGACAAGGCTTCGGTGAGGTCGAAATCCATCTTCATCACGACTGCGACACGTCCGAGAACCTCACCGCGTCGCTGCGTGATTTCGTGCACTGCCTCGCTGCCGGCCATGGGCTCCTCGCCCGCCGCCGCGACGGAGAAGCGACCTACGCGTTCATTCACGGCAACTGGGCACTCGACAACTCGCGTCCTGACGGCCGCTGGTGCGGCGTCAACGACGAGATCACGGTGCTGCTCAACACGGGCTGCTACGCCGATATGACGATGCCCGCCGCGCCGGAACTGGCGCAGACGCGTACGGTCAACAGCATCTACTATGCGGTCGATGACCCGGCGCGGCCGAAGTCGCACGACATCGGCACGCCGGCAAAGGTCGGACGCGCGTCTTCTGCGGAGGAACTGCTCCTCGTCCAAGGTCCGCTGGCGCTCGACTGGATCAATCGGAAGGCGGGGGTTGTGCCGAGGCTCGACGCGGCCTCAATCGACGCATCGAACCCGCCGACGCTCGACCGGTTCCGCCGACGGGTCCGCACCGGCATCAGCGTCTCGGGCCGCCCCGAATGGATCTTCATCAAGGCGCACACGCATGGCGCCGCCGAGCCGAACGCTGCCGTGCTGCTTGGTCCGGCGATGGAACGATTCCATCGCGACATCACCACGCACTTCAATGACGGGCGCAGCTATCGTCTGCACTACGTCACGGCGCGTGAAATGGTGAACGTGATCCGGGCAGCCGAGGCCGGAGAGCGCGGCAACGCCGGCGCGTTCCGCGACTACGATCTGCAGGTGGGAAGCGTCACCGGCTCCAGATTGCGAGCACTCGAACCGCAACATACGTGAGCATCACCCCGCCGATGGTGAGCATCCCGATGTTCCTGGTGCTGCGCCAGCGGTCTTCGACCGGGGATGCACCCGCCGCCGCGCAGCTCGCGCCAAGCCCCATCAGCAGGTAGAGAATCGGCGTGTACTGACGCGAGAGAAACCATCCGCAGACGACAAACCCGATGCCGCTGCTCCTCACCGCGCGCGTCCACCGCGGATCTCCCGCGAGCGCCCCCGACACCGGCCCGAGACCTGCGAAAAACGAATAGAACAGCCCGACGAGCAGGAACGCGCCGAGCAGCCCGAGCTCCGCGAAGGTGTGCACGAACGAGTTGTGCGCGACCAGCTCGTTGTACTCGGTGAACTGACCAAATCCGACGCCAGACACCGGGTTCATCTTCAACATTTCGATGCCGGCGGCCCACGCCTGGATTCGCCCCTGCGCCGACTCCTCGTCGCTATCCATTTCGCTCATCCGCGATGGGCCGGCGACCGCGGCCACCGCCAACGCGACGACCGCCACGGCGATCGTGAGCTTCCGCCGGACGCTGTAGGTGTAGCTGCAGATCACCGCGATGAGGCCGAGCATGCCGCCGCGCGAGTTCGTGAGCGCGATCGCCGTCACCAGCACACCGAACGGGATCGCGGCGGCAATCTTCGCGAATGTGGCGCCGCTCGACCCGATGGCGATCACGAGCGGCACCGCCAGGACCATCGTCATCGCAAGGTCATTGGGGTCGTTGAAGATGCCGGTTCCGCGGATGCGCCGCTGCTCCGCCTCGCGGTCCTCGTCGTCTGTGGGCGCGTCCGGTGCGGCGGCGGACTCGCCGTAGGCCTCCATCGCGGCGACCGGCGCCGTCGCGCGATACTGGCGAATGCCGCTGACCGCGAGAAACAGGTTCAGCGCCACCAGCACATAGATCAGGCCGACGATGTGCTGCCGGGTACGGACGCTGAGCCTCACGAGGAAATAGCTGAACGCCAGAGTCGAGAACTGGTTGAACGCCATGATCCCGCCGCCCACCCATCCCCAGACGACGTTCGAGACGGTCGCGACCGCCCACAAGCCGAGGACGCATTTGTCGGCCGGCCGATCCCAGAAGCGCCGCGGCTCGAGGATCAGCGAGACTGCCGCACACAGCCCGGCCACCGCGGACAGGATTTGCACCACGGGAAGCTCCGCGAGTGCCGGCAGCAGCTCCCCGGGACGCACGTAGATCGCGGTGACGAACAGGATCAGCGAGAGATAGAGCACGGGCGTTGCGTCTGTCCTCGCGTCACACCGCCACCGGCTCGCGATCCGGCAGCACGGCAGCGGATGACGCCTGACTGGAATCGCTCGCGCCGGCGCGCATGGCCGCGAGGCCCGCGTCGACGCCGATCCGCGGAGTCCATCCGAGCATCTGCTCGGCGCGGGTCGGGTCGAAGCGCCGATCGGCCGTCGCCGAGCGGAGGCGGTACACCGAGAGCGGCGCGTCGCGGCGCAGCACTCGGGCGAGACACTGAACGCCGAACGCGAGAGCCATCACGATGGGCATCGGCACGCGCGTAATCGGCCGCCGCTCGCCATGGACTTTCATGTAGTGCTCGACGAGATCGGCCTGCGTCACCTCGGCCCGATCGACGATGTGCAGGATGGAGCCGACTGCGGCGCTGGAGTTCCGCGCCAGGATCATGGCGTCGATCACGTCCTCGACGTGAACGAGCGGGACGTTCAAACGGCCGTTGCCCAGAATCACGAACCGCGCGCCGACGCGCTGTGCGACGCCGGAGGTCATCAGCGGTGTCGAGCCAATCACCTCGGCAGGCCGCAGGATGACGGCCGGCAAGCCGCGCTCACGAATCGCCTGCACCACGTACGCTTCTGCCTCGCACTTCGCGCGTGAGTACTGGCCGCGCAGCCGCGGATGCGGCTCGAGCGGCGACGCCTCCGTCAGCACGTCCCCCGGCCGTCCGCCCGCCGCATCGAGCACCGCGAGCGAGCTGACATACACCAGGCGCTGCACGCCCTGCCGCAGCGCCTCGTCGACGACGTGTCGCGTGCCGAGGACGGTCGCGCAATCGAACTCCGCCGCGCTCCCGCGCATGGCGGCGGCGACGTGAAACACGGTTTTGACGCCCGTCATCGCCCCTGCGACCGCATCCGGGTCGCCGAGATCGCCGCGGACGATCTCGACGAGCGGGTGCTCGGCGAGCGCCGCGGCCGGAGCGCGGCGCAGCAGCAGACGCACGCGCTCACCCTCTGCGAGGAGCCGGGCGACGAGATGGGATCCGATGAAACCCGCGCCGCCGGTCACGAGCACGGTTGCCTGTCTCCGTTCGGGCCGCGCCAGCTCCTGCGCCTTCCGGCGATCGGCGGCACTTGCCACCGCGTCCGTCCACGCCACCACGCGCCGCGCGTGTTCCGGCGGCACCGGCGACGGACGGCCTTCCGCGAGCGCACCATAGAAGTCCGCCACCAGCGTCTGCAGCCCGTGATACTGGCGGATGCGCTTTCGCAGCACGCGCACGACGTTGGCGGCCGCCTGCGTCGCGATCGCTGTCCCTTCATGCACCGCATTGCTGATGCGCGTGGCATGTTCAGGCATGCGTCCCTGCCGCTTCACGGACACCGACATGCCGAAGAGATCGATGGTGATCACGCCGCGCGTCCCCTGGACGGTGATCCGGTTCTGCTGCGGCCGGATGTTCCAGGACATGTGGATCTGCGCCGTGCCCTGATCGCAGCGGACCAGCACGCGCCATTCGTCGAAGTGCAGGTTCGGATCGCGGCCGGTTGAATCGAACGATGGCGACACGTCCGTGATCGGGCCAAGGAACGCCTCGATGACGTAGAGCGCGTGGACCCCCAGATCGCGAAATGGATAGCCGCCATCGCGGTAATGCACCGGGCGAGGTCCGCCCGCGTACGGCGGGTATCCCTGGCAGCGCACGTAATCGACGCTCAGCACCTCGCCGATGGCGCCGCGGGCCACGAGATCCAGACCGCGCGCGACGAACGGATCGCGGAGCAGTGAATGGCCGGCACAGACCGAGCGTCCCGCGCGCTCGGCGGCTGCCGCAACCGAGGCGCACTCCGCTTCGGTCATCGCCAGCGGCTTCTCGACGTAGACGTGGCAGCCCGCGTCGAGCGCGCGGATGGCCAGAGGCGCATGCGAGTGCGGCGGCGTGAGGATGTGCACGACGTCTGCGCCCGCGGCGATCAACTCGTCGACGCTCGCGCCCGTCATCGGCAGCCCGAACTGCGCCCGCACGGATTCGGCTCGCGCGCGGTCTACGTCGGCAACGCCGACGATCTCGGCGACGCCCGAGCGGCGGATGGCTTCGATATGGAATCGGCTGATGTGACCCGCGCCGACAATGCCGGCCTTGAACTTGGTAAGCATGGATCTCCCGGTTATGAATGCGTGGCAGTGGCCGCAAGCGCCGGCCGCGCGGACGCAACGGACGGTCCGCTCGCCTGCCGAGTAACGATTGACAAGGCCGCCGCAGTGCGCGCCTCCCACGTGTAAGGCGCCACGCGCGCGATGCGAGCCCGCACCGCGTCCGCGTCGGGTCCGTCGACGATCGCCTCGTCGAGATGGCGGAGGAATTCGTCCGCGGATCGGCCGATCCGGACCACGTCGGCGAACTTCTCGATTTCCGGCGTACTCACGGTGACGATCGGCTTTCCCATCGCGAGGTATTCGCGCAGCTTCAGCGGGTTCGCATGCTGCACCTGCCTCGTCTGACGGTACGGAATGATCGCCGCGTCGAACGCCCGGCCGTAGTCGGGCAGCGCGTCATAGGCGCGGCGGCCGAGGAAGAGCAGGTTCGGCAGCCGGGGAACCTCCGCGTCAGGCACCGCGACGCGCCCGATCATCACGAAGGTCCACTGCGGGCGCTCCGCCGCAAGCGTGCGCACCAGGTCCAGATCGATCCATCGTTCGATGAGGCCGAAGAACCCGATGATCGGACGGGGAACGCCGGCGAGGTCGTGGGAAATCGGCAGGTCCCTGTCCGCCGCGCGGGCGAAGTGCTCCACGTCGACGCCGTGCGGTGAGAGGTGCGTGTTGCGATTCAGCGCGCGCTTGGACGCGAGGAGCGTTTCGGATGCGACGAACACCACATCGGCGCGCCGAGTCATGTCCACGTCCATCGCCTGCACCGCGTCCTGATCGACGTCGGGCAGCGAGGCATAGTCGTCGATGCAGTAATAGACCGACGCCGATTCTCCGATGCGGCCGAGCACCGCCCCGAGGTGCGGAATCGTGAACCACGCCAGCGGCTGCTGGATTCCTTCGCGGCGGAGGATCCGCCGCACGAGCGCGCGCAGCAGCAGCCGGTTGAATGCCCGCACGGCCGCAAAGCGGTGCAGCGGCACCTGGATCAGCGTGTGCACGGTGAGCTGCGAGTGGACCCGCGTTCCACGTCCGAACGCCAGGCGCACCTTGGCCCAGAGCCGGCGCAGGTCGCGGCCGGTGCCCTTCGGGGCGCGGAGCCCCGGGCATTCGATGTAATGCACCGGCATGTGCCGCGACAGGCAGCGGGCGACGTGGTGGCTCGACGTCCGGTTCTCCGCCGACCAGTCGTTGCCGAAATAGACAACCGCCCGCGGTGCCGCCGGTGCGTCCGAAGCACGCGCACGCATCAGTGAAGCACCTCGGAGACGACGCCGAAACGCGTGCGCGGCGCGACCCGATCGAGGAACGCGGCGAGCGCCTCGGGCGTCCGGGCGTTCGTGTCGTGCAGCAGGATCAGGTCGCCGCCGGACGGCGTGTATGCGAGCAGGCGCTCTTGCAGCTCCGACGCCGACGCGGACGCGAAGTCCTTCGGGTCGACATTCCACAGTACGACCGTCAACCCTCGTCCCCAGAGTTTCAGCAGCTTCGCGACCGTCACTTTGCCGTGCGGCGGACGGAACAGCCGCGGCCGCTGCCCCACGATTCCTTCGAGGACGGCGTCCGTGTCGTGAATCTCACGCAGCAGGTCGCTCGCGTTCGTCTCGCCCGGCTCCCCGTGCGTGAACGAGTGATGGGCGAGCTCGTGCCCTTCCGAGGCAATGCGATGCACGAGATCGGGGTGCGCGGCGGCGGCTCGGCCGACCACGAAGAAGGTCGCCCGCACGCCGTAGGTCCGCAGCACGTCGAGCACGCGCGGCGTGAAGTCGGGATGCGGACCATCGTCGAACGTCAGGCACACGGCGCCGCGGTCCGGCCCGGACGTGAGGAACAGCCGCCGCGGCAGGACCGTGCTCATGGCGCGGCGCAAGGTCTGTCGAATGAGCGACGCCACGTCAGTGCACCTGCGTGACCGGCGTGCCGACGATCACCGAGCGAGGGGCGCGGCGAGTGCACGCGGCCGACAGCACGGCCGCGACGTCGGCGCTCACGCTGGCCGCATCGCGCGGCATGAAACGGCGCGTCATCACGTCGGCGGGCGCAGGCCGACCCACGGCAGCCAACGCATCCGCCAGCGTTGCCGCGTCCGCCGGAGGCACGAGGCGATCGAATCGCTCGTCGGCGATCTCGGGAATGCCACCGACGGACGAGGCGATGAACGGCGTGCCGCACGCGATCGACTCGAGCAGCACGTTCGGCACACCTTCCGAGAGGCTCGGCAGCACTGTGACATCGGCGGCGCGGTACCACGTCGGCAGATCCCGGTGCGCGACGGAGCCGATGAACGACACGACGTCGCCAAGCCCACGCCGCGCCGCGTCCGCTTCGAGGCTCGCGCGCAGCGGACCGTCGCCCAGGAGGTACACGCGGAAGCCCGCGCCCGCCGCGCGCGCCCGCGCCGCCGCCTCGAACAACGTGTCGAGTCCTTTCACCGGCACCATGCGGCCCACCCATGCGGCCGCTCGCACGTCTTGCGGGACGCCGAGGACCGCGCGTGCCTGTTCGCGTGAGCCGCGGCTGAAGCGCTGCAGGTCGACGCCGCGATAGATGACCGAGATCCGGGACGAGGGGACGCCGAACGCCGCCATCGAATGGCGAAGATGCTCACTCACCGTGAGAATCCGATCAGCTCGCAGCAGGCTGTTCACGATCAGCGCGCGCCGCGTCGGGTTCGACGTAAACAGCAGCACGTCGGACCCACCGATCATGATCACGCTCGGCACGCCGAGCATGTGGGCGAGCCGCGTCGCCGCGTCGCCGTCCGGGTGCGCCCAGTAGCTGAGCACCACGTCGGGCTGCTGTTCGCGCGCGACCCGCAGCGCCGTCTGCTTCACCGAGTGCCAGTAGAAGTCGCCGTAGAACCGGCGACCGATCCGCGGCGTGTAGTAGTAGCGCGGATAATGGACGTCGATCCCCTCGACGGTTACACGACGCTCCTCCGCGCGCAGCGCTCTGCCAACCACCGGCAGCTCCTGTACCCACGGGATCGGCGAGACGACGCGGACCTCGTGCATGCGCGCCAGCGCGCGCAGCATCTCGAGGTTGAACGTGCCCTTCGTCGCGTGGATCGGGTTTGGAAAAATGTTGCTGACGAACAGGATACGCATTACAAGCCCTGGCGCCGGACTACCGTCTTCATCGTCTTCAGCATCACGAACAGGTCCAGTCCGAGCGACATGTGCTTGATGTAGAACAGGTCGTACTGCAGCTTCTCGAGCGCGTCCTCGACCGTCGACCCGTACGGGTAGCGGACCTGCGCCCACCCCGTCAGCCCCGGCTTCACCACGTGGCGCTGCCCGTAATACGGGATCTGCACCGTCAGATCCCGCACGAACTCCGGCCGCTCCGGACGCGGACCGACGAAGCTCATGTCGCCGCCGAAGATGTTCCAGAGCTGCGGCAGCTCGTCGAGCCGTGTCTTGCGCAGGAACGCCCCGACCGGCGTGACGCGCGCGTCGTTCCTCTGCGCCCACACCGCACCCGTCGCCGCCTCCGCGTCCTGACGCATCGATCGAAACTTCATGATCGTGAACGGGCGGCCGTGCTGCCCGACGCGGACCTGGCGATAGAGGATCGGCCCCGGCGACGACAGCCGGACGAGCGCGGCCGTGAACAGCATCAGCGGCGACGCGCACGCCAGCCCGGCGCCTGCGATGCCGAGATCGACCGCCCGCTTGATGGCGGCCTGCACGCGCGTGACGCGGAAGCCCTCCGAGAAGATCAACCAGCTCGGACGCAGGTTCTCGACCGAGATCTTGCCGGTGTATTTCTCGTACACGGTGGCCAGGTGATCGAACGCAACGCCCGACAGCTTCAACTGCAGGAGCTTGTCCATCGGGAGCTGGCCACGCGCATCGGCCAGGCTCACCACAACGCGATCGACGCGGCGCTCACGGGTAATGCGCGGGATGTCGTCGAGCGCGCCGATGACGCCGGGGTTGATCACCGGCGTCCCGATCTTCGCCGGGTCGGGATCGATGAAGCCGACGATCTCCACGCCGAGCTCGCGGCACTCGTACAGTTCGCGGGCGAGCTTCACCGCGGCGGCGTTGGTGCCGACCAGCAGCAGCCGCTCGCGCGGTCCCATCCGCCCCGTCGTCCATTCGAAGAACAGACGCCAGCCGCTGACCGCGATCACGATGCCCACTGCGGCCAGCGCGAACACGCCGCGCCCGATGATCAACGCGGGCAGCCAGAAGTAGATGAGGCCGAGGATCACTGAGGCGGCGCCGAGCGCCTGGACGAGCCGCATCAGCAGCTCGCGGCGATCGGCGACGACGCGCAGGTCGTAGAGATCCGCGTAATAGAGACAGAGCTGGGTGACCACGCCCACGAACGCGGCCTTGCCGAGGAGCGCCGCCGGCGACGCGTGGACCCAGATCTCGTACGAGAGGCGCATGTATGCGGCCGCGTGAACGGCGAGCATGAGCAGGCAGCCCTCGCAGACGATCAGCGCGGTCGAACGCGCATTCAATCGCGGCGTGAACACGTTCATGACGGCCCGGGCCTCGAGGCGGGTTACAGGCCCGCGAGCAGATCGCGCGCGTCGCGTGCTTCGGCAAACGTGCCGAGGGCGAGCGCGCGCTGCAGCAGATCCCGGGCCGCGGCTTTCTCACCGAGCTTCGCTTTCGCCACGGCAAGGCGATACAGAAACGTCGGGACCTTGGGCGCCGTTTTCACGGCGTCCTGAAGCGGCGCCACCGCCATCGACGGCAGCTCTTTCTTCAAGTAGATGTAGCCGAGTGTGTCGTTGACCTCGGCGAGCTTCGGCAGCTGCTGCTTCGCGAGCTGCGCCAGCTGCAGCGCGACATCGAGCTTCTCGCCGTCCTCGGCGTAGAGCCATGCGAGGTTGTTGGCGGCGACCGCGGCGCGCGGCGCCTTCGAAAGAATCGCTTCGTACTGCCGCTTGGCGTCCTCCCGCTTGTGCTGCAGCTCGAGGATCATCCCCACCATCGTGAGAGGCCCTTCAGCATTCGCGCGCTTCACCGCCACCGATCGAAACTCCGCGATCGCGTCATCGAGCCGCCCCTCGCGCATGTAGAAGGTTCCGAGCATGCCGTAGGCTTCGAACGTGTAGGGCGCCACGGTGATCGTCTTGCGCAGCAGCTGCTCGGCGGCGGCGCCGTTGTTCGCCGCCAGTTCGACACGCGCGGCGATCAGGAGCACGGCGGGGCTGTCGGGCGTCGCGGCGAGCCGCTCGGCGAGGCGCTGGCGCGCCTGCTGCTGTTGGCCTTCGGATAGATCGAGCCGAGTCAATCCCTCGAGCGCTTCGGTGTAGGCCGGATCCGACGTGAGCGCCGCGTCGAACGCACGCCGAGCGGCCGTCGAATCCCGACGCGCCAGCTCGAGCAGGCCGACGTGCGTCTGCACGGCCGCACTCTTGCCATGCTGATCGACGAGCGGCTTCAGCTCCGCGCGCGCGCGTTCGAGGTTGCCGGACGCGATCAGCGAGCGCACCAGCGAGAGGCGCGCCGTCCCGTCGGACGGAAGTGTCTTGACCGCACTGGTTGCGAGCTCGAGCGCCCGATCGCGGCGCCCGGCCGCGAGCTCGAGGCGCGACAACTGCACCTGCGCCGCACCGGCGCGCGGGTTCAGCTTGAGCACCTCGTTGAGCGACGTCCGCGCACTCGCGACGTCGCCGCGCGCGAGCTGCACCTGTGCGAGCTGATACTGCGCTTCGACGGAGGTCGCGTCCGCCGCAACCGCCTTGTTCGCTGCGCTCAGCGCCTCGTCGTACTTCCGGTCGGACAAGAGCAGCTGCGACTCGAACGTCAGCGCCATGGCGTTGCTTGCATGCTTCGCGAGCACGGCCTCGACGCTCTTGTACGCGTCGCCGCGCTTACCGCTCGCCGCCATCAACCGCGCGAGACGCAGCGTCGCGCCGGTGAAGTACTCCGGCTTCTCCGCCACGCCGTTGAGCACCGTCGCGGCTTCATCGGCGCGTGACGTGGCCGAAAGGTAATCGGCAAGCGCGAGTTGCCCGCTCGGATCGTTCGCGGCACTGCGAAAATGCGACTCCGCCTCCTGCGTGCGCCCGGTGGCCAAGTACAGATTCGCGAGGGCGCGGTGCGCGCCCACGTTCTTCGGGTCCGCGTCGGTGGCGGCCTTCAAGGCGGCCTCCGCCTCCGCCGGCTTGCCGCTCGCCAGCAGGAAGTTCGCGTACGCGAGCCGCACCTGCGCGGACTTCGGATCGAGCGCGACGGCGCGCGCGAACGCCTCGTCGGCCTCCGCCTGATTGCCTTTGCTCAGTTCGAGCG
>JBKPRU010000197.1:0-7594 GCA_046734675.1 Acidobacteriota bacterium
GTACTGCCCGACGAAGCCGGTGCCGGCATGCCACGAGAAGCGATTCGCCGTCGCATCGATCTGCGATCCGATGGGCAGCGGCTCGAGGCCGCTCGCCGTGCGGACATAGCCGGTGTACGCGTCCGCGTTGCGATCGAACTGCAGCTCGAAGCGATCCAGCTCCTCACCGGTGAGCGCGACGTGTCCGTACTGTTCGGCGGCGCCGGCGAACGATCCATCGAGATCGAACCCGCGTCGGGCCATCACCGGGCTCGTATCGGTGGGCAGCGCGTCGACCGAGACACGCCCTGGTACGTCGACAACTGCCTGCGCGAGCGTCGACGGATCGAGCATCATGGCGGTGCCGTTCCACACGGAGAAGAAGCGGCTGCCCACGCCAGCCGACGCGCCAAGGTTGTCGGTCACGGCCCAGACGATGGTGTGGACGCCGTCGGCCAGCGTCCGCGAGTCGAACGTGTAGAGTGCGGCCGCCGAGTTCACACCCGAGAACTGCGCCGCCGGAAACAGCGACGCGAGATCCGATCGCGCGGTCCATCCAGACGGCGATCCGACGATCGCGCCGTCGATCAACACGTTCACGGTGCCGCCGCCCGGCACGTCGGCGCGCCGCGTGCCTGGCGCGAGCACCCAGCCGAAGTTGTTGACGATGCCGCTGACCGTTGCTCCCTGCCCCGGCGTGTCGATCGCGCCAAACGGCGCGGTTGCCGTCGCGTTGGTACACGTGATCGTGCGCGACCCGAGCAGCGTCGACCGTCCTTCGACGTCGTCGGCGTAGGCGTAGAGCCGATACGTGCCGTTGCCGCGGTTGGGCAGCATGTTCGTCAGCATCAGGTAGCCCCAGCCGGCGCGAGACTCCACTGGATAGCTGGGGAACGCGCCGGCGACGTCGGGGCGCGCGCCTTCGACGAAGGTCGCGGTGCCGACGGTCATGAGCGCGCCGGCGGGTTCGCCGGCAACCGGATCGCGCAGGATCCGCACCCCCGTGACCAGCACGTCGTCGAGCGCCCAGCCGGTGACGGGGATCGATCCGGTGACGTTCGCGGCGTTGTTCGCCGGCGTATCAAACGACCCAAATGGCGCAGCGGTCGCGCCCACCGGATAGACCGAGAGCGTCACAGTCACGGCACCGGGCGTGCTCGTCGTGCCAGTCGCGGTCACCGTTATCGAGCCGGAGGTACTTCCCGACGTAGGCACACCGGCGGCGTAGTTCACGCCAATCGTCAGTGCGGCCGAGCCCGTGCCGGACGCAGGCGATACGGTAAGCCACGAGCGATTCGATGTCGCGGACCATGTGATGCTCCCCGTTCCGGTTTTGACCACGTGCACGATCTGCGACGACGTTTTTTGCGTGAACGACGCGCCGTTCCTGGTCGCGCCAAACTGGAGATGCGTGCGATCGAGCGAGACCGTCGGGCCCGGTGACGGCGGCGGTGGCGGCGGCGGAAGCGCGACGGACGGATAGAAATCCAGCGCCCACCCCGAACGTTGGCCCAGATCGGACGATGTTCCGGCGCCGCCGATGAACGGCCACAGGTAGTCGTACGACGCTTGTGCGCCGGCCCAGCCCGACTCGACGCCCATCATCAGGTTCAGCCGCGCTTCAGGCCCGTAGTAACCGGCGAAGTCGCGATGCTGATCCGACGTGCCGGCCCAGATCTGATCCATCGACGTGAAGAATCCGAAGGTGTCGTAGGAGTCGTACCACACGCCGCTCGCCGGCGGCGTGCCGACCGCGACGATGTAGGGCGCGGCTTCCAGCTTCGGGTACGACGGCTCGCTCGTGAACAGCCGGAGCTGAAACTTTGCAATCGCGTCGCGATGCAGCTGGCCGGCGGTGAACCCGAGCTTCAGCGCGCGATCGATCGCATACGCGAGGTAGTTCTGCTCCCACATCGAGATGTATTGATTGCCGTCGGGGCGCTTGCCGATCCACAGCACCTTGAACGGATTCGACGCGGGCTGCTTGTTTACGAAATCATCGAGCCACTGCAGGTTGCTCGTCGTCTTCGCCGAGAGATACGTCTTCACCGGGCCGTCGGGATAGAGCGCCGCCGCCTCCGAGAGGTTGCGGAGCGCCCAACCGATGCCGCGCACTTCGTTGTAGGCGAGGATACCGGCGCCGGCGCGCACGCCGTCACCAGGGTAGGTGCGCAGCATCCCGTAATTCGCCCAGAACGCCATCTCCTCCGCGTAGTAGCGATCGCCGGTGATCAGATACGGGACGTAGGCGAGCGAGGGCTGATGCGCGTTGTCGGGAATCAGCGGCGACTGGCCCGGGCCCGGGTCGAGCGATCCGTACTCGCGGATCGGCATCGGGCTGCCCTTGATGTAGTCGTAGTCGGGATTCGCGCGCGCGTCGAACCACAGATCGGGTCGCTGATCGAGGGACGGCAAGCGTTCGCTACCCACGCCGCGCCCGGTGTTGTTCTCCGCTTCGCGCACGTGGATCGGCCACGAGCCGGAGAGATCGCCGTTCGCCAGCACGTAGCTGCGCTGGGTGTAGTCGCGATGCACGAGGTATCGCGCCGTCCAGTCCGGGTACGGCGCCAGTTCGGCGCGGCCGCCGTGCGCGGGCATGTTGGACTCGAGCGCGCCTTCCTTGAGGATGTCGAAGGTCGGACCGGTCGGCGTGCTCACCTGGTTCGCGACCAGCGACAGATACTTCGGCAGCACCTTCGCGATATTGAAGGCGCTGAAATCCGGCGCGATCGATGAGAACACGGTCGCGCCAATCGGGAACACCTTGCGCCAGCGCGTCAGGTAGTAGTGCGGCACCGCGGTCTTCGTGAAGACCGCCGTACCGTTCACGGTAATCGTGACGTCGTAGGTGACGGTCGTCGCGCCGGTCTTGTCGAGCAGGTTCTCGACGCTGACGTCCACGCGTCCCTTGCCGTCGGA
The DNA here is from genome assembly GCA_046734675.1 of Acidobacteriota bacterium. GTDB lineage: Bacteria > Acidobacteriota > Vicinamibacteria > Vicinamibacterales > 2-12-FULL-66-21 > QHWT01. The sequence goes on from JBKPRU010000197.1 coordinate 2,899, forward strand.
GTAGACGCGCGTGTCGAAGTTGACGCGCAGGAACGGATGGAGCGCGACGCCGGCTGCCGGCGTGACGACCGAGCGCGCTTCGTAGGCGAGCGGTCCGGACATCCAGAGATCGCTTCCAGGTGTCGAGGGCAGCGTCGCAACGTACGAGATGCCGCTGATCGTGAGCGTCACCGAGGCGGTGGGCAGCGCCGGCGTGAACGTGCCGCCCGCAGCCGCCGCCGGCGTCACGGTGTACGCCGCGGTGCTCGGCACGTTCACGGTGACGAGCGCGAACTTGATCGAGCCGTCGCTCCAACGGCTCTTCACATCGGTCTGCGTGGTGAGGGTGCCGACCTTCAACGCGGCCGGCGCAACACCCTGTGGGACGGCCTGGCCAAACGTGGCCCAGCCCGCCGATAACGTGACCGTCCCAATCGTGGTCTGCGCGTGCAGCGCAGTGGCGGCGACGACGAGGGATCCCAGCGCACCAAGCGCGACCCGGACGCACCTCAGCTTCATTTGCAAACCTGCCGCGGCCGGGCTGCGCAAAACGAAGGCCACCGGCCGCGGGCCGAACGCAACCCGATTCGGGCAAAGACCTTATCGGAGGAATAGAGTGGAAACGCGGTGCGCGAAAGCGCACCGCGTTATAGCAGATTTCGTCGGCAGGTCACAGTTCCGATGGCCGAGGGCCGCCGGCGCCCGTCGCGCCGGGAGGAGAGGAGTCGGCAAAGCGCCGCGGCCGGCGCGCCCTCGACCATGCCCTGTTGTACTCCAGATCAGAACTCGACGCGCAGGCTGAATTGCAGCTCGCGCGGCGTTTTCGCGCTCGAGATCGTGCCGAACGCGGTGCTCGTCGCGGTCACGTTCGGGTTGTTGAAGTTCACGCGGTTGAAGGCGTTGAACGTTTCAGCGCGGAACTCGAGGTTCGATCCGCCTACGAGCTGGAACTTCTTGCGAAGCGAGAGGTCCCACCGGTAGAAGTGCGGCCCCTGCACCTGACCGACCGTCGCGTTGCCGCGCCGCGTGTCCGGCGCCGCCGCGAACGCGTCGGTGTTGAACCAGCGATCGGGTCCGCGCTGATCGGATGGCAGATTAATGTCGCCGCCGACGTAGTCAGCACGGCGCGTGCCAGTGGACGTATTGCCCGTGACGGTCAGATACTGCCCGGACTGCCAGCGCGTCTTGCCGCTCAATTCCCATCCTCCGAGCGCGTACCCCAGCAGGCTGCGCTCGCCCCGGAAGAAGGGCACGCGATAGGTGAACGTCGTGATCAGCGCGTGCCGGCGATCGAACGACAGCGGCCCGGTGTTGAAGTCGCGATCGAACGCGTCTTCGGGATTGTCGCCAATGCCGCTCGCGTTCCCGGTCGCCTTCGACAGCGTGTAGCCCACGGTGTAGGTGAGATCGCCCTTCCGCTTGTTCACGTAGAACTGCAGGCCGTTGTAGTTGGAGAATGCGTCGCTGCGGCGCTGCCGGATCGACGAGTAGCCCTTGTAGGGGCGCAGGTAGTTGGTGTTCGCACGCTGCGCCGCGGGCAGCGCCGCGTTTGCGACCAGCGCTTCGAACGAGGGCTGATTGATCTCGGGGAACCACAGCTGGTTGCGGCCGCGGTTGCCGACGTAGGCGATCTCGCCGAAGTGTCCGCCCCACAGCTCGCGCTGCACGCTGATGCTGAAGTTGATCTGACGCGGGATGTCGAGGTCCGGCTGAATCGCGTTCACCGTCCCGAGCACCGATTCGGCGGCGGCGCGCCCGGCCAGCGGATTCGCCAGGTTGCCGTTCTCGACGCCCACCGACGGCACGAACGGCGGCAGGTTCACCTGCGAGAAAATCACGTTGCCTTCCGGCTTGTCGTAGAAGACGCCGACACCGCCGCGGAGGACGGTGTTGTCGTTCACGGTATAGGCGGCGCTGAACCGCGGCATCAAGAGGTGATGCGTGTCATAGAGCCCGCGCGGTGCACCGGTGGGAATGAGCGCGCCCGCAATCGGATCGATGGTGACGCGATCGAGCTCGTCCTGCGGGACGCCTTCGCCTGCACTGACCAGGCCCGTGTAACGGTTGGTCCCCGGGTTCGCGATCGTGCCGTTCGGGTTCAGGATCGCCGCCTGGCTCGCATCGTAGAGCGCCGGATCGAAGTTCACCAGGTTGTTCTGCTGCGAGTAGGTCGGGCTCGCCAGCTCGTAGCGGACACCGAACTCGAGACTGAGATTGCTGCCGGCGTGCCACGTGTCGCTTGCGAAAGCCGAGTACTGGGTAAAGCGGAAGAAGCCGACCGGATCGCCGCCCCCTTCCGCGTAGGTGCGGAAGTTTCCGAGCAGCGCGTCGGCAAACGCTGCGCCGTTCTGGTTCGTGTTCGCGGGCGGCGAGGCGAGGCCGGTCGTGTTCGTGTTCCCCGACGGATTGAAGTTGACGGCGCCGGTATGCGCGAGGCGGCCGTTCTGGTCCTTCCGGTTGCGCGTCACGAGGAAACCGACCTTCATCGAGTGGTCGTTCTTCAGCCACGTCAACGTGTCGGTCGCGGTGATGTCCGTGGTCGGCGACAGCAGCGACTGCGATGGCCCGGTCAGGCTCGCGAAGCCCGAGATCGTGACGTCCGGGATCCCTTCGTCGTAGCGTCCGGCGTCGTAAACCTGCGGAAACGCAAAGCCGTAGGTGTCGCGGCGCCACGCATCGCCCGCCGGCGGGATGCGCTGCCCGTTCCACGACGCATTCACCTTCGCGTCGTTAATGAGGTTGTTGCGCAGCACCCAGCTGTGCCCGACCTGGTAGCCGTACGCGGGGCGCTTGCGGTTGGTCGAGATCGTCGGGAGATCCGCGCCAATGAACGTGCCGCGCGGCTCGACGAGATCGTACATGTCGTGCAGGTAGCGCAGGTAGAGGCGCTGCCCGTCGCTCGCGCGATAGTCGAACCGCGCGATGTCTTCACGCGACCGGAACGGAAAGTCGAGCTGATAGGTCGCGTTGTTTGCGGTCGGTGTGTTCGTGAACGTGACCGCGCGCTCGATCATCGCGCGATAGACGCTCGCGATCGCGCGGCCGTCGGGCGTGATCAGGCTCGCGGGAATCACGCCGCCCGGAAACGGCTCGCGCGTGGCCGGGTTGAACAGCTGGTCGGGGATGGTGCTGTCGTCTGACGTGCCGACGATCCCGTCGGCTCCGGCCAGCCGCGCCGAGAAGTTGCCATCGAGCTCGGCCAGCGTCGGCATCGTGCGGCGGAACGGACCGTCCACGCGATCGAGCCGCTTGTACTCGGTGCCGCCGAAGAAGAACAGCCGTCCGCGCTGGATGGGACCGCCGAGCGCACCGCCGTAATCGCGGAAATCCAGCTGCCCCTTGATCGGCTTGCCATTGGGATCCTTCGGCGCAAAGAAGTTCGCGGCATCCAGCTTCTCGTCGCGCATGGTCGTGAACCCGCTTCCATGAAACGAGTTCGTGCCGCTCTTGGTGACGACGTTGATGGCCGCACCGGAGTTGCGCCCGTACTCGGCCGAGAAGTTCGAGGTCTGGATCTTGACCTGGTCGATGAAGTCGAGACCGACGTTGTTGATCTGGCTGGAGTTGGACCCCGAGTCGAGATTGAATCCGCCGTCGACCATCAGACTGTTGGTGTTGCCGCGCGAGCCGTTGATGATGGTGCCGCCCGTGCCGAGGCTCGTCGTCAGCGCCATCTGGTCGTCGTCGATCTGGACGGCGCCGGGAATCAGCGACGCGAGCTCGAGGTAATTGCGTCCCGAGAGCGCCAGCTCGCGGACCTGCGCGCCGTCGATGAGGCGCGAGATCTCGCCGGACGTCCGGTTCACGACTTCGCCGCGGACGGCCGTGACATCGACCGTCTCGGTCATCGCGCCAACGCTCAGCGCGAAATCAGCCGTGATGCGCCCGTCGGGCGTCAGCTCGAACCCCGTCTTCTCCGCCTTCCTGAATCCCTGCAGCTCCGCCACCACCGTGTAGGTACCCACCGGCAGGCTCGTGACCACGTACGTCCCGTTCGGACCCGTGACCTCGGTGCGCGCGGCGGCAGTGTTGACGTTGGTGATCGTGACCGTGACGCCCGGCAGCACGCCGCCCGAGCCGTCGCGAACCGTACCCGATATTTGTCCTGCATTCGTCTGCGCCGCTGCCGACGTCCCAATCAGCAGCAACGCACCGAGCAACCATCGATGCATCGAGCCTCCCCCCTGACACGCCTCTCAGCGTGCGACTTTCTCCCCTTCAAACTCCACTTCCTCACGTGGGGCTCCGCCCCACACCCCGGCTCGTCGCTCGCGGGGCCCCCTGCACCCCGCTCCGCTTCCTCGCTAGGCGCGCCGTGCGCGCCTAGCGTTCCACCCGCTGTCCGTCAAACTCCACGACGACAACCGTGGCCATCGGATCGAGCATCGGCCGCGGCATGTTGATCGTGGTCTTCCCGTTTTCGGCCTTCACTTCGACTGGCGCCTTGTCCGCGAGACGGTAGGCCTGCGTGACGCGGTTCTTCATCGCGGGCAGCTCGAACGGCACGCGCGGCTCGCTGAAGAACGCGAAGTACAGCTTCCCGGGTTTGGTGGTCACACGCCATTCGGTGTTGGCGAGAAACTGCTTCTGCCCACGCACGTCCTTCGCTCCGCGCGAGGTGTACTCGCCGAATTCGTCGCCGAACGGTGACTGATGCGCGCCGTACACCGCCACGCCATTCACCTTCAGCCATCGTCCGACGGTGCGCAGGATGTCC
>JBKPRU010000198.1:0-11658 GCA_046734675.1 Acidobacteriota bacterium
GACAGCGCGATGGGAAGTGCTCGTCGGCGTTCGGAATCTGTTCCGCGACCCGGCCGACACGGGATCGATCTACGACGAGCTGCTGGTAGTACGGCCGCCAAAGCGCGTCGTCGGCGGCGTGCTCGTGAAGTTCTGACAGCAGCCTTCGCATAGCCTCCAACTTCTTGAATCCATCGTCCGAGGGCTTGGAAGGGGCGGCGCTGTGCGCATGCCGCGCAGCGGGTAAATGGCGGTAAATCCTGGCTTTGTCCCTTCCCGCCACCTCTCGTTGCGGGGTATGGGCTTTGCTAGGTGAGCTGGATACATCTGGTACTCATGTTCCACCCTTCTGAGACCCGCGTGCGAGTGCCGTCGATGGCGCAAATGGCCGTCGTTGTCGCGCTCGTATGCCTTGCGATCACGAACATCGTGCAGCGTGCGACGTGGTCGGAGGTCGAAGACGGCGTGCTGTGGCGGGTGAGCGGCGGCGACGTGGTCGCCACGGAGGTCGCCACGGCAAGTGCGGCGGCGAAGGCGGGGCTCGAGCCGGGCGACGTGCTGCTCGCCATCGACGGCGACCCCGTTGACGGCATCGACGACGTGGTGGGCGCGCATCATCGGAGCCGTTCCGGCAAGGCGCTCGATTACACCGTGCTGCGCATGAAGGCGCGGCAGCAGCTGTCGCTGGCGGTGCAGCCCATCCCGTCGAGCCCGCGCGTGCTCTATTACATGCTCGCGGCGGTCGGCATCTTCTCCCTGCTGGTGGGCGCATCGGTGCGGCTGCGCCGTCCCGATCATCAGGCGACGCTGCACTTCTTCTGGCTGACCGTGGCCTTCTTCGGCGTGCTCGCCTTCTCGTTCACGGGGCGGCTCAATCCCCTCGACTGGACGTTCTACTGGGGCGACCTGACGGCGCAGCTGCTGCTGCCGCCGCTATTCCTGCACTTCGCGCTGGTGTTCCCCGATCGTCCCGACGCGTGGGTGCGTAGTGATGCCGGGCGCACGCTGGTGCCGGCGTTGTATCTCCCGGCCCTGTTGTTCGGCGGCGCATCGGTTGCCGCCGTCGTCAACGGCGGGCAGCACGGCGAGGTGCTGACGCGCGTGTTGTCGCTCCTCGACCGCGGTCAGCTCGTGTACCTCGCGTTCAGCCTGGTCGCCGGACTCGCGATCATGGTGCGCGCGCTGCGGCGCGTGCGTTCCGTCACCGCGCGGCGGCAGCTTCGCTGGATCGTGTGGGGCACGGCCCTTGGCTCGGTGCCGTTCGTGGTCGGCTACGCGCTTCCGTATGCGCTTGGCCTGCCGCCGCTTTCGGGCTTCGAGTTCAGTGCGCTGCTCCTCGGGTTGATTCCGCTCGCGTTCGCGTCGGCGATCGTGCGCTATCGCTTGATGGACGTCGAGGTCATCATCAAGCGCGGTCTCGTCTACTCGGCCGCCATTGCCGCCATCGCGGCGATCTATGCGGTGCTGCTGAACCTCGCCGGCGTGATTTTCTTCAAGGACGCCGACCAGCGGAATCCCGTCATCGCGCTGCTCGCCACGCTCGTCGTCGTGCTGCTGTCGCGGCCGGTGAAGAACGCGATTCAGACCGGGCTCGATCGCGTGTATTACCGCGATCGCTACGACTACCGGCGCGCGCTCGTCGGCTTCGCGCGCGATCTCAACAGCGATCTCGATCTGCTGCGGCTCAGCGAGCGGCTCGTGCATCGCGTCACCGAAACGCTGCTCGTCGATCGCATGGCGCTGATGCTCGCGCCGGTGTCGATGGCCCCCGATGATGGGGACTTCGTCACGATCGCGCACGCGGGTTTCCCCGAGCAGCCGCCGCGTCTCTCACGCAGTTCCGAGGTCGGCACTCGGCTCATTGCCGGCCACACGCTGGCGCTCGACGACAACCTCGCGCTGCGCCGCCTGGACGGCCGCGAAGTCGACTTCTGGCGCGATGCCGGGATCCATTACTTCGTTCCGTGCGTCTCGAAAGAAGGCGCGATCGCGGTGATGGCGCTCGGTCGCAAGCTTGCTTCGCCGGAGCGCGCGCGCGGAGGCGGGGCGTCCGCGGAACCGCTCAGCAGCGAAGACATGGCGCTGCTATCCGCCGTCGCCGCGCAGGCAGCGACCGCGCTCGAGAACGGCCGCCTCTATCGGCAGCTTCGAACGAAGGCGGAAGAAGTCGAGCGCATGCGGCAGTTCAGCGAGAACATTCTCGAATCGCTGAACGACGGGCTTGCCGTCATCGATCGCAACGGCCGCGTCGTCCGGTGGAATCGTCGGCTCGAAGAGCTGTATGGCCTGCGCCACGAAGAGGCGGTCGGGCGTCTGCTCGACGATCTGTTCGACCCGGCCGTCGTCGTCATGGTGCGCTCGTCGTCGCATGACGCGCCGGAAGGCTCCGCGTACTTCCGCGTGCCGTTGACGACGAAGCACGATCCCGCGCGCCGGCTGCTCGTCAATATCGCGGCCACGCCGCTGCGCGATGCGCATGGGGAAATCGCCGGCACCATCGTGATCTGCGAGGACATCTCGAGCCGCGTGCAGCTCGAGGAGCAGCTGCAGATCTCCGAGAAGATGGCGTCGATTGGCCTGCTCGCGGCCGGCGTCGCCCACGAGGTGAACACGCCGTTGACCGGCATCTCAAGCTACACGCAGATGCTGCTCGAGGGAGCCGCGGAGGACGATCCGAAGACCAGGGTGCTCGAGAAGATCGAGCGTCAGACGTTCCGCGCCGCGAAGATCGTCAACGGGCTGCTGAATCTCGCGCGGCCGGCGCAAGTCGACAGCGGGCCGTGCGACATCAACGCCGTGATCAACGACGTGCTGTCGCTGCTCGAGCATCAGTTCCGCACCGGCCGGATCCAGGTGCGCAAGGAGCTTGCGGCAATCGCGCCGCGGGTGCAGGGGATCGAATACAAACTGCAGCAGGTGTTCCTGAACCTGCTGCTGAACGCGCGCGACGCGATGCCAAAGGGGGGATGGCTGACGATCGTCACGCGCGGGGAAGGGGACGCCGCGGTCGTCGAGGTGGCCGATACGGGCTCGGGCATTCCGGCCGAGCAGCTGTCGCGCATCTACGATCCGTTCTTCACGACGAAGGCGATCGGCAAAGGCACGGGGCTCGGCCTTTCGATCACCTACGGCATCGTGCAGGAGCACGGCGGCACCATCACGTGCGACAGCGAAATCGGGCAGGGGACGCGATTCACGCTGCGACTCCCCCTGGCGGTGCCGGCCGCCCGGGCCAATAATATGTAGAGTCCGGCCGCGGCCGGACCTCTGCGGGTCCCGCTCCCGGCTGGGAGCGGGGCGTCCACCAGGGACGCGGATCCGCATCGGCTGTGTGGCCGGGCACCTATGAACAATTCCATTCTGGTCATCGACGACGAGGAGATCATGCGTGAGATCCTCGAGACGTTGCTGACGCGCGAGGGCTACCACGTGCGGCTCGCGTCGACGGCGTCCGAGGGGCTCGACCTCGCCCGCGCGATGCCGTTCGACGCCGCGATCGTGGACGTGATGCTGCCGGGCATGAACGGCATCAGCGCCCTCGACGAACTCAAGAAGATCGACGACGACCTGCCGGTGATGATGATCACGGCGTTCGCGTCGGTCGAGAACGCCATTGCCGCGATGAAGCGCGGCGCCTACGACTACATCACCAAGCCTTTCAAGAACGACGAAGTGCTGGTCGTGCTGCGCAACGCGCTGGCGCAGCGGCGTCTCGTCGCCGAGAACAAGGCGCTCCGCCAGAACCTGCAGGCGCACGCCAACCGGTTCGGCGACATCATCGGCCGCAGCCCGCGGATGCGTCAGGTCTTCGACCTGATCATCCAGGCCGCGCCGAGCCGCACCACGATCCTGATCAACGGTGAGAGCGGGACGGGCAAGGAGCTCGTGTCGCGGGCGCTGCACCAGAACTCATCGCGGTCCGATCGCGCGTTCATCACCGTCAATTCGGGCAATCTGCCGCCCGACCTGCTGGAGTCGAACCTCTTTGGACACGTGAAGGGGGCGTTCACCGGCGCCGTCTATCCGAAGAAGGGTCTGTTCGAGCTCGCGGACAAGGGAACGATCTTCTTCGACGAGATCGGGAACATCCCGGTCGACACGCAGGCCAAGCTGCTGCGCGTCATCCAGGAGCGCGAGTTCATGCGGCTCGGCGGCGTCGAGACGATCAAGGTGGACGTGCGGATCGTCGCCGCGACCAACGTCGATCTGCGACGCATGGTCGAAGAAGGGAAGTTCCGGGAGGACCTGTACTACCGGCTCCACGTCATCACCGTCGAACTGCCGCCGCTTCGCGAGCGCAAGGACGACATTCCGCTGCTCGTGCAGCACTTCCTCGACAAATACGCCGCGGAGAACAACAAGCCCGGGCTCGAGCTGTCGCCCGAGGCGCTCGACCTGCTGTTCGAATACGACTGGCCGGGCAACGTCCGTGAGCTCGAGAACGTCATCGAACGCGCGGTGGTGCTGTCGACGAACTCGCGCATCGACGTCGATCTCGTCCCCGATCACGTGCGCAGCAGCAAGCGCTTCCAGATGCCGCAGTTCGTGGTGCCGCCGGAAGGCATCTCGTTCCGCGAGGTGATCACCGACTTCGAGAAGCGGCTGATCGAGTCGACGCTCGAAGCGGCAGGCGGCGTCCAGAAGCGCGCGGCGGAGCTCCTGCACATCAAGCCGACGACGCTCAACGAGATGATCAAGCGGCACGACATCCGCCCGCGGCGGAAGAAGGCCGCCAACGGCGCAGCGGCGGCGCGTCCGGGCGGCGCGTCACCCGATGTCGAAGACGACGAGGAAGTCGTCGGCGCCGACCGCGAATAAGCGCGGGCCCCACATGCGCCTGCTCGTGCTCGGTGCCACCGGCGTCGTCGGCGCGGAGGTCGTGCGCGAAGCGCTCGACGACCCGCGCGTCAGCCGCGTGGTCGCCATCACCAGGCGCCCGCTTCCCAGCTCGCACGTACGCCTCGACACCATCCTCCACGACGATTTCCGCGACTTCAGCGATCTGCGCGCACGGCTCGCCGACGTCGACGCGGCAATCTGCGCGCTGGGGATGGCGTGGCCGCAGGCGGCGAGCGAGGCGCAGTACCGCGTCGTGACGTTCGAGTACGTCATGGCCCTCGCGCGCGCGTTCGCGCACTCACGGGCTGACGCGAAATTCTGCTTCGTCAGCGGCCATGGCGCGGCGTCCAACAGCCGGCAGGCGTGGGCGCGCATCAAGGCGGAAACCGAGGAAGCGCTGCGCGAGCTGTTCGGCGCACGTCTCGTTGTGTTCCGCCCCGGCTACATCTATCCCGTGCACGGGCGGGAGACGCCCTATTGGGGCGATGCAGCGATGAAGCCGTTCATGCCGTTCCGCCGCGCGCTCGCGAGATACATCACTGACAGCGTTACGGTCGCGCGGGCGCTGCTCTTTACCGCGCTCGGCGCCGATGTCACGAGTCCGGCGGGGAATTACGAGATCAAGGCCGCGGCGAACGCGTATCTCGTCTCGAGGCGCGACGCGCTGCCTTCCGCCTGAAGGCGGAAGCTACACCGTCGAACGAGTACGCCTTCGAAAGAGTACGCCGTAGCTTCCGCCTTCAGGCGGAAGGTCCTGTTATCGCCCTCCGCGCAAGCGGGCGAACATCCGGTCGTACTTCGAGAGGATCACGTCCCACCGATAGTTCTTGCGCACGTAGGCCCGCCCGTTGCGGCCCATCGCGGCGCGCAGACGGTGATCGGCGAGGAGCAGCGTGAGAGCTTCGACGAACTCGTCGCGGTCCGCGTAGTAGAGGCCGGCGTTGCTCTTCGTGCAGTGGTCGACGAGCACCTCGCTGCGCGCGTTGGCGAGAATCGGTGTGCCGACGGCGAAGGATTCCAGCGCCAGCAGCGACAGGCTCTCATACGGTGAGGGCACGACGACGACCGTCGCGGCTTCGAGAGCCTGAAGGCGTTCCTGGTCGGAGAGCCGTCCGGCGAAGCGGATGAACGGCTCCTCAGGGAGCGGCATCAGCTTGACGCCCATGAGCACGAGCGAGGCGTCTCCTCCTTCCTGGACGTAGGTGCTGAAGTACTCGATCAGCTCCTCGCATCCCTTGCCCGGATCGATGCGGCCGCCGTAAAGCGCGATCGGTCCGTGCAGGCGATGGCGGCGGCGAAAGACGATGCCGCGTCCGGCGAGGTGGGGACGCCAGCTTGGCGGCCGGTCTTCGTCGCGGATCGGCTCGCCGTCGGGCTCGTCGCGTTCGTCCTCGTCGCGCGCGTCGCGCTGATTGCCGGCCGTGTGCAGCACGTCGACGCCGCAGCCCACCGTCTCTTCCTCAACCGCGCGGATCGAGAAGTGCGTGGTCAGAAAGCGACGTTCCGCGTCGGTGTTGTAGGCGATGCCGGCCGGCATCGCGAACAGGTCGCGGTAGATCTCGAGGTGGATCGCCGGCTCGTCGTGGGCGGTCGGCACCAGGATGCTCTTGTGCGGCGCGATCTTCACGCCGAGAACCGTCGGCGCGTAGAGATACGTGAAGAAGATCAGGACGTCGTACTGGTGATGCTGACGCTCGAGGTACTCGAGCAGCGCCGGGCACCACGGGCCCTGCTGCTTCAGCCATTCCATCTCGTCGTCGCGGCTGTGCGACGAGGTAAAAATCCATTCCGAGTAGCGGTTGAAGGCCTGGATGTCGCGGGTCCGGGCATTGGCGAAGCGGCGGACCGTGACGCCGCGGATTCGATCCGTTCCCTCCGGATACTCGTTCTTCCAGGTCACGTAGTCGCGCGCGCACGTCGTCAGCACCTCGACCTGGTGTTTCGGCGCGAGCCGCTCCGCGATCAGGCGGCAGTGGTACTCGGATCCGCCGAGGATCTCGGTGCCGTAGCGTTGAACGACGAAAGCGATCTTCAATTTTTGCCGGGGGGCTTCGCCCCGCCGGACCCCCGTGCGCGCTCGCTCACGGGGGCCCCTGGCCCCGCTCCGCTCGCGCGGTTCGCTCGCTGTCGCTCGCTCACTGGAGACTCTCCACCACTTGCGCCAACCGCTGTCGAATGCTTGCCGGTCCGAAGTGCTGTAAGCGCGTGCGCTGGCCTTGCAGCACGCGCGCGCGAACGTCCCGATCGTATACGACGGTCCCGAGGAGTTCCGCCGCCAATTCCAGATCCTTGGGCTCGAACAGCAGGCCGGCGCCGCCGAGCGTCTCGGGAACGGCCCCCGCCGCATATGCAACCACCGGCACGTCGGCAGCCATCGCCTCCACCAGCGGGACGCAGAAGCCCTCGTGCTCGCTGAGCGAGACGTACGCGTCGGCCCACCGATAGAACGCCGCAAGGTCTTCATCCGGCACCGGTCCGGTGAACCAGAAGCGGTCGGGCAGCATCTGGAACTCGGTGATGAGCGCGCGGATCTGCGCGTAGTAGCGTGGCACGCCGTCGTAGCGGCCGACGAAGATGAAGCGATAGTAGCTGTCGACGTTGCGCTTGTACAACTCCGCGAGGCGGATGTGATCCTCAATCTTCTTGTTGGGCGCGATCCGCCCGACGAAGAGCACGTTGATCAGACCGTCGCCGAGGATGCGCTCGAGCGCGGGCCGCCGCGGTGCACTCGTGATCCGGTCGGTGTCCACCGCGATCGGCAGCACGCCGGTGCGCGTGAACCCGAGCGCCTCGAGCTCCTGGCGGTTGAACTCGGAGTCGCCGAGCGCGAGGTCGACGCGGCCGACGAGCGTCCCAAGCTCACGCCGGCCGAGCGCGGCGAGCCGGAACAGCCCCGCGTCATAAGGCGCGAAGAACGCTGCCGGCGTGATGTTGTGGTACTGCAGGACCTTCGCGCCGGTCAGCTGCGCAAAGGGCTCGGTCATCGGCGACGGCAGCGCGAAGTGAAAGATGGTGACGTCGGCGCGCGCCGCGGCAGGATCGGCGAACGGCCGGACGTCGTTGCGGAGATCGTCGTCGATGGTCAGCGCAAAGAGATCCGAATCATGCCCCATCGAGCGGAGCAGATCGCGGACCTTCCGCGCGCTGTCGCCAATCGCGTCCCCCCGGTGCGCGGCCGGGACCCACTGGTGAATGATCATCGGCGCGACGCGGGCTCCGGCTCGAGCTGCGGCGGCAGCGCGCGATAGATCGCCGGCCTGAACTGGCGCAGCTCCTCGAGCCGATCGGCCTGATCGAACTGCGGCCAGAAGTCCCACGCGACTTCAGGGGCCGGACGCGGCCCGCACGCCCGCACCTGTTCGACGAATCGGAGCAGCGTTCCTCCGAAGTCCTTCCGCCGCAGGCGCTGCAGCGCCGCCTCCTGCGATTCCACGATGGCCTCGGCAAGAGACGCGTCGTCGAGGACGGCTGCCATGAGGCGCGCGATCTCGAACGGATCCTTCGTCGAATAGAGCACGCCGCCGCCGTCCATCGTCGCCGGGACCGCGGTGGCCGCGAAGGCAAGGACCGGGACGCCCTTGTAGAAGCTCTCGATGAGGGGCACGCAAAAACCTTCGTGCTCGCTCGCGCAGAGAAACAGGTCCGCGATATCGTAAAACGCCGTCAGCTCTTCGTTGCTGACGTGCCCGAGAAAGTGCACGTCGGGCGTGGCGAGCCTCGCGATCAGCGAGTGCAGCATCGCGAGATATCGCTCGAAGCCGCTGTAAGACCCGACGAGCAGCAGGCGCGACCGGGGATTGTGCCGCGTCCGGTAGACGTGGAACGCGCGAATCAGATCTTCGAACTTCTTGTTCGGAATCACGCGGCCCACGAACAGGATGTTCGTCCACCCGTCGTCGAACTCGGAGGACGACATCGTGTTCGCCGGCAGGTTCAGGTGCGAGAAGTCAGGGACGACGGGGAGGACGCCGGTGGACCTGAACCCGAGCGCGTCGAGCTCCTCGCGGTTGTACTCCGAGTCGCCGAGGGCAAGGTCCGACCGTGAGATGTACGCCGTCAGCTCGCGCCGGCCGCGGAAACACAGCTTGACGAGGTCCTTGTGCACGCCGACGAAGTACTCGGGCGGCGTGATGTTGTGATACACGAGCGCCATTCGCCCGGGCATCGCGTATGCGGTACGTGACGCGCGCGAACCGATCGAGAAGTGATGGATGAGGATGTCGTCGGGCGCGATCGCGCCGACCATCTCGCGATAATCCGTGGTCAGGTGTTCGAGACGGCGGTCCGCGGTCTCGACGAAGATCTCCGATTGGAATCCGGCGCCCTGCAGCACACGTTGGACTCCCAGCACCTCGTGGCCGATCGCGTCGCCATAGCCGAGCGTCGCCAGCACCTGGTGAACGCGACCCCTCATGCGGTGCCGCTCCTCACCGGACCCGCGGGGATGCGCTCGAGCACCTCGCGTCCGGGCGGAAGATTGCGCGTGCGCCGGGCGAGCCAACCGGGGAGCGGCTCCACGACGTGTCCGTTGTCACTTCCGCCTTTACGCGGAAGCTCCTTTCCGCGCTGGCCCCTCGCGCCCCGGCGTTCGCCCTTCAACTCCGCGAACATGTCCAGGTACTTCCGCTCGATCACCGACCACGCGTAGTGGTGCTTGAAGTAGGCGCGGCCGTTGCGTCCGAGGTGCGCGTGCAGCGGGCCGTTCGACTCGAGCGAATAGAGCGCCTCGACGAACTCCTCGTAGCGTTCGTAATAGAGTCCGGCGTTGCTGCGGATGCACTGGCCTTTCAGCACGTCGCAGCGGCCGTTCGCGAGCACCGGCCGTCCGAGCGCCCAGGCTTCGAGCGCGACCATCGACAGGCTCTCGAAGTACGAGGGCATGATCAGGAGGTCGGATGCGGCAAGCGCGTCGAACTTGTCGCGATCGCTGAGGAACCCCAGGTGATGCACCTTGGGGTGATCGGGAATGTCGATGATGGCGCTGCCGATCAGCACCAAATCGAGGCCGCGCGGGAAGGTCGCCGCATAGCGCAGGTAATGCGAGAACAGCTCCGCGCAGCCCTTGTTCTCGTCGATCCGCCCGATATAGAGCGCGAATGGCTTGTGGATGTTGAATGCGCGGCGGAAGCGCGCCGGGTCGGTGCGCTCGGGCACCTCCGATCCCACGCCGACGACGACCCCAGGGACGTGTTCGTTGCGCGACGCGGCCTGAATCATCGCGCGCTCTTCGGGCGAGTTGTACATCACCGCGCGCACGCCCCTGAACACCGGCCCGAAGATCGAGAGGCCGATCGCCGGGTCGCGCTCGGCCGTCGGTACGATGATCGCCTGTGGCGCGACTCGGCGTGCCGCGTGCCACGCGTGATAGTAGCGGTAGCTGAAGATCAGGACGAAGTCGTAGGCATCAGCCGCGCCCTCGAGATAACTGACCAGCGCGGGGCTGGCCGGCCCTTCGCTTTCGAGCCAGCTCAATTCATCCGCCAGCGAGTGCACCTGCTCGAAGACGCGGATCGACTTCCGACCGAACTCGTAGGGATGCCGCTCGCGCGCGACCGGGAACCGGCGCACGGTGATGCCGTTCACCTGTTCCACGCCAGCCGGACGCTCGTTCTTCCAGGTGACATAATCCTTCGCGCAGGTCGTGAGGACTTGGACCTCAGCGTGGCGGGACAGGCGTTCAGCGATGTAGCGCGCGTGCAGTTCCGCGCCGCCGTTGATGTCCGCGCCGTAGCGCTGGACGACGACCGCGAGCGTCACGATTCGGACGATGACGGGTCGGCGGGCGGGGGCACGTCCGGGCGACGTTCGTAGTCGCGCCGCTCGACCGACGCAAAGGACTCCGACGCTGCTGGCGCGCTGCGTTCGACCGGCAGCTCCGGCTCTCGCGACTCGGGGCTGGAGGCGAAGGGTGCGGCGGTTCCGCTGTCGCGCCGCTCGTTGTCGTCGCGCACCGGGATCTCGCGCGCTCGCGGCTCGTCATGAAGCGCGCCGGACGACTCGACGTCGGCGCTCGACTCGTCGTCATCGCGGACCGACTGGTCGTCGGACACGGCCGTGCGCGTGTCGCCGAAACGGTTCGGTCCCTCGTCGGCTCCGGAACCGCCCCGTCGGCGGCCGCGGCGGCGGCGCCGACGCGCGCGGCGCTCGTTCCCTTCGTTGTCCAGCTCGTTGTGTTGCCCCGGCTGGGCGGCTTGGCCGGTTGGCGGCTGTAGTGGCTGGGCGGCGCCGGGACGATATTGCACGACCCCTTCGAGGGCGCGTGCGCGACGCTCGTCGAAGTCGAGGCGGCTCGACATCGATTCGATCCGCATCTTCAGGTTCTTCACTTCGATGGTGGTGCGCGTCAGCTCCAGCACCAGGTTGTGAATGATCTCGAAGTGGAGCGGCTCGATCGAGGCGCGCGCCTCGTTCAGCTTCGATTGAATGTGCAGCGCTTCGATGAGCGGGTTGGGGTTGAAGAACAGTTTCAGCACCGGCCGGAGCAGCTTGCGGATGAACGCGAGCGGTCCGCGGTGCGTTTCGAAGAGCGTGGTGTCTTCGAACTTGTAGTTGGGCGGCAGCGCCGCCTCGCGTGCCTGCCGGTACTGCTGCAGCAAATCGGATCGCACGCCCCGGGGATCGAGGAATTTTTCGAGCTTCACGTTCGCGAGCTCGCGGATTTCCTCCTCCGTGTAGTCCACGCCGCGCTTCTCGCGGATGCGGGCGCGGATTTGCCGCATGATCTGCTCGACGTCGACGTTATCGGACCGGACGGAGAAATCTGCCATGCCTGTCTCACAATCGAAGAATCGAAGGACGTCGAAGCGTCGAAGGAGCTCCTTCGAGTCCTTCGCACGTCTT
>JBKPRU010000199.1:0-22107 GCA_046734675.1 Acidobacteriota bacterium
GGGGCGAAGCCCCCCGGCTAAGCGGGATCTCGCCAAGAAGCTGCGCGGCGCGTAGCGAGCGAACGCCGTGAGCGAGCCACGCGAGCGGAGCGGGGCCGGGGTCCCCGCGAGCAAGCGTGGAGGGGGGGCCGGCGGGGCGAAGCCCCCCGGCTAAGCGGGATCTCGCCAAGAAGCTGCGCGGCGCGTAGCGAGCGAACGCCGTGAGCGAGCCACGCGAGCGGAGCGGGGCCGGGGTCCCCGCGAGCAAGCGTGTAGGGGGGGCCGGCGGGGCGAAGCCCCCCGGCTAAGAGAAGATGGCGCGGCTCGATCTGCGGGATCTGGCGAAGAAACTCCGCGGCGCCTGGTCTTCGTCACTGCTCAACTTCACGCGTCATACCGGCTAATGGTTTAGCTCATCAGGCCAATGAGTTGGCCGATGAGACACTCTCCAATCCGCACTGCGCGCATTCGGCGCACCGATTCTGTTACAAAGAGTCCGATCGCCATGTCAATGTTTTCCGCGCGGCTCGGGTATGCACGGTTCGCCATAGGACTCTTTCGACGGCTGTACCCCCACCGGAACATCGGTTGCACTTTTTGACAGCATCGCGGCGAACCGGCCCTGGCCATCGACGAAAATCCAGCACTTACCCTCGGTCACCGACGCGCGCCGCGCGCCTGTCGCGGGAGTACGCATGCAGCCATCGATATTTAACGTTCAGGTACCGCTGCCCGAGCGCAACGAAGTGTTTCTGATGAACACCTTCACCGACGCTCAGCTGATGGTCACGCCCGACGTGATCGCGCTGCTCGATCGCCTCTCCGCCGGCACGGCGCCGGGCGCGTCGGAGCGCGAGACGATCGAGCAGCTCGCCGAGCACGGCTTTGTCGTGGCCACGCGCGAGCAGGAGCGCGACGATCTCGAGGCTTTCTTCCGCGACGTGCGCGAAGGAACCGACACGCTGAAGGTGACGGTGCTCACGACACTCCAGTGCAATTTCGCATGCGATTACTGCATCCAGGGGGACCACGGCGACTACAACAAGCACGCGGCGAAGATGTCGATGGAGACGGCCGCGCGCGTGGCCGCCTGGACCGAGGCGCAGCTCGATGAGCTCGTGCCCGAGCGCCTCGTGCTGACCTTCTTCGGCGGCGAGCCGCTGCTGAATCTGCCGGTCGTCTACTACCTCGCCGAGCGGCTGCACGGGACGTGCGAGACGCGCGGCGTGAAGCTCCTCATCAACGTCATCACGAACGGCCTGCTGCTGACGCGGGAGGTCGTCGAGCGCCTGAACGCGTTCGGGCTCAACGGCGTCAAGATCACGCTCGACGGCGATCGCGACACCCACAACCGCATGCGTCCGCTGCGCGGCGGCCAGGGCACCTTCGACAAGATCATCCGCAACCTTCGCGAGGTCGCGCCGCTCACCCGCGTCGCGATCGGCGGCAATTTCGACGCGGAGACCGTTGACAGTTATCCGGCGCTGCTCGCCTTCCTGAGCGAGCAGGAGTTCGCGGCGCAACTCAGCAGGGTCGCGTTCAAGCCGATCATCCGCGAGAAGAAAGCGGCCGCGAAAGGGATGATTGCGCTGACCGCAGTCGCCGCCGACGGCAAGCCGCTCAACGGCGCGTGCATGACGACGGCGGGCACCGGCGTCACCAGCGCGTGCGACGGCTGCGGCGTCGCCGACGAGCAGATGGTGTTCCTGCGCGAGCAGACCAAGAAGCACGGCTTCGCCACCACCGACGGCGTGCACATGGGTCCGTGCGAGATCCACAAAGGACACGCGCACACGGTCGGTCCCGACGGTTCGCTGTTTGCCTGCCCCGGCTTCGCCGGTGAACCAACGCAGTCGGTGGGGCACATCGAGGGTCGCACCGATCCCTTCCGCACGCAGGCGCACCGCAACTTCGAGCGGCTGCGCGCGTGGGCCCAGTGCCGCGATTGCGCGTTCATTCCGGTCTGCGCCGGCGGGTGTACGGTCGCAGCCCACAACGAATTAGGCGACATGAACGCACCCAACTGCCACAAGGCGAGTTTCGAGGCGGGCGTCGTCGCGCTGGCGCACGACGCGGCGCGCGCGCTCGCGCTCGCGTAACCAATCCACCAGCAAACCCCACATCGATTCGAAAGGAGTGCCCCATGAACGGCAAGAAACCGCAGGACCCGAAGAAGACCGGCACGCTTCGTCCCTGGCTCGTCGACGTGGTCGTCGACAACCTGCGCTGACCAAGCAGCCCGGGATCGTCATCGTCATTCATTTCGTTTCGTTCGGCGCGGTGCGCCAAGGAGCTCGGTCATGAAGATCACGGTCATCAAGAAGAGCGACAGCAAGGTCAAGACGATGCACATCTGCCCGTGGATGGTTGACGAACCGCCGGTTGCACCCAAGAAGTAGTCTCGCGCCGCCACATCAAGAGGGAATGCAGTCATGAAAATTACCGTGATCAAGAAGAGCGACAGCAAGGTCAAGACGATGCACATCTGCCCGTGGATGGTCGACGAGCCGCCGGTGCAGCGCACCAAGTAGGCGATCGGATCCCGAGTCGCTACCCGTCACGGTCCGGCGAGACGGTGAGGAGGATGCACCGTCTCCGAGGTCTCGTCTCGAGCGAGTGGTGACAGGTGGAGAGCCGGCGTGACAGCCGATGGCCACGGCTGTCCACGTCGATGTTTCGCGCCAATAGAAGTACGATTTGGTCGTGCTGCGACATTTCAATTCTCCGCATGCGGGCGCGGCGGCCGCGCTCGTCGTGGTCTGTGTCGTGTGGATGGTCGGCTGCGCGCGACGCGCAGAGCCCCCACCATCCGAGCGCACGCTCCGCATCGGCGTAGCCCTGCCCAGAGAAGCCCCCGGGCGCTCCGGCATCACCGGCCTGGTCGGGCTGCTCACCACCGAATCGCTTCTCGCGACGACGTCCGACGGTCGCCAATCGCCGCGGCTCGCCACCGATTGGCAATGGGATGAGACGCGGACGCAGCTGAAGGTGCAGCTGCGGCCCGACGTGTTCTTTCACGACGGCACGCCGCTCACCGGACCGATCGCTGCGGCCGCGCTCAAAAGGAGCCTGGCCGACAACCCGGCGCCGAGCTTTTCGAGCGTCCGCGACGTGACTGCCACGGGCGAGCACGAGATCGTCATTCACTTGTCGCGGCCCGATGCGTTCTTGACCTCGGACCTGCCGAGCGCGTCGCTGCTGAAACCGCAGACGCGCGACGTCGGCACCGGTCCCTTCAAAGTGGTCTCCCATCAGCCCAGCATCGAGCTCGAGGCGTTCGCGAAGTACTACCGCGGCCAGCCGTCGATCGACGGCATTCAGATTCTGGGCCTGCCGTCGCTGCGGAACGCCTGGGCGTCGCTGATGCGCGGTGAAATCGACATGCTGCACGACCTCAGTCGCGAAGCGGTCGATTTCGTGCAGGCCGAGACGACGGTCCACACCTACTTCTTCCCGCGCGCGTATTACGTGGAGCTCGTGTTCAACGTCCGTCATCCGGTCCTGCAGCGTCCGGACGTGCGCCGCGCCATCACCGAAGCGATCAACAAGGAAGCGGCGGTCCGCGACGGCATGCGCAGCCACGGCTCACCGGCCGAGAGCTCGATCTGGCCCGGCCACTGGGCGAGCATCTCGACCGCGCACGGACCGACGTTCAACCCCGAGTCCGCGCGAACGCGTCTCGACGCGGCGGGCTTTCCGGTCCGCCGGGCCGAACCGGGCGCCATGCCGAAGCGATTCTCGTTCACGTGCCTGCTGTTCAAGGACGACACGCGCTTCAATCGGCTCGCGCTCGTCATTCAGAAGCAGTTGTTCGACATCGGCATCGACATGAAGCTCGAGCCGGAGTCGATCAAGACACTGGGACCCCGGCTGGCTCGCGGAGACTTCGACGCGTTCCTGTTCGAGTTCGCGAGCGGCCGATCCTTGAGCTGGACCTACCTGGCGTGGCATTCGCACGGGAACGGGTACTTCGATTCCGGCTACCGCGCCGCCGACGCGGTGCTGGACCGTCTGCGTTACTCGCCGTCGGACGAGGAGACGCGTGCGGCCACCGCGGAACTGCTGGAGGTCTTCAAGAAGGATCCGCCGGCGGTGTTCATCGCGTGGCAGGAACAGGCGCGCGCGGTCTCGGCGCGGTTCGACATCCCGCAGGAGCCCGGGCGCGACATCCTGGGCTCGGTCTGGGAGTGGCGGGTCAAGTCCGCCGCCGCCCTGCAGGCGCAGAAGTGAGGCGCATCACCTCGCGCTTCGTGCTGCTGATTGCGACCGCCGCGGTCGCGCCGCTGGTGTTGTACGGGATCGTGTCGGTGAGCTCGCTGCGCCGCGGCACCCAGGACTCCGTTCGGTTGGGCAACTCGCACGTCGCCACACAGGTCGCCGAACAGGTCGGCCTGTACATGCGCAACAACATCCGGGTGCTGCAATCGATCGGCGCCGAGATCGAAGGCACGGCGTTGCAGCCGTGGCAGCAGGACCGCATTCTCAAGGACCAGGTGCTGACGTTCCCGGAGTTCCGGGAGATCTCGCTGTTCGATCCGGCGGGACGCGTGACCGCGACCAGCAGTCTCGGCGCGGCGCGCACCACCGTGCCGGAGGAAGCGCGGCGCGGCGACTCGATTTACGTGGCGCCGGTCGAAGTCGATGACGACCTGCTGCCGACCACGACGATTGCGGTCCGGTTGGGACGTTTCGAGGAGACCGGCGGGTGGGTCGTCGGGGAGATCGCGCTCGAGCAGCTGTGGCGCATGGTGGACGGCATCCGCGTCGGCCAACGCGGGTATGCGCTGATCGTCAGCCGCGACGGCCGCCTCATCGCGCATGGCAACCCCGACGAGAAGCGGCTGATTGCCGTCATCGGTCAGCGGCAGGGCAGCCAGGAGCTGCAGTACGCGGCGGACTTCCGCGCCAACAAGACCGCGTGGACGACCTACTTCGAAGACGGACAGGAGATTCTCGCCGTCGCCGCCGATGTCAGCGACACGGGATGGACGGTGATCGTCGAGCAGCCGACCAACGAGGCGTTCGCGGCGATGCACCGGCTCGAACGGCAGCTGCTGGTGACCATCGCGCTCGCGCTGCTGGTCACGATGATTGCCGGTTATTTCTGGGGACGCACGTTCATCCAGCGCATCTTCGCGCTGACGCGGGTCACGCGCTCGCTGGCCGACGGCCGGTTCGACGCGCGCGTGGCGATCAGCGGACAGGACGAGATCCGCGAGCTCGGCGACGCGTTCAACTCCATGGCGGATCGCCTCGTCGAGCTCCAGGAAGATGTCCGCAAGCAGGAACGGCAGGCGATGTTCGGGCGCATTGCCGCGGGGCTCGTGCACGATCTGTCGCATCCGATTCAGAACATCGGAAACAGCTGCAAGTTGATCCTGAAGATGTCCGACGATCCCGAGTACCGCGAGACGTTCCGCCGCACCGTCGAGCGCGAAATGGTGATCGTCAAACGGGTGCTCGACGATCTCCGCAACATCGCGCGGCCGATCCCGCTCGAGCGCTTCCCCGTCGATTTGAACAAGACCGTCCACGACGCGGTCGAGGCGATGCTGCCGCACGCCGAGACCGCCGGCCTCACCTTGAAGGCGGAGCTCGCGCCAGGGTCGCTCTTCATCGAAGGGGACGTGTTCGCGCTCGGCCGCGTCTATCGCAACTTGATCCTCAACGCGATCCAGGCGACCGCGCCCGGCGGCTACGTCGTCGCCGCCACCGAAGCGATCGGCACGCGCGTGCAGGTGCGGGTCTACGACACGGGCTGCGGCATCCCGCCGGATCGGCTGCACGCGATCTTCGAGGACTTCGTCACGACGAAGCGGCGGGGGCTTGGTCTCGGGCTCGCCATCTCGAAAAAGATCGTTGAGCAGTTGGGGGGGACGATCGCGGTCGCCAGCGATGTCGGGAAGGGGACGAGCTTCATCATCGAGTTCCCGAGGACGGAGGCGAGGCCGGCGGCGGTGGTGGCGGTCGGGTGAAGATTCGGGGTTCGGAGTTCCGGGGTTCGGGGTTCGGGGGTTCGGGCTCTTTGGTGCTACGGCTGGAGGTTGAGATGTTCCGCAAGTTGATTGAGACGACCAGGATCGAAGTGGACGATCGCGTCTACGTCGCGCATTACTTCGAGCAGAAGACGGCGCGCGGCCTGCGGCGATACAGCTGCGAGATCGTGCTCGACGCCGGGGATCGCATCATCCTGGACGACGACACGCTGACCAGCCTCGAGGCCAAGGTGGCGCGGCTGGCGCCGGCGACGGTGTACAGCCGGGCGCTCGCCGGACGCGGATCTGAGGCAGCATGAAAAAGCCGGGTCCTGAACAAGACCCGGCGTCGAGCGCGGCGACGAGCGTGAATGCCCTGGTATCGACGGGCGTGACGGGAGCGAACTACTTGCGGGGGAGAACGGCGTCCTTCAACTGCTTGGCGATGCGCGCCTTCACAACCGTCTTCGCGGGGATCTTGATCGCCTCGCCGGTCGCCGGGTTGCGGCCCATCCGCGCCTTGCGCTTCTGAACCACCAGCTTGACCATCCCCGGCAGCACGAACTCTCCCGAGCGCTTGAGCTCTTTCTCGGCGAGCACGTTCAGTTCGTCGAAGAACTCGCGCGCCTGCGTGCGCTTCACTTCGAACCGATCCGCGAAATGCGAGAAGAGTTCGGATTTGCCCATCCTGCGGGCTTCTGCCATCGGCTATTCCCCTTGCTTGGGCGCGCTCATCAAAAGTGCCGCGTGACGACCGCGCGCGCGTGCGGCGGCAGCGGAGAAATGCTTGAAAAAATCAGCGGGTATCCTAGCGCGCTTGTTTTTGCGGTGTCAATTCCACACGCGTCAAAACCCGCGATTTTCCGCAGTGAATGCTACAATTTTTCGATGGCGTCGCTCGAGACGTTCCCCAACCCGCAGCCCGGCCGTGACTACGAGATCGCGATTCGCTGCCCCGAATTTACGTCCGTCTGCCCTAAAACCGGCATGCCTGACTTCGGTGAAATCCGGATCACGTACGTGCCCGACGAGCGCTGCGTCGAACTCAAGTCGCTCAAGTACTACCTGTTCGATTTCCGTCAGAAGGGGATCTTCTACGAGGCGGTGACCAATCAGATCCTCGACGACCTCGTCGCCGCGTGCGGTCCGCGCCGCATGACCGTCGTCGGTGATTTCACAGCGCGCGGCGGGATTTCGACGACGGTCACGGCCACGTATGACAAGCGAGGATGAGCGCCTGCGGCCGCGGCGAGCGAGCGAAGCGAGTCGAGCCGCAGCGCGTGGGGGTGGGGCCCCACGCGCGTTGAGTAATACCGAACACGAGGTCCCGATCGAAGACGCGATCGATCTTCACGCCTTCCACCCTCGGGACATCCTCTCCGTCGTCGAGGAGTACATCAACGCCGCCCACGAGCGCGGACTGCGGGAAGTGCGCTTGATTCACGGGCGGGGAAAAGGCGTGCAGCGCGGGATCGTCCAGGCGGCGCTCGAGAAGCACCCGCTGGTCGTGTCGTTCGGCGACGCACCCGAGAGCCACCTGGGCGCCACCGTCGCCGTCCTTCAGACCCCTTAGAAGAGTCCGGGCACCAGTCGGTAGCGGACGCGCTGCATGTACTGGCGATACGCCGCGTCCTTCGCGAGCGTCCGCTCCTCGAGGATGGCGCGCAGCAGCAGCGCGATGTCGGCGGCAGCGAGCACGGTCAGGTTCCAGTTCAACGGGTTCGCGACGACAAAGCCAATGTGCGTGATCAGATAGCCGAGATAAATCGGATGGCGCACGAGGCGATACACGCCGCTCGAGACGATGCCGCGGTTCGCCGGCGTCAGCCCGAAGCTGCGTCCGAGCGAGACCTTCCCGACGATGACGAGCAGCAGGCCGATCGCGGACACCAGCACGGTGAACGCTTCCGACGCCATCGGCGCAATGGTCACGGCCGGCTTCACCAGCGGCGGACCGAAGCACGAGAACACCGTCAGCAGCCGCGCCCGCAGCGTGCGATCGACGGTCCCGGCGGACCGCCGGAAGACGGTGAGCACGACGACGAGCGCTTCGCTGCCCAGGAGCAGCAGGCCGGTCACGTGGCCGTGCTTGAGGAAGTCCCCCCAGAGCCGCAATGCCATCAACGAGAAGAGCGTGACGATCGCGGCCTTCGCGGTGAGCTCGCCCCAGTCGCGCCGCTGCGCCGCGGGATGCGACGCTTCGACGCGGGCGCTGCGAACGGCGACACCGCGCGTCAGCGCGACCGGGAACGCGAAGGCCAGGCGTTTCATATCGCGACCTCGTTGCCCTGCGACTCCGTCTCTTCGAGGAAGTAGCTCGCGCACGCCGCGTCGAGCAGCTCGCGCGTGATCGCCGGCTCCTTCGCGTGATACCGGCACATGGCGACGACCTGTTCCACCAGGTCGCGGGGATGGCACGCGCGCATCTGCAGCTTGCGCGGTTGGTAGTACTTCCGCTGCAGGTACTCGACCATCACCGGATCGAAGGCGAGGCTGCGCTTGCGGCAGACCAGCTCGAAAATCCGCGTGAATTCGTCGACGGTCGGGTTGTTCGCGCGAATCTTGTAGGGAATACGCCGCAGGAACGCTTCGTCGGCCAGCGACTCGGGCTTCAGGTTGGTCGCGAAGATGATGAAGACGTTGAACGGCACCTCGAACTTTCGTCCCGTGTGCAGCGTCAGGAAGTCGACGCGGCTTTCGAGCGGCACGATCCACCGGTTCAGCAGGTCGCGCGGCGGAATGCGCTGCCGTCCGAAGTCGTCGACGACGAACACGCCGCCGATCGCCTTCATCTGGATCGGCGCCTCGTAGAACTTCGCGATCGGGTTGAAGGTCAGATCGAGCATCTCGAGCGTCAACTCACCGCCGACCACGACGACCGGCCGCCGGATCTGCTCCCAGCGGCGATCGTGCGTCGAGACGGCGATGACGCTCTGCGCCGATCCCTGCTTCGCGGTCAGCACGTGGTTGACCGGATCGAACACGGTGATCGTCTGGCCGTCGACGTCGATCGCGTTCGGCACGTGCATGTCGGAGCCGAGCGCGCGGCCGATGCCCTCGGCGATGACCGTCTTGCCGTTCCCGGGCTTTCCGTAAAGGAAGAGCGACTTGCCCGAGTTCACCGCCGGTCCGAGCTTGTCGTACATCCCCTCGCTGACGATCAGGCTCTCGAAGCCGCGGCCGAGGCAGTCCTTGTCGATCCACGGGCGCGCCGCCATGCAGGCGCGGACGTAGGCGTTGTACTGCGACAGCGGCACCGGCGCCGGACCGACATAGCGATTGATGTCCAGGTATTGCATCGCGCGATCGCGTCCGAGGTCGGTGAGCGCATAGCGGTAGCCGGCGTTGCCGGTGCCGCTCGTGCCGCGGACTTCGATCAGCTTCTCGATGCGCGCGTGCTGCAGCATCGCGTCGAGCACGGAGTAGGGCAGGCGCATCGCATCGGCGAGCTGCGTACCGCTGCTCTCGCCGGCGACGAGCGTCTTGAGCATCAGCTGCTTGAGGGTGTCCGGGTGCAGGCCCGTTTCCTCGATGGTCTGCGGCGGAGCCGGCGGCGCCGGCTGCGCGCCGACGCGCCCGGACTGTTCGAAAGCAGTGACCGCCGACATCTACGCGACCTCCCGGCTGATGCGAGTGCTGCGATCGGACGGCGCGACGAAATCCGCGACCGCGAGATCGACCGATTGAAACAGGATGCGGTGCCCCAGCTTGATCCCCTCGGCGGCAATGCTTCCCGCCGGGAGCTCGAGGACGCCCGCCGTGCCACGCCGCGGCAGCCGCAGCCGCCACGGCTTCATGTTCGGCACCATGTCGATGACCACGCCGCACTCGTCGAGCGCGACGACGTCGATCGTGAACTTCATCCCGAACGTGTGGACGCCGCGGCTCGGCACGATCCAGAGGGCCTCGCCTTTGGGCAGCGACGTGTGGTTCAGGAGGCCGGTTCGCCGCGTCGCGCGCGAAGCTGCCACGGTCACGTTGTCGGCCACGATCGACGCGGTGTTGGCGTTGGTTGCCATCAGCCGCTTCATCGCGTTTTCTCGATCATCGGGAAGAGCACGGTGACGAAGCGGATCGCCGCCGGACCGATGGTCACGACCCAGATCGCCGGGAAGATGCAGATGACCAGCGGGAACACCATCTTGACGCCGGTCTTCGCCGCCGCTTCTTCGGCGCGCTGGCGGCGCTTGGTGCGGAGCGTCTCCGAATAGACGCGCAACGACTGCGCGACGCTGGTGCCGAACTTGTCGGTCTGGATCAGCATCGTAACGAGCGAGCTCAGATCGTCGACGCCGCTTCTGTCGGCGAGGTTGCGGAGCGCCTCGGCGCGCGGCTTGCCGGCGCGCAGCTCGAGGTTGATCAGCCGCAGCTCGTCGGCGAGCTCGGGATAGGCGAACGCGAGCTCCTGACCGACGCGGGTCAGCGCCGCATCGAGGCCCAGGCCCGCTTCGACGCTGACCACGAGCAGGTCGAGCATGTCGGCGAGCGAGAGGCGGATGCGATGCGAGCGGCGCTTGGCGAGACGCGCCAGCACCATGCCGGGCAGGATGTAGCCCAGCCCGAGACCGCCGAGCGCGAGCGTCAGGTTCGGCCGCGCGATGATCGAGGTCGAGAACAGCATGAACAGGAACAGCGCGAACAGCACGCGGATGCCGAAGAACAGCGTCAGCGCCTCCTCGCGGCGGAATCCCGCCTGCACCAGCCGTAAGCGCAGGCTCCCCAGTTCTTTCGCGGAGCGCGGCGCCTTCTCGCCCATCCGCTTGAGGACGCCGAAGATCGCCTGGAACTTCGGCTTTTCCTCACGCTCTCCACGCCCCTGCGTCAGTTCTTCGAGGCGTTGGTCGATCGCGACGGCTCGCGACGGCATGAACGCGTACGCGGCGGCCGCCACCAGGGCGGACCCGAACACGAACGCGAGCAGCGGCAGCATCATGGTCACGGCTACACCTCGATCTTGACGACCTGCTTGATCCAGAAATACCCGACCGTCTGCATGCCGGCCGCGGTCCCCAGCATCATGTGGCCCATCCGCTCGCGGAAGAGCAGCTCCATGTGTTCGGGGTTGATGAAGAGCAGTGCCACGCCCAGGAACGCCGGCAGGCCGAGCAGCACGTAGCCGGTCAGGCGGCCATGCGCCGTATAGACGCGCACCTGGCGCAGAATCTTGAACCGCTCACGCACGACGTGGGCGAGGTTCTCGAGAATCTCCGACAGATTGCCGCCGGTCTCGCGCTGAATCAGCACGGCGGTCGAGAAGAAGCGCACGTCGAGCAGCGGAATGCGCTCGGTCATGTTCTGCAGCGCGTCCTTGAGCGGCAGACCGAAATTCTGTTCGTCGAACGTCTTCCGAAACTCCGGTCCGACCGGCTCGGGCATTTCGTCGGCGACCATCTTCAGACCGGTCGCAAACGCATGCCCGGCCTTCAGCGCGCGGGCGATCAGATCGAGCGCTTCAGGGAACGCCTCTTCGAACGCGCGCAGCCGCCGCGTCCGCTTCACCTTCAGGAACAGGAAGGGCAGGCTGTAGCCGACCAGGCCGCCGCCGAGCCAGCCGACGCTCATGCGCAGCAGCGCGGCGGTGAAGAACCCGAAGATGAACGCGCACACCAGCGACATGATCAACAGGCCGCTGATGCTGATCCGAACGCCCGCCTGCTCGACCCAGGTGGCGAGCGCCGAGCCTCGCGCCGACCCGGCCACGAGCCGGTCGAGCACCGGCAGCGGCCCCTCGTGCCGGTTCTTGACCAGCCCGGCGCCTTCGCTGCCCTTCTGCTCCTCGTCGACGGGACGGATCACTTCGTCGAGGCGCGTGTTCAGTTTGCGCTGCAGCAGAAGCCCGGGAAGGGTCGTCGCGCCGTAATACGCGATCAAAACCAGCAGGAACCCGAATACGAACGCGACCACCAAGAGCAGCAAGCCGCCCATCACCGCACCTCCACGACGCCTTCGAACATGTCCGGCGGGAGGATGACGCCCGACGCCTTGAGGCGCTCGCACGCCTTGGGGCGGACGCCGGTCGCGCGGAAGCGCCCGATCACCTTGCCCTCCGAGTTCACACCGAGCTTCTCGAACAGGAAGATCTCCTGCATGGTGATGACGTCTCCTTCCATGCCGGTGATCTCGGAGATGCTCGTCACCTTGCGCGTGCCGTCGCTCATGCGCGACTGCTGGATGACGATCTGGATGGCCGACGCGATCTGCTGGCGCATCGCGCGCTCCGGCAGGTTGGTCGCGCCCATCGCGATCATCGTCTCGATTCTCGACAGCGCGTCGCGCGGCGTGTTCGCGTGAACGGTGGTCAGCGATCCGTCGTGACCGGTGTTCATCGCCTGCAGCATGTCGAGCGCTTCCTCGCCTCGCGTCTCACCAACGACGATGCGGTCGGGACGCATACGCAGGGCGTTGACCAACAGCTGTCGCTGCTTGATCGCTCCTTTGCCTTCGACGTTGGGCGGCCGCGTCTCGAGCCGCGCCACGTGCTCCTGGTGCAGCTGCAGTTCCGCCGCGTCCTCGATCGTGACGATGCGCTCGCGCTCCGAGATGAACGACGACAGCACGTTCAGCAGCGTCGTCTTGCCGGCGCCGGTGCCGCCGCTGATCAGCATGTTGAGGCGCGCGCGGACGCAGTGCTCGAGAAACTCGAGCATCGGGCGGGTCAGCGAGCGGATCGTGACCAGCGCTTCCGCTTTGAGGCGCTCCGCCGGAAAGCGGCGAATCGACAGCAGCGGACCATCGACGGCGAGCGGCGGGATGATCGCGTTGACGCGCGACCCATCCGGCAGGCGCGCGTCGACCATCGGCGAGCTGTCGTCGACGCGGCGGCCGACGCCGCTGACGATGCGGTCGATCACCCGCATCAGGTGCTTGTCGTCCTGGAAGGTGGTCGGCAGCCGATCGAGCTTGCCGCTCTTTTCCACGTAGACGTGCTTGTAGGTGTTGACGAGGATGTCGCTGATGCCCGGGTCGCGCAGCAGCGGCTCGAGCGGCCCGAGCCCGAAGACCTCGTCGATGATGTCCGCGAAGATCGCCTCGCGCTCGCTCATGCTGAGCGGCGTGCCCTCTTCCGCGATCAGGTCGAACAGCAACGTCCGGATTTCCTGCTCGGCGCGGGCGCGCTCGGCCCCGGCCAGCGCTTCGAGGTTCAGGCGATTGAGCAGCTTGCGATGAACGTTCGCCTTCAGCTCGAGGTATTGCGGACGCGGTGCCTGCGGCGCCGCGGGTCGCGCGCCGCCGGCTTGCGCTTGATTGACGATTAGAGGAGCGCTCATAGGTCAGGAGGTCCCTTAAAACATGCCCAGGAAGACGCGCTTTTTCTCGGCGTCCGTCTTCGGTTCGGTGCCGCCGCCCTGCGCCAGGCCGACCAGGTGGCGGGTGAAGCTGTCGAACTGTGACGCGATCTCGCTGTTGTTCGAGAGGGTCAGCGGGACGCCGGAGTTGAGCGCCGTCGACACCGTGCGGTAGTCGCTCGAGAACGTGTGATGGATGCCGTAGCCGAGCGCGGTCTCAATCTGCTTCGGCCCGATCAGGTGCTGCTCGGAGGCGCGATTGATCAGCACCTTCACGCGCTCGCTGCCGGCGCCGAGCTGCCGCACCCGCTCGACCAGCCGCTGCGCGTTGCGGATCGACGGCACGTCGGGGTTCGTGACCAGGAAGATCGTGTCGGCCGAGAACAGCGTCGATGCGACGCAGGAGGTGATCATGTTGCCGGCATCGATCACCACGTAGTCGTAGGTGCGCGTGAGCACGCGCATCAGCTCTTCGATCGCGGGCGCGTCCTGCGGGCCCGGTCGATCGAACTGTTCCGAGCCGGCGAGAATGTCGAGCCCCGACTTGTGCTTCGCCACCAGCTCCTTGAGGAAGTCTTTGTCCAGTCGATGCAGGTTCTCGATCGCGTCGAGGACCGTGAAGCGCGGACGCACGCCGAGGAAGAGTGCCACCTCGCCGAGGCAGGACTTCATGTCGACGACGATGGTCGACCGCTTGGTCAGGCGCGCGAGCTCGACGCCGCAATTGACCGCGACCGTCGTCGTGCCGGCACCCCCCTTGGCGCCGAGGAACGCATGCGTGACGCAGGGCGGCTTGGCCCCCGCGTTCGCGGCTTCGCGGCGCGTGTGGGTGCGGCGAACGGCGCCGTGGAAGGACTCCTCCATCTGGCGCGTCGCCGCCGATGGCTCGCCGCCAGTCCAGGGGAAGAACTCGTTGGCGCCGGCGCGCATCGCCTGGAGGATGAGATCCGGTTCGGCCGCCGCCGCGACGGCAAAGATGGCGATCGAGCCGCTGGCGGCGCGCAGGCGCTCGATCGTGGCCATCCCCGACGAGGCGTCGGCGCGGATGTCCACGACGGCGAGGTCGGGCGCAGCCCCTTCGAGGCTCCGCGCTTCGACGATGCCGATCGGAACGCCACAGGCGCGCAGCAACTTGGAAATCTGACGTTTGAACTCTTCGTCGTAGCTGACGATCTGCGCGCTAAGTTGAGCCATGTGTCGTCACCGATTACCGGTTGTCAGTTGCCCAGGTGTTTCACGTCGCCCTACCAGTTCCGAACCGCGGGAGGCCGCAACCGGAACTCGGAACGGCCTCACTGCACCAGCCGAATCACCTTCGGAAAGGCCGGGTTGAACGGCAGGTTCGTCGTTCTGTCGCGGATCCCGCCGATCGGAATGATCCGTCCATGGATTTCGCTGCTGCCGCCGATGTACTCCGCGAAGAATCCAATCCAGTTGGCCGTCTTCAGCGTCGCGACGCGGCCGGTGGTCTTTCCGCCCTGGTAGTAATCGGGGTCGAACAGCGGGATCGGGAACACGCGAGGGCTCTGGTTACCGCCGAATGCACTGTTCTTGATCGTCTTCGTGGAGTCGTCCCAGTAGGCGGCGGGATCCTTGGCGATCAGCTCCGTGATCCCGTCAATCGTCGGACCTTGCATCGCGCCAGGCTCCTGAACGAGCGGATCATCCCAGTGATAAATCGTGTGGTTGCAGTTCGCGATGTTCCACCGGTAGTCCTGGCCGCCGGTGTCGCTGGTCATCGCCAGCGAGAAATACATGCCGGGCGCGATGTTTCCGCCGATGGGGGCGCGGAGCACCAGCTTCATCCCGCGGTTCGCTTCCGTGTTGTAGCCGGAGTAATTCGCATTGACCGCGCCGTTGACGTACGCGGGCTCGTAGACGTCGGCCGGACTGACCACCACACCTTTGTTGTTGTACCGATCGAAGGTATCGGTCTCGTCCCACGCCGGCGTCTGCTTCTCGACCCACTTGTCGGGAATCGTGAACGGCTTCACGCACGTCATCGCGTTCGCGTTCGACGCTTCCGCCGTCGCCACCGCGTTGATGTTGGCGGTCGCGATGCCGAAATACTGCGCCACGAGCGTGTTGACGGTGCGTTTGACCGTGACGCGGACGCGGTTCGGCGTGCCGAATTCGTCGTTCAGGAACTCGACGTTGGCCGGTTGCACGTCGACGACCCCGCCCATCACCTTGTTGGTCCTGGAGGCGGCCAGCGCATTGACGACCGCGGGACCCGATGCGCTGCGATCGTCCCAGTTGTCGTACACGAGCGCGACCGCGCCGGCGAGCGCGCCGGCGTCCGCGGAGTTCTGCGCCTGGTTGCGCGCCGTCATCAGCATCCCGACGTCGATCGCGAGAATGCTGGCAGCGAGAAACCCCATGAACCCGAGTCCGACAAACACCAGCGAGAACCCGCGTTCGTCTTTGTGCAGTCGATTGAAGGCCTTCATGGCAGTCTCCTCCACCACATGCGTCCGAAACCGGGGGACACGAAATGCGTGGGTCACCAGCCCACGCACCTCGTTACCCACCCCAGGTCGCCTTACTTCTCCGATCCACCTTTGTTGCCCTTGGTCTTGTCGATCTCGGCCTGATACGCCGACTGCGCCTGACGCAGCCGCTCGGCGGCTTCGGCGAGCGACTTCTCACGCTTTTTCGCTTCCGCCTGATTGCGCCGCGCCACTTCCGCTTCGCGCTTCGCGCGCTCCTGATCGAGCCGCTGCTGACGCTCGCGCTCGACCGCGGCCTTCTGCTCGGCCACCTTGCGTGCCTCGGCGTCCTTGCGATCCTGCTCGGCCTTCAGCTTCGCGGCGGTCTCCGCCTCGCGCCGGTCCCTCTCGCGCTGCTGCTCCTGCGCCTTCAGTTCCGCCTTCGACGGCTTCTTCGACGCCGGCGCCGCCGCGGTCGCTTCTCCAGGGACCGCGGGCATCGCCGACGTCTCGTTCGCAGGGTGCTCCGAAGTCTGTGGCTCGGTCGCGGCTTGCGGCTGCTCCGTCATCGGCTGCGCCGCCGGCGTGCTCTCGCCGGGGGCCGCCTGCATCGGCGCGGTCTGCGCCGGCGTGGCCGACGCCGCGTTGTTGTTGTCGTTGCGGCGCGGCTGCGTCGACGACGAACCACCCGTCGTCGGATAGCGCGGCGAACCCGTGTACGGCGCCGGCTGCGGCAGCGTCTTCTTCGGCGCACCGAGGTACGGCTCCACCGCCGACGGCAGGCCTTCCGAGACGCCCGTCGACCCGCGGCGGACGATCTGCGGCGTGATCATCACGACCAGCTCCGTCTGGTTCTTCTGCATCGCCGAGCTCTTGAACAGCCAGCCCAGGATCGGAATGTCGCCGATGCCGGGGATCTTGCGCATCGTGTTCTGGACGGTGTTGTTCATCAGGCCCGCAATCGCGAACGTCTGGCCATCCTGCAGTTCGACTTCGGTCTCGGTGCGGCGCGTCGAGAGCGCCGGGATCCGGAAGCCGTCGAGGACGATGGCGTTGCTGAAGTCGAGCGAGCTGACTTCCGGGCGGACCTTGAGGTTGACCAGGTCGCCGCCGAGCACCGTCGGCGTGAAGTTCAGGCGGATGCCGAACTCCTTGAACATGATGGTGATCGCGCTGCTGCCGCTGCCGCTCGGCTGCACGACCGGATACGGATACTCACCGCCCGCGAGGAAGCTCGCTTCCTTGCCGTTCAACGCGATCAGATTGGGCTCGGCCAGGCTCTGGAACAGGCCCTTGTCCTGCAGCGCCTTGATCAGCGTGCCGATGTTGTAGCGGTTGTTGAACACCATGATGTTCAACATGTCGCTGAAGGTGAACTTGCCGCCGGTCGCGTCGACCGTGTCACGGCCGCCACCCCAGTGGTCCGGACCCTGAATCGAGCTGCGCACCAGCTCGTCGTAGTGAATCGTCGGGAACTGCTGCGTCGAGGCCTGCGCGACGTAGTCGTGGAATCCGCCCGGGCCGGTGAACCACGACGTGCCGAGCTCCTGCAGGGCGCTACGGCTCACTTCCGCGAAGCGCACCTTCAACATGACCTGATTCGAGGCGACGCCTTCCTGCTGCTTCAGCAGGTTGACGACATTCTCTTTTTTCTCGACGAACCCGCCCGCGACTTCCGCGGCCTTGTCGATGACGTACTTGCTCGAGACCGTGCCCGAGAGTACGACGTCCTTGCCGCTCCCGACGATGCTGACCGGCTCGCCCGGGAACAGGTTGCGGATCTGTTCGACGAGCTGCGTCAGATCGCGGCGGACGTTGACCTCGTAGGTCTTGATCCCGCCGGCGCGGTCCCACACGAACATGGAGATGACGCCCGGCGCCTTGCCGTGAATCAGCAGCTGTTGCGGCGCCGTGACCATCGCATCGGCGACGTCCGGCACGGTCAGCGACACGCGCGAGATCGTCGAGCCGATGTTGAGGATGGTCGACCGTCCGACGAGGAGGTCGATGCCCGTTGCGTCGGGAGCAGTCGCCGCGGGGCCGGCGCTGATCGCACCGGGCGCACCGCTGAACGACACCGGCTGCGGCTGCTGCTGCGCCTGCGGTGTCGCGACCAGAATCACAATGATGTAGACAATCAGCGCGACAATCTTGGGCGCCGAACCACGACCCCGTTTCATGATGCCTCCAGAACGCCGGGCCCTGCCTGGCCCGGCCCTACAAAGCGATCCCTATCGAATGACCTCCGCGGTCCGCTTGTCGCCGCGGGTGATCTCCACCGTGGGGAGCGGTGCGGCAGCCGGCGCGGCCTGGGTCACAGGGCCCGCGACGGCTTTCCGAGGTGCCGGGGCGCTGGCGGTCTTCGTCGCCGGCGCCTTGACCGTGCCGAGGAGAAGCGCCGGCTTCACGCCCGGCGTCTCCGGCGCGCTCTGATCCAGCGGGTTGCGAAGCGCCAGCTGGATTTTCCCTTCCGTGCTCGCCAGCGCGAGCCGCTCCGCCTGGTCGGGATACACGAGCAGCGTCACCACCGTCACCTGCATCGGCTTGCCCTTCTCCTGGTCCTGCTCGATGCGCGTGCCGGCGGTCACGACCTGCACGTTCGACAGAATCAGCTTCGTGGTGATGTCCTGCTGGTTGTTGGTCGGGTTCGCCGTCGCCAGCACGTCGACGCGCGTGCCCGGCAGCACGTAGCCGGCAACGCCAATCACTTCGTTGACGCGGACCGAGATCGCGCGCATCCCCTCGGGAATGACCGGCGGCAGTCCCGAGCCCGCTTCTTTCGAGGCGAGCTTCGCGGGAATGACCACTTCGTTCTTCACGAGCGGGCTGATGACGCCGCGGCCGACCACGTCCTGCACGCGGGCGAAGGCGCCCTCGGGCACCTGGCCGGCGGGGAAGTTGGCGACCGTGAGGTCTTCCTTCTTCAGCTCCGTCCCCAGCGTAATGTCGGCGGCGGCCACGACGACCGGCTGCGTCGGCATCGCGACGGTCTTGACCGGCTGGTTGTTCATCATGTTGTAGGTCCCGTACGCGAGACCGCCACCAGCCAGGATCGCGATCGCCAGGACGGCAAAAATTCGATTACGCATTGGTTTTCCCCTGACTCACTACTCGTTGCGCATGAGAGACGCGGCCGTCATCGTGATCGGCGCGCCGGTCGTCGTGTCCTTCGGTGCGATGAGCCTCACCACCGGGTTCAGCACCATGAACTGGAACGGAAGATTGACCGTGATACTGGTGCCACACGGCGGGCACGACGTCGCACCGGTGAACTTGACGTCGTGCACGATCGCGATCTTGTCCGTCGCCAGGTCGGTCTTGATGATGCCGCCGTCCTTCAGGTACTGGTTGACGCGCGTCCGCACCGCTGCGTCGGTGGATCCCTCGATCACCGCCAGGCGGGCCCCTTCACGGGCGGCGTTGGTCAACACCTGCCACGTCTGGTAGGCGCGGCCGAACTCGAAGATGCCGACCGAGATCAAGAGAATGATCGGTACCGTGATCGCCGCCTCGAGCAGCGCCGCTCCGCGTTCGTTCTTCTTGATGCGTGTCATAAGCATCACCTCTCAGCTGTCAGCTCCCAGCTTCCCGCCTCATGCTCCGAGCTACCAGCTGGTGGCTGGCGGGCTGGGAGCTGGCGGCTGGTAGCTGGTGGCTGGTGGCTACCACTTCGCCGTGAGCAGCACGGCGATGAGACTGCCGACCGCGATGGCCGGCCCGTACGCGAAACGATTAGCGCGTGCAGGTGCTTCGATCTCTACCTTCGCGGCCGACGGCGCCGTGACCAGCTGGCTGGTGCCGGCGATCGTGTCGATCAACCGACCGCGCCGCATCGCGACGGCTACGGCGAAGACTCCCCCGACAATCGCCGTCCCGACAAACGCATTCAACGCGACCGCCGGTCCGACGAAGCCGCCCACCGCCGCCATCAGCTTCACGTCGCCGGCGCCGGTGGCGCCGATGATGTGGCCCGGCAGCATGAGCAGCAGACCGGCGAGAATCCCCAGCGCTGCCTGCTTCGGCGTGACCACGCCGATGCCGGCGAACGCGAACGCGAGCGCGACGGCCATCATCGATCCGGTCAGCCAGTTCGGAATGCGACGGCTGCGCATATCGATCACGACCGCGGCGGCCAGGCCGGCGGCGAGGACGATGAAAGACGTCACAGTCATCGAATGTCTACCGGGGCTCCGCCCCGAACCCGGCTCCTCGCTCGCGGGGGCCCCTGCGCCCCGCTCCGCTCGTCGCGGGCGCGCCGTGCGCACCGCCGTCATGCGGCGACACAGGTGAACTCTTGTAAGGCGCCCGCACGACGGCCTTAGAAATTGCTGGCGATGCTCTGCCAGAAGATCGTGTAGATCGTCTGGCCGAGCGTGCTCACGGCTCCGAGCGCGACCAGTGCGATCAGCGCGACGAGCAATCCGTACTCGAGCAGGTCCTGCCCATCGTCGGAAAGACGGAACCTGGGGTTCGCCATCTTCAATAGCGTGTCGACGGCTTTTGGCGATTGCATCGCGTGCTCCCTACAGATGCGTGATCCCGACTGCTCAAATGCGAGGCCGGGAGTTGCCTCCCGGCCTCTGACCCGACGAACCGTGTTCTACGAAGCGGCGCCGGTCAACTGCGTGGCGATGTTCGTGAAGATGTCCTTCACGGCGCCACCGGCCATGCCGACCGCTGCAACCGCCACGAGGGCGATCAGGGCCACGAGCAACGCGTACTCGAGGAGGTCCTGGCCTTCTTCGTTGCGGATGAACGACTTCATGACGTGAACAAGCTGCATTGTGATCCTCCGATGTGCTGCGTTTACGAGGCCGCGCCGGTCAGCGTGTTGGCGATGTTCGTGAAGATCGTCTTCACGGCGCCGCCCGCCAGACCAACCGCCGCCACCGCGACCAGCGCGATCAGCGCGACGAGCAGCGCGTACTCGAGCAGGTCCTGGCCCTCGTCATTACGCACGAACGACTTCACGGAGTTAACAAGCTGCATGAGATCCTCCCCCAGCGGGTTTGCACCGCCCGCGTGCGGTGCGAAGTGCGGCCGACTGCCGCGTTGTTGACGCCCGCGGCCATCGCCGCGTCACGGCAGGCATAAAGGCAACGGGTGTGCCACGCCTCATCCGCAGGGATCGGCGAAAGGCCGCAAGTGTCAGGATGTGGCGGCATTTGCGCGCCAATAGGGGCCGTTCAAAGGAGGAAATTCCGTCATCTGCAGGGGGCGATCGCGGGGCTCCCGTCCTGCACTTTCGTAACGGCCCGCGCGAATTTGGTTGGCCCGGCGCCGCACGTCGCGCACACGCCGCGGCCCGGGGCCGTGCGAGATGCGCGCGTACTGTCTGTCAACGTGCGACTTGCGACCACTGGTCGGCGGCAGCAGGCGCCGCGGTACATGCCTTGCCATTAAGAGAAGACGCGCCCAGCGAAGATGCGATGTCGCGCGTGC
The DNA here is from genome assembly GCA_046734675.1 of Acidobacteriota bacterium. GTDB lineage: Bacteria > Acidobacteriota > Vicinamibacteria > Vicinamibacterales > 2-12-FULL-66-21 > QHWT01. Next base: position 21,112 of record JBKPRU010000199.1, read on the forward strand.
AACTGCGAGTGGTCCCTGAGAGCGGCGATCACGCGATCGTGATCCGGGCGGAAAGCATGGTCAAAAAGTTCGGCATACGTGACGGCGCGTTGTCGGCGGGCGTGTTCTGCGGGATTCTGTTCGCGCTCACGACCGTCGACCCGCGCGTCCAGGATCGCCTCGTCGATCTGGTGAGCGGCAGCGACGTGACGCGAATGGCCCCGTGGACGCATCGCCTGGGTGAGCTGGGCGACGCGCTGCTGTCGGCGGCGCGCTATCAGAGCCTCGAGAACGCGCCGCTGCTGGTATTCGCCACGGTCGGCGTCGTGCTCACGATTTTCATGGTCAAGAGCTGATGCAAATCGTTCTCGCGATCGAGCCGGATCTGCGCCAGGCCGCCATCATCAAGCGCATCGTCCGCGACAAGGTGCTGGCCGACGTCGTCGTCGTCGAGACGCGCGACGCGGCACTCGAAGCGATCCGGAAAGAGATTCCGGACGTGCTGCTGCTGAGCGCGCTGCTCTCGCCGCGCGACGAGGACGAACTGATCGCGCACCTGCGGCTGCTCGACGGCGCCGAGCACCTGCAGACGCACACGATCCCGCAGCTGGCGGGCACGTCGGCGGATCGCGAAGGGGGCCGCTCGCGCGGCCTGTTCGGCATCTTCGGGAAGAAGAAAGAGAAAGAAGACGCGTCCGCCGCGGGCTGCGATCCGGATCTCTTCGCGGAGGAGATCCGCACTTACCTGCAGCGCGCGCAGGAGAAGAAGGAAGAACGCAAGTTCCTGCTCGAGCAGGGCATCGAGATCGAGACGCCGGGACCGATTGCGGCGTCGCAGCCGCGCGCCGCCGAAGCCGCCCCGACGGAGTCGGGCGACGAATCGGACTCGAGCTCCTCGTGGTCATCGCCATTCGAGTGGCGGCCGAAGTCGGCGAGCAGCGGCCGCGAATCGGCGCCGCGTTCGCCTGAATCGGTCGCGGCGAAGGCAGACGATGAACCCGCGCACCACGATCACCC
>JBKPRU010000200.1:0-22861 GCA_046734675.1 Acidobacteriota bacterium
CATCAGGAGCGCGGCGCCGACCAACAGCACGACGGCGCACGCCGTTTGGGCGGCCACCAGCGCATCACGCGTGTGGCCGCGGCGGCCGACGATCCCTCGTCCCTGGAGGCTGCCCAGACGCGAACCTGAGATGCGAAGCGCCGGCACCAGACCGAATGCACACGCCGCGAGTACGGATATACCTGCCGTAAACAGGAGAGCGGTCACGTCGAGATGCGCTGTGGCGAGTCCGGGTATCGGGGCGCCGGCAAAGCCACCGGCGACAGCATCAGGCGCGGCGCGGACCAGAAGTGGGACGCCCGCCGACGCGATGAGCGCGCCCGCTGCACCGCCAGCCGCTGCGACGAGCAGGGCCTCGGTCAATTGCGATCGAATGAGATCGCCTCGTCCGGCGCCGAGCGCCCGGCGGACGGCCAAATCGGTTCGCCGGTTCTCGGCGCGCACTGTGAACAGGTTCGCGACGTTCACGCACGCGACGAGAAAGACGATGCCAACCGCACTGAGGAGAATCCACAACGGCGTCGCGATCTTGCCGGCGAGATGCTCGCGGAGCGGCATCACGATCGGACGGTGACGCTCCATGATCCGCACGTACGGCGCCGCGCCGCCCAGCCGCTGCTGCACACGCCGTGCGAGCGGCTCGAGCTGCGCTGCCAATTGTGCCCGATCGATCCCCGGCGCCACACGTGCGATCATCCGCGGTCCGAATCCTCCCGGCGTGACCTGGGCGGCGCGAATCGCCAACGGCACCCAGAACGCAACGCGCTCGTCAGGGAATCGAAACTCCGGCTTCATGACCCCGATCACCGTCCGGGTTTGGTTTGCGAACGTGTAGCTCCTGCCGATCACCTGCGCATTGGAGCCGAACCAGCTTTGCCACAGCCAGTAGCTGAGGACAACGACGCTGCCGTCGTCGCTCTCATTCGGCAGGCGCCCGACGACCGGCTGTGCGCCGAGCGTACTGAAGAAGGAAGGGGTGGCCTGCGTCACGAAGAGCTGATCGACTTGCCCTTCGGCGCGAGTGGTCGACGACCCCGTGCCGTAGAGCCCGGCATCTTCGATTGCGGGAACGCTCTCGCGGTACTCGAAGTACAGTTCGTCCGGAACGCCGAAATCATCCGGCTGGTCGGTCCCCGGCGCCGAACCGCCAATGTGAACCAGTCGGTCCGCATTGGGGTACGGCAACGGATCGAGCAGCACCGGTTTGACGACGCTGAAGATCGCGGCGTTTGCTCCGATGGCGAGGGCGAGCGTGACGACCACGGTGAGCGTGAAGCTCGGAGTACGGAGGAGACTCTGCGCCGCATGCTTGAAGTCCTTGACCCATTTCTCGAGTGATGTCACCTGTTCGTCCTTTCGTTTCCGAGGGGCTTCGTCCCTCGAACTCCGCCTCCGCTAAAGCTATGGCGAGACCGCGCCGTAGCGCCTTCGGCGCGAAGGCGGGCCCTACTCGCGCCCTCGCTCGGCGCCTTCGGTCGCCTCGCATCCGGGCGCGAGGCTCGCTTCGGCTCACTGTGATGGAGCGGTTGGCCGCACCTTCAGGTGCGGCGCCCTCCGTCGGCCTTGGTCTTACGGGAACGTCGTCAGCTTTGCGAGTCTGCGATCACGTCTCCGCGCCGTAGGAGATTTCCATGCGCCGGACGGCGCGGCTGGCGATCCACAAGACGAACGCGCTGAGAAGAAGCAGGCCGAAGATCGCCGCCGGACGCGAGGCGGGCGCCGCCGGCGCCGCCAGGAGACGGATCAGCATCGGCGTGTCATCGTCGACCGGTGCGGGGATCGGACAGAGAGACTGCAGGTAATAGAGGATGCTGATCTTCTGGAGAGCGTGCGGGAAAATGCCATTCGCGCCCTCCCACGCAAGAAGCACCGCCGCCGGAATGATGGGATTCCGGGTGTAGAGGCCGACGGCGAGAAAGACGCTGCCGTAGCCGACGCACCCGAGCACCGCCGCCGCGCAATACCAGAACGCGTGCGCCATGCCGCCGGCGTTCCAGAAGGCCTGGAGTTCCACCGCGTCGTGCGGCCAGGTCATGGCGATGAAGGCGAGCAGCGCGCCGCCGCTGAAAATCACTGCCGACGCGATCAGGCCGGCCGCGTACTTCCCTGCGAGCAGCACCTCGCGCGGCGCGGGCGCGAGAAACCAGTAATGCAGCGTCCGGTTGCTCATCTCTCCGCTGAAGAGATACATGAACATGCCCAGGCAACCGAAGAAGATGGCCAACCGCAGATAGAAGTATTGGAAGATGCCGGCGAAGACCGTTCGATCCTCTTCGAAGTTCAGCACCGGCTCGATGTTCGCGCTGTCCAACGTGCCGTCCACGAACATAAGGTAGGCCTGCCGTCGCCCGTCGAAGTAGATGACCGATCGATACTCGGTCCGTTCGTCGACGGACCCCGCCTCGGAAGACGTCGCAACGGTCGTGAAGGTCTTTCCGTCCGCGCTCACCTGGATGTTGAAATCGCGGGTGTCGGAGTCCTCGCTCTCGCCTCCCGCACTGGCGTGCTTCACGACGAAGCGCTTCACCGAATGCGGCGCTCCGAGATCCACCTGCAGGAACAAGGGCCAATCTTCGGCACACCAGCGATCGGCCTTGCCTCCCGAGACGCTGCCGTTGACGGCCTTCTCAGGTCCTTGTTCGGGGCTGCAGGGCAGACTTCCCGTCGCGGGATGGGCAAGCGCGAGATTCTGCGCGCCATCGGGTCCGTAGACTTCAAACTCGTAAATCCTCGCGGCGCCGTCGCGGTCGTAGGTCGGTTCGGTGACGTTCAGACGGACGAACCGCGCTTCGACCGCCGGTTCAATCACGTGGGTCGTCGTCCCCGCATTCGCGGTGCGCTGACGAACGCGTCGCGTCCGCACCGACCAGCGTTCTTCGGCGGGCTTTCCGAGCCGTGCCTTGACGTCCTCGAGCTTCTGTCCTTTCTGGATGGTGTTCATCATCGCCGCGTCGGCCAGGCCGCGCCGAGAAAGCCGCTCCATCCGGAACTTCGCGTCCACGCCGTGGCCGAAGAAGGCGACGGCGGGAAGGAGTGCGAGGGCATAGACCCACAGTCCGCGCTTCGCGAAGAAGACACGGCGCAGCTCGATCTTGGCGATCGTCCACGTTTGACGCGCGCGCGCGGAGAAAGAGCGATTGCCGCCGGCGCCGCCCTGAGCTTGCCGAAGGGACACGCTACTCGCCTCCAATCAGGTACTCGTAAAGCGCGTCGACGTTCTCGTCGGCCGGCACAACCGCTTCAATACGGTGGCCGTTGAGCGCGATCCGACCCAGCGCACGTGCGAGTTGCTCGCGATCGCGAGTCATCACGAGCATGCCCATGCGGTCGTCGTTCAGCCGAATCTCGGTGATGTGCCCCTCGCCGAAGAGCATGGCCGCGACCCCCGACGGATCGCTGCAGCGTACGAGGTACTGGCTCGGGTGCTCTTCGATCTCGTCGCGCACCGTGCGGATGGTTCCTTCCGCGATGATCATCCCGTTGGCGATCAGCACGACCTGATCGCTGATCAGATCCACTTCCTGGAGGACGTGGCTCGAGATGATGACGTGCTTGCCCTCGTTCGCCCAGGAGCGGAACAACGCGATCGTCTCGGCCCGAACGAGAGGGTCCAGGCCGTTCAGCGGCTCGTCGAGGACGAGCAGCTCGGGATCGTGCGCGATGGCCTGCGCGAGCCGCACCCGCTGCCGCATGCCTTTCGAATACGCCGCCACCTTCCGGTTTGCCGCGTCGGTGAGGCTAAGACGCTCGAGCGCCTTCCATGCCTTCTCCTCCGCTTCAGCCTTGCCAAATCCGAACAGCTGCAGACTGGTCGTGATGAACGTGAAGCCCGTCGCCCACCGCGGCGCCGTGTCGTACTGCGTCGCGTACCCGGTGATTCGCATCAGCGCTTCCGGATCGCGAGGGGAGATCCCGCGCATGAGGATGTGACCGTGGTCCGGATGAATCAGACCCGTCATCAGGTTCATGAGCGTGGTCTTGCCGGAGCCATTCGGCCCGACCAGGCTCGTGATCCCCGGCGGGATGTTCAGCGTCACCCGATTTACGCCGAGCACTTCGCCATAGAACTTCGACACCTCGTCGAATACCACTCCGGGGGCCTTTGCCCCGCCGGCCCCCCCTACACGCTCGCTCGCGGGGACCCCCGAGCCCCGCTCCGCTCGCGTGGCGCACTCGCTGCGCTCGTGCGTCGGTACTGTCACGACACGACCTCGACGGGGCGCAGCTTGCGTTCGATCACCAGGACGAGCAGGAGGACAGTCGCGGCCAGCGCCACGGCCGATGCCGCTGTCCCGGGTCCTTCGGGCGGCGTCACCCCCAGCAGCGCACACCACACCTGATTGACTGCCCATGCCGGATCGATGACGTGCCCCCACTTCACGCGGAGCACGTTGTCGATCATCTCGGCAACGCCGCTCAGGATGAAGAAGAAGGCCAGACTCACAGCGGCTGCGACGACCCTCCACTTCACGTAGGCGGAGCTCGCCATCGCCACCAGGCTCAGGATCAGCAGCCACACGAGAAAGCCGGCGACCATGCCTGCGCCGAGCGTCCAATGCGCGCGGAACCATGCACCGCCCGCGAGCCCGACCTGCAACCAGAACAGAATGAGCCCAGGAATCCACGTGACGACCGACAGCATGCCGACGAGAACCGTGAGTCGCGCAAGCGCGTAGCTCCAGCGCGTGAGCGGACGACTGAAATAGAGCGGGAGCGCGTTGTTGGCGAGATCCGGTGCAATCAGGCCGGGTCCGGCGAGCGCCGCGAGGAACACCGCGAATCCCGCCTGGACGTACATGAAGATGGAGAAGAACCGCCCGTCGACTTGAATGAACTCACGAAAGTCTCGATCGAGGCCCTGCAGCAGCTCCGCGTGATTCGTCAAATAGATGAAGCCGGCGCACAGGATCGGCCACACGAACGCGAGGATCGTCAGCAGCAACACGAGACGCTGCTGATACAGCCGTCGCCAGGCGTACTTCGGCAGGACGAGGAACCTGGCCCAGCGTCCCGTGAGCGGTCCCGTGTATCTCCGGTAGCCTCGTTTGTAAACGGCCATGGGTTCTAGTTGGCGGTCACGTTCGCGGTGAGATCTGCGGCCGCGCCTTCTCCGGGCGTGTGCGCGATGTGGCCCATCGCCTTCAGGAAGATCTCTTCCAGCGTGTCTCTGCGATGCGTGAGCTTCCTCACCAGAAGCTGCTGCCGAGCCGCGAGGCGCCAGATCGCATCGACCTCGACCCCGGGCGGCAGGACGATGCGCCAGCGGCCCAGGCCTTCGGAAACACCCTCGGCGCCGATCTCCGGCAGCGCCGCGCGCAGGTCACGATCGTCGCCTGTGATCTCGAGCTCGACGAACGAGCGGTTCGACCGCCGCTCTTCTTCGAGATCGCAGTGATGGACGATCGCCCCGTCCTTCATGATCACCGCCTCGTCGCACACCTGCTCGATGTCGCGCAGCAGGTGCGAGCAGACAAGCACGTTCATGCCCTGCTCGTTCTTCATCTCGGCGATCAGTTTGAGCATCCGCCGGCGCGCCGCGGGATCGAGTCCGTTGGTCGGTTCGTCGAGCACGACCAGCTCCGGTCCGTGCACGATCGCCTGCGCGAGCTTCGCCATCTGCTTCATCCCGAGCGAATAGGTGCGCAGCTCGCGATAACGTGCCTCGCCGAGCCCCACGTGAAACAGCACCTGGTGGGCCTTCTCGAGCGCCGGTTCCGGGGGCAGCCCGGAGAGTTCCGCCATCTGCCGCACGAAGGCGACGGCCGTCATGTCACCGATGAACGCGTCGTTCTCCGGCATGTAGCCGATGCGCGATCGCGCCTCGCCCATGCTGTGCGCGCAATCGAAGCCGAGAATGCGGGCGCGCCCCGCGCTGGGACGCAGGAACCCGAGCAGGGTCAGGATCAGCGTCGACTTGCCGGCGCCGTTCGGGCCGAGGAGGCCCACCGCTTTACCCGTGCCGGACACGCCGAGGCGGCAGGTGATCCCGTGAAGGATCTCCCGCCGCCCCAACTTCACCTTCAAGTCTTCGAGCTCGACGACCGGTGTGTTGTTCATCGTTCAGCGAGGGCTTCGCCCCTCGAACTCCCTACACGTGCCCGCGCTGCGCTCGCTCGGATCAATGGCGCGTCGTCTCGGATTGCGGCGCCATCACCGCGCGGGTCGCGCTCCCGAGCAGCATCGCATCGATGATCGCACCTGAGAGACGAGTTCGGCTGGCTGCGTGGATCTGCTGCGGCTGCCCGTCGAAGACCACCAGCATCGGATCGCGCTCCGCCAGCAGTTTGGTCACGGCCTGATTCCCGGAGAGTGCCGAGAACGTGCCGAGCGCCCCCTTCGTATTCAGCCAGGCAAACGCGGCCGGGTGGAGGCCCGCCGATGCGGGCAGCTGACGTTGGAACGCCGCCGACCACACCAGCGCGGAGCCGCCGTTCCGGGTCGCGATGGCGCGCTCGGCTGCCGCCCGATCCGACGCCATCACCATGTAGCCGGCATCGTAGGTCCAGGTCACGCCGAACGGAAGGCCTGCCGCCTTCATCGTGTTCCACATCCGTCCGCCCGCGCTCTCCTGTCCAAGGATGCATCGCTTGTCCTGCTCGCCGGGTGCCAGCTCCGCGTTGAACGCGTCCACCAGCTTCACGAGTGAACTATCGATGGTCGCCGGGTCATTCGCGAGAGCGACGACCACCCACGCCGGGCCGGAGACGGAGAACCCATGCAGCGCGAAGGCCGCTTCGGTGCCCATCGCCGCTGTCAGGTTCGCGACGAAGCCGGCGCCGAGTTTTTCTTCGAGCCTGGTCAGGTCGCCCTGGAACGACTCGCGTTCTTTGGTCATCAGCGCCGTGAACTCCTGGAACAGCTGCGCGGGCTCCCGCATCGATACGTAACCGGCAAGGAGCGTATCTGCAGGAACGTACTCCGCTGCGCCTCCGGAGCCGCCGTCCGCGAGCCATGACGCCATCCCGCGGCGGGCGCTCTCGAACATCAACGTGACCTCGTTCTCTTCCGTTCCTTCGGGAGAACGTTGTTCGAGGAAAAGGTACTTCACACCAACCATGCCCGCGAGTTCGATCGGAGGCGCATCGTCACCCGCCGCCATTGCGATCACGGGAGCTGCGTCCACTCCGATCAGCCAGCCCGCGCCGCGCTGGTAGCGATCCCGAATCGCCGCGGCAAACGGGGAGCTTGCGCCCTGACCGAGGTGACTGAGGGCCCATGAGAGGTGCGACGGCGTGTCGGAGATCACGATCAACTCGTCGGACACCGAATATGCCCGCGCGCGTTCGCCAGCGTCGGCGAACAGTTCGTCGAGAGCGCTCGCGAGTGCCGCTCGTTTCCCCGGCTGCACGCCAGCCATGACCATCGGAACTTCGTCGCGAGGTCCTATCGATGCGATGGAGAACACCACTTCGTCGCCGAGCAGCGAGCTCACGGACTGGACGCGATCGACGAGCCGTCGCAACCCGAGTCCCGCGTCAGAGCTCCACCAGGTGCGAAACGTGGCATTCTCGAATGCCTGCTGTTCCGCTGCAACCAGGCCCTGGCCGATCTTTCCGCCAAGGTTTGGGACCGCGCCGTAGACGAACGCGCCCGCAGGAAGATACGAAAGCATCGCGGACGTTGTGCGCAACGGGCCCGAGAAGCCGGCCATCTGACGTTCAATCTTGGCGAAGGATGCGAGGAGCTGCAGGTATTCCTCGGCCTCGGGACTCCACGAGACGGCCTCGGCCACCGACGTCGCCAGTGCGGGATTCGACGCGGCCTGCTGCCCGGGCCTGAGCATCACTTCGCGCCCCGGCTGATTTACCGCGACCGATCCTTCGACGACGGAGACCACCGAGCCTGCCATCCCGGCCGACACCGCGAAAACCGTCCCCTTCACGGAGGCGATCGAATCACGCGTCAGGACGCGCAGATGGCCGCGGCGCTGCTTCGCCGCCTGGACGATGACGTCACCGCGCTGGAGGTGAATGGCCTGACCGCTCCAGGCGGCGGTGACGAACAGCTCCGTTCGCTCGTTGACATCCACGGTTGATCCGTCGACCAAGCGCAGAACCGCGTGAGCACCCGGGCCGGTGCGGACCTGTTCTTTTTCACTGATGGCGGCGCCTGCGTCGAGCGCACCGCCGGAGAGGCGGTACAAACCGCCGCTGGCGGACACGACCGTCGCGCGCGGGCCGCCAGGAGCCATCCAGGCGTCGAGAGTATCGCGACCGAGATAGACGATTGACAACAGCAGCGCGGCTGCGGCGGCGAGCGTTCCCCACTGGCGCCAGCGGGAAGAGGAGCGCTGCGGCATGGCGATGATGCGCCGTTCGCCCTTGATCTCGGCAAGCACGGCACGACACGCGGAGCAGCGGCTGATGTGATCTTCGAGTAGCACGCGCCTGCCGCCCGTGAGCGTTCCGCCGAGATACGCGTGGAAGTCCGGCCGAAACTCCGCGCAGCCAGCGCTCGCGGCGCTCGTCAGCGTGTCCCAGACGCGGCCGCGCGCGGCATCGAGCGTCCCGGCATCGACGGCTTCCTGTCTCATTTCCTGTAGGGCTCTTTCGAGCCGATCTTCGACCATCGGCGATCTCCTTCGCCTACCGCTGTATTTCCGCCTGCAGCCGGAGCCGGATTCGGTGAAGCCGGACGGCTACGTTGTTCTTCTCGATCTGGAACACGTCGGCGAGCTCCTGATTCGAGAGCCCTTCGACGTGACGCAGCAGAAACAAGGTCGCGTCGTCGCTCTCGAGGGTTGCGATGGCGCGTCGGAGCTGTTCTTTCAGCAGCAGCGCCGGCTCGACGGCCGCATGCAGCGCCCCGTCGTCGAACGCCGTTTCGGCGTGGACCGCCCGGCGCCGCAAGAGGTCAACCGCGGCGTTGACGGCGGCCCGTCGGAAGTAGGCGGCCGGTCGGCCGGCGGCCTCATGTGGTCCGCTCCCCGACAGCACGCGGAGGAACACGGTCTGTAGAACGTCCTCGGCGTCGGCCGCACTTCCGGTGACGCGGAGCGCGGCGCGGAACACCGCCTCGTAGTGCTGCTCGTACAACCCGGCGAAACCTGCCGGCGCCGGCGTGGATGTCATCTCGATGGACTCGCCCATTTGGGCAGTGGCCGTGGTCACGTCGTGCGCCTTACCCGCATAGACGCACCAGGAGGCCAACTATTACATGGCGGACCGGAGGGTGAGATGTGGGATCAGTGACTTAGAGGCGCCACGTGAGATGCCGGCGGTGGAGAAGCCAGGCAAGACGGCCAGCCCTCAGCCTGTCCGCCCTTTCGCGAGTTGAGAATCGGCATGTCGGTGCAGAATTCGCCACTGCCCGGCTTCACGTCGGAAGATCTGGGTGACGCGCAGCTCCTGCACCATTGTCCGACCGTCCGCCGGGCTCTTGAAGGCGATTGTTTCGCGCAGGACGACGTACGCGAGGTCTTGCCCGACGCAACGGGACACTTCCTCGTGCGTGCGACTACCCTCGACGTATTGCGTCGCGACCCAATCGAGGCGCGCGCTGACCTGCATCCAACCCTTCGCTATCGCACCGCCTAACCCGCCGGACAGCGTGACCTCGTCGCCGTGAGACCACAGAGCCTTGAACGCAGCAGGCCGGCCATTGACCAGTTCCACCTGGGCGGCTTCTACGGCGCGCAGAACGGCGTCGAAGCTTGACGCGGGACTCGCCGCGGGACGCTGCGCGATGATTCGGACGGCAGCACATGTGAGCATCGAGCCCGCGAGGATTCCGATCAATAGCGCTCTTTGCATGTCACCTTCCAGACGCTCGGTGAAGCCCCACCGCGCGGGGCGAACGTCATCGACGGAGGGTTCACTCCGTGCGCAGGGCAATCAAGGGATCGACGGCGGTGGCGCGTCGGGCGGGTAGCCACGTCGCCAGGACGGCGACGACTAGCAGCGTCGCGATTGCGACCACATAGCTCAGTGGATCGCCGGGCCCGACACCGTAGAGCACGCTCGCCATAGTGCGCATCAGCACGAGCGCCGCGGCGAGGCCAAGTGCGGTGCCGATAGCGATCATGACGAGACCTTCCCGCATCACCAGCGCCGCGACTTCTCCGCGCGTCGCGCCGAGCGCCATGCGCACGCCGATTTCGCGCGTGCGGCGGCTCACCGAATAGCTCAGCACACCAGAGACACCCATCGCCGCGAGCGCCAGCGCCAGCACGCCGAAGCCCGCGCACAACATCATGCCGGTTCGACGGAACGCGAGCGATTCGGCGGCGAGGTCCGACATCGGCATCACATACGTGACTGGTTGATCCCGATCGATGCTCCACACCGTCTCGCGAACAGCGCCCGCGAGCGAGCCTGGATCGACGCCAGCGCGCAGGACGATGCCGAGAAGCGCTGACGGTGCCTGCCAGTACGGGTGGAAGAGTTCCGCGTGCGTCTCCTCATCGAGGCCGAAGCTCTTCACATCGCCGATCACTCCGATGATTTCGTGGGGCACGGGCGCCGAGCCGCGCTCGATCACAATGCGATGGCCGACCGGGTTCTCTCCCGGCCAATACCGCTTCGCGCACGTCTCGTTGACGATGACCACGGGAGGTGCGGCGGCATCGTCGTGAGCGGTGAACATGCGGCCCGCCATGAGCGGAATTCCCATGGTTCGGAAGTAATCCTCGGTCGCCAGCCGTAAGTCTGCGTTTGGTTGTGCATCCGGCGCCGGCGCGGGCCTGCCTTCGATCTGAAATACCTCGTTGCCCCACCAGCCGCTCAGCGGCAGGTAGTTGGTGACGCCCACGCGCTCGACTCCGGGAACGGTCTTCAGCTTCTCGGTGACCGCCCGCGTGAACGCGACAGCACCGGCAGCATCAGGGTAGCGGTATCGCGGCAGCATGAGACGGGCCGAGAGCACACCGTCGGCTTCGAAGCCGAGGCGCTGCTGCTGCACTCGCACAAAGCTCTGAACCATCAGCACCGCACCGCTGAGCAGCACGATCGACAGCGCCACCTCCGCGACGACGAGCGTCGCGTGAATACGGCGCGGCGCCGAGCCGCCGCGGTCTCCCTGCTTCAGCGTGTCCTGAACGTGAGTGCGGCCAACGTTCCACGCCGGCAGGAGCCCGAACAGGAGGCCGCAGACACCGCTCACCACTACGGCAAACAGCAATACTCGCGGGCCCAGGTCGATGTGTTCGACGCGAGGGAGATTGAGGTTGGCGATCGTCGGCGGAAACAGCGCCACGAGCGTGTCGCGCGTCCATAAGGTGATGAGGGTGCCAATTGCCCCGCCGACCAGCGCCAGCATCACGCTCTCCGTGAGGATCTGTTGCGCCACACGCGCACGGGTGGCGCCGAGTGCGCGACGGATCGCGAGCTCACGTCGACGGCCGGTCGCATCCGCCAGAAGCAGGTTGGCCACGTTGGCGCAGGCGATGAGCAGTACGAAACCGACCGCGGCGAAGAGAATCGCCAGCAGCGGCTTGGCGTCGCCGGCGCTGTCGAACGGCGCGATGTTGGGTGCGCGGCCGCTCGTGTCGGTAAAGCGCCGCGCGAGGTCGCTGTAGAGCACGCCGAGCTCCTGCTGCGCACTCTCGCGCGAGACACCCGGCTTCAGGCGGCCGACCAGCCGTAGCAACATCTGGCTGCTCGCGGCAGTGGCGGGTGACAACGCTATTGGCGTCCAGATCTCAGTCGACGGCGGATGCGCAAAGCTCGGTGGCATGATGCCGATCACCGTGTAGCGCGCGCCGTTGAGCGTCAGCGCGCGGCCGAGGATCCCGGGATCTCCGCCGAACCGCCGCTGCCACAGCTTGTGACTCAGAATCGCGACGTGCGGCGCGCCCGGGCTGTCCTCTTCAGGCCGGAACCCGCGTCCGAGCGCGGGCTCGACGCCAAGCACACCCAACATGTTGGCCGAGAAGCGATACCCGGTCAGCATCTCGGGCGGCCCGTCGCCGGTGAGGTTGTACACCGCGTCGGTCGACCAGCCGAGATCGACGAACGATCGCGCGCGCGGCCTCCAGTCGAAGAAATGCGCCGGGAATACCGGCACAACCCGCACCAGTCGCTCGACGTCGTGATACGGCACGGGGCGCAGCAGCACGGTGTTCACCAGGCTGAAGATTGCGGTGTTCGCGCCCACGCCAAGCGCCAGGGTTGCGACGATCACCAGCGAGAGCACGGGGCGATGCCCCGCGACGCGGAGCGAGTGGCGGACGTCCTGCAGCAAGCCTCTCATCGGAGATCCTCCCGCGTGCGTTCGTGAACGGCTCGCGAATCGCTCCGCGATCGCGCTGGTCAGCGCGTCGACGACGATGTGCATCCAGAAGGTCGCGAGCGCGGCGTGTCCGCGTGATGCGGCGTCACGATACGCGTCGCGGAAGGACTCGCGCAGCTGAAGGCCGAAGCGATCCTGAAACCGGCGCGGAAAGAGCGCGAGCAGAAGGTCGTAGGCTCGCTCTGCCGCCGCGCGCCGGCGTTCGCTCACGCGCGTCCCTTCAGCAGATTGCGAGCCCGCGCGTCGGCGACCAGCTGCAACAGCCGCGTCGCTTCGGCGGCGGCGACGCGATGGCCGAACCGCGTGATGCGATAGTAGCGCCGCCGTTCATCGTCCAGGCCTGGCGCGGGACGGCGGTCGGACTCTTCGATCAGCTCGTCATCGAGCATGTCCCGCAGCGTGCGGTACAGATTGCCGGGCTCGATCCGCAGGCGCGCCGACGAGCGCTCCGCGATGTCCTGCACGATGGCGTAGCCGTGCTGCTCGGCATCGACGAGCGACAGCAGCACCTGGAAGACGACCGGTTTGAGGGGCAGAAGCGTTTCGGGATCGCGCGGCGGCATTGAACCCGCGCGAGTATAATCAAATTGAGCATATCGCCGCAAGGCGGCTGGGTGGCAATGTCGAAGTTGATCTACATCACCAATACCTCGCTCGACGGATACGTCGAGGACGCAACCGGCGCCTTCGATTGGGTCAACGCCGATCAAGTTCACGCGTTCATCACTGAGTTGCTGCGGCCGATCGGAACCCATCTCTATGGGCGACGACTCTACGAGACGATGGCCTATTGGGATGCGCCGGTGGAGGGCTACCCACCCGAACACCGCGACTTCGCACAGGTGTGGCAGCAAGCCGAGAAGATTGTCTTTTCGCGAACGCTGACAGGGGCGGCGACACGCAACACGCGCCTCGGACGGGACTTCGACCACGAGGCTATTCGAAAGCTCAAATGGGAATCGGAGCACGACATCATCATTGGCGGCGCCGAGCTTGCGGGACTTGCGCTCGAAGCCGATCTCGTCGACGAATGTCACCTGTTTCTCAACCCGGTGATCGTCGGCGGCGGCAAGCCTGCCTTCCGAGCCGCGTTACGACGCTATCTCGAACTCGTGGAGACGCGCCGTTTCAGCACCGGAGTCATCCACGTGCACTATCGCCTACGAGGCGCTACTTTCTGACAGGTTGCCAAAAATGTGCGGTAGGGCGCACCTTCAGGTGCGCCTGCGGCGCACCCGCGCCTTTACGAAGAAGCCCCATCGCCGCTCACTCTATGTGGAGCGCTTCGAGTGGCGCGATGCGTGCCGCGCGGCGCGCCGGCAGGTATGCGGCAACGATCGTCGTCGCGATCAGGATGGCGATGGCAGCCGCGAGCGACGGCGGATCGATTCGGCCGACGCCGAAGAGTTGATCGCGGATCAGGCGCGTCGCCGCGAGGCCGGTCGGGATGCCGCAGGCGAGTCCGAGGGCCCCCAGCGTCGCCGATTCGCGGATCACCAGTCGGGCGACACTTCCTGGTTCGGCCCCGAGCGCGATGCGCAGGCCGAACTCGCCGCTTCGTCGGGTCGTCGCGTAAGACGTCACGCCGTGCAGCCCGAGCGCGGCGAGCAGCAGCGCAATAATCCCGAAGAACGCCGTGACCTCCATTGCCAGGCGATCTTCCGCGACCGATTGGCCGGCGAGATCGTTCAACGGTCGGACCTCGAGCGGGAGGTTCGGATCCGTGTCGAGCACGGCACGTCGAACCATGGCGACCGACGCGGCGGGATCGCGGTCGACGCGGACCGCGAGCCAGAACCCGTTTTGATGTGTCTGGGATATCGGAATGTAGGCTTCCTGAATCCGACGATCGCGCACGCTGGCTTCGCGGATGTCGTCAACGACGCCAACGATCGTATACGTGGCGCTGTCGTCGTCTCGCAGCGGCGCTCCGATCGGATCGTCATCACCGAAGAGACGCTTTGCCAGACTGTCGGTGAGGATGGCGACCCGCGCGCCTGATCCCGAGTCGCGTGCGTCGAATTCACGGCCGCGCAGCAACCGGGCGCCGATGGCGTGAAAGTATCCGGGACCGACGGCGTCGTATCTCACTTCCACCGGCAGCGCAGAACGCGCGCTTCCCGGCGGGACGATGCCCATGGTCCCGTAGCCACCGCTGAAGAGACCATGAAACGTCGTGCTCGCGCCGAGCACACCGGGCAGCGCACCAGCGCGCTCCGGGAGGAGGCGCGCCAGAGCAGCCGCCCGCGCCGGCGTATATCCGGCTCGCTGTGTCGAGACGTGTGCCATCACCAGGCGATCACGATCGAAACCGAGATCGGCGTTGAGGATCCCGTGCATGCTGCGGATGAGGAGGCCGGCGCCGATGAGCAGCACCGTCGAGAGCATGATTTGCACGACGACGAGCGTCCTTCCAGCGCCGAAGCGGCCGCGCTCGCGCGTTCCGATCAGGTTCCGGCCCTGCGCGCGCAGCGCCGTCGCAAGATCCACCCACGTGCCTCGGAACGCAGGCACGACACCGAACACGATCGCGCAGAGCAGCGTCAGGCCCGCTCCGAACGCGAGCACGTTCGAGTCCGCGGCGGTGTCGAGCGATAGCGGAGCGTTTGCGAGGCGCACGATCAGATCGCCTCCGGTCTTCGACACGAACAAGCCGAGCCCTCCGCCGGCGGCAGCCAGCAACGCCGTTTCCGTGAGCAGCTGCCGCACGAGTCTTCGGCGTCCGGCGCCGAGCGCCATTCGGACGGTCATCTCCCGCGTGCGGGCCACCGCGCGGACCAGCATGAGGTTCGCGACGTTCGCGCAGACGATGAGGACGATCAGGCCGACGGCGCCCATGAGCACGAGCAGCGCGGCTTTGTAGTCGCGGCGGAAGCGCGAGAAGCCAAGCGCGCCCGAATCGACCTCGATCGGGTCCTCCCGCAGATCCGATTCGAACTGCGCGAGGTCCCTGCCCGTCAACTGGGCGCGTATGGCGTCCGCTTCGATTGCGGTGACGGCGGCCCTCGCCTGCGGGAGGGTGACGCCCGGCGCGAGCCGTCCCATCATCTGCAGCCACGACCAGTTGCGATCGTCGAGCATCTGTTGCTGCGGCGAGAGCAGCGGCTGCATCGTCATCGGGACCCACATGTCCGTCGCATTGCCTACGACGTCACCGAAACCGACAGGCATGACACCGACAATCGTCAATGGCACGTGGTTGACCGTGATGGTGCTTCCGATGGCGGAGGGATGGTGCGCGAAGCGGCGCTGCCAGTAGCCATCGCTGATGACGGCAACCGGCGCGCTTCCCTCGAATGCGTCCTCGCGGCTGGTGAATGTGCGTCCCCTCACCGCTTGCACCTGCAGGATGTCGAAATAGTTGCCGGTGACCAGGCGGACGTCGGTGTGTTCGGCGGTTCCCTCGCTCGCCCTCGGCGTTCCGGCGATATCCACTTCGGCGACGTCGAGCCGTCCGGCGGCGTAGATGTCCGCGAGCGCGCGGGTGCGACTCCGGACGTCCTTATAGAGAGGAAACGAGACGAAGTCGGTCTGCGGAGAGCCGTGCCAGTTCGAACCGACCGCCGACGGCTTGCCGATGATCACGAGCTGCTCCGGATGCGGCACGGGAAGGGGGCGGAAGAGCAGCGCGTGCATGACCGTAAACGTGGCGGTGTTCGCGCCGATGCCGAGGCCGAGCAGCAGCACGATCGTGAGCGTGAACGCCGATTCCTTGCGGAGCATCCGGAACGCGTAGCGCACGTCCTGCAGCAACGACTCGAGGAGCGCCGTTCCGCGCGCGTCACGCGCGTCTTCCTTCGTCAGCTCGAGCCCACCGAACGCGATGCGCGCCCGGCGCATCGCCTCGGCGCGCGGGATCCCTCTGCGTTCGAGCTCCTCGGCCTCGCGATCGATGTGGAAGCGCAGCTCGGCATCGAGATCGGCTTCCATGGTCGACCGCCGGAAGACGGCGCGCAGCCGGTAGCGAAGTTCCGCCCAGAGCTGATCCAGCATGGTGTGTTCTGCGGGATTGACGTCAGTTCATGCGCATCACCAGCGCGACGGCCGCCGTGAGGCGTGCCCAGTCGTCGGCCTCCGTTACGAGCCGCGCTCGTCCGGCGCGCGTCAGCTCGTAGTACTTCGCCTTGCGGTTGTTCTCGGACTCGCCCCACGATGCCCGGATCCAGCCTTTCCGCTCGAGCCGGTGAAGCGCGGGGTAGAGCGAGCCTTGCGGAATCTGCAGGGTATCGCGCGAGACCTGCTGGATGCGCTGGGAAATCGCCCATCCATGCATCGCGCCGAGCGAGAGCGCTTTCAGGATCAGCAGGTCCAGCGTCCCCTGCGGCAGGTCGAGTTTGCTGTCAGGCATCGCTTCCTTGTGGCTTCTACAGGAGCGCAGGATAGCGCAGCTTGTGTAGAAGCACAAGGGCAGCGGCCGCGGAAGCATCAGGAAGTGCGCGCCCGGCAACCGCCAGTGCCGCGTCTTCGAGCTCACCACCGGGAATCGATGGTGGTCCTGCCAATCCCGATGACGACCATATTCGTGGCGCGGTCACCTTGTCCGGCTCGGCCACGCTGAACGAGGAACGCGGAACGCCTGCGAACGGGCCAGCGGCAAGAGGAGGAGAAGGGCCAGCGCGCCACACGTCGCAAATCCGGTGCGGATGCCGAGCAGCATGGACTTCATGCCGCGCTTGTCGGCAATGAACCCGGCGGCGGGCTTGGCGAACAGCTCGGCGAAATCATAGGCGGCGATGAGCAGGCCAATCATGAACGCGCCGGCACCCACCGTTTCCGCATACGCGGGCAGATTCGTGGCCACGATATGTGCGCCGAAGGACGTGACGAAGCCGGCGAGCGACAGGATAGCCAGGTGGACGAAGCGAGAGCGCATAACCGTGCAAGCTACCGTTCTTCCTACGCGGCGGTAATCAGAAGTCCATCGGCTTCGGCGAGAAGGGTCGCGACACCAAGTCGTACCACGAAGCGGCCGCACTCCGTGGACTCCGCCATGTAGCCTCCTCCAAACATCGTTGTTATACAGTCGTGTGGCGTCCATGGCCGAGCAGTCCAGTCGCCCCTTTTACGGTGAGTACGCGTGGGCATTTGACCTGCTGATCGACCGCCCTGTCGGTCAGGATTGCGCCGCAATCACGGCCTGGCTGAGTGAGCGCGGCGTCGGTCCGGGCGCAACAATTCTTGATGCCGGCTGTGGAACGGGCCGATATGCCGGCGAACTCGCGCGCCGAGGCTATGCCGTTGAAGGCGTGGACCGGTCGTCCGAACTGGTCGAGACTGCCAGGCAATGCGTCGGCGGTTACGCCAACGTGTCGTTTCGCGTCGGCGACATCCGCGCTCTACCGCCGGCGCGATACCACGCCATTGTTTGCCGCGGCGTGCTCAACGACTTCGTGGATGACGAGGCACGCGTATCGGTATTCGCCGCGTTCGCGCGCGCGCTCCAACCGGCAGGCGTCCTGATTCTGGACGTTCGGGAGTGGGAGGCGACGATGGACCGCAAGCGGCGCGAACCCGTTTTTCGAAAGACCATCCTTACGGATCGAGGCAAGCTCACGTTCACGAGCACCACGGAACTCGATCCCGAAGGCCAGCGGCTGCTTCTGTCCGAAACGCACACTTTGGTGGACGAGGCTGGAGAACATTCGAGCCACTATCGCTTCGTGATGCGATGTTGGACGAGAAGCGAACTCGAGTCCGTCCTCGAGCGCGGCGGTTTTGGCGCCGTTGCGTACTTCGGCGCATACGATCCCGCGATTCACGCCGGGGCGACGGATCGACTAATCGCCGTGGCGCAGTGGCCCGCCGTTGTGTGCGGCGGACTGTGAGAACGCTTTACGCAAGTGGCTGGTCCGTGCGGCCTGATGTCGGTCCGGTAATATCGGTACACGATGCTCGACCGATGGACGGACCGAGTGCCACCGCTCCGTGGTGACCTGACGACGCTTCGCGAGGTCGCCGCGGCCGATGTTTACACGCTGTTCACGCTGTTCTCCGACCCAGCGGTGACGACCTACATGGCTCCTCCGCCGCCGACGCTCGCCAAGTTTGCGGGATTTGTCGAGTGGTCGCAGCAGCAACGCGCGCAAGGCCGCGGGGTCTGCTACGGAATCATTCCTGATGGCATGACGGCAGCCGTCGGCGTCCTCCAGGTCCGCTGCATGGATTCGGCGTCATCAGACGCCGAATGGGGATTTGTCCTGAGTGCTCATTTCTGGTCCACAGGCGTGTTCTCCGACGCGGCCAACGTGCTCGTGGAGTTTGCGTTCACGACCATGCAGGTCAAGCGCCTCGAAGCGCGCATCGCGCTACGCAATCGGCGCGCCCAGGCCGCTATGCAAAAATTCGGTGCGCGGTTCGAGTCGACGCTCGCTGAGTCGTCACCAAAGGGCATTGCGCGCGATCCAGAGTCGGTGTGGATCCTGCGGGAACATGAGTGGCGGGACCGGCCGCGTAATCTTCGGGTCTCAGCCGAGGACGCGAGGCGACGGATCCGGAGAGCCGTCGAAGCGGCGGAAAGTGAATTGCAGCGAAGCGAAGCGCCCGAGACAGTCGAACCGTATCCGTTATTCATGTTCGACCGCCGCCGACGAGAATCACAAGGCGAGTGATCACCAGCCGGAACGTGAGCGGATCCGATCGAGGATCGCAAAACTGCCCGTTGAGAGGGCGGGGCCGGACACGAGATCACATCAGAGTCTTGAGATAGGCCGCTCCCTTGACCATTGCCTCCCACCCGCCGTTGGCCTGTCCCTGCTCGATATAATAGTTTTTCAGTCCGCCGATCTTTGCGGCCGCGAACACGGCCGGCCAGTTCACGCTGTCGTCGCCAATTGCCACGGCAGGCGGCCCCGTCGGGGTCGCGCCGCGCCCACCACGTCCAGCCGCGGCGTTCGGATCGGGCTTGACCGGCATCTGCGGACCTCGGGCAGCCGGTGCGGGTTCTTCGAGATCGACGCCGTGTAGGTGCGCCGAGATGAACCGGCCGGGATACAGGTTGAAATACGCGATGGGGTTCCCGATCGTGCGCATCGACGACATCTGGAACTGCATCTTCACCAGATCCGGATCGAGGGCCGAGAGCAGGAGCGGATACGTCAGCCGCCCGTCATTCGTGCGCGAATTCTCGAAAGTCTCGTTGTGCAGGAAGAGTTGGATCCCCGCGGCCTTGGTCGCTGCGCCGATTTTGCCGTAGACGTCGGCCGCCCGCTTGATGCTCTCCTGCGACGTCACGCCATTGGACATGACGACGATCGGCGACGCCTCCGTACCCATGTTCTGGGGCAGGGTCGCCGTTCCCATCTGCGTCAGTCCCACCGCTTGCGCCCACTCGAGTGTCTTTGGCAGGCTGTCCCGGAACTCGGCGTAGCTGAAGTGGCAGCTCGCACACTTCAGACCGTTGTCTTCGATGATCGCCTTCGTCTGCTTTCCGTCCGAGAGGCTCTTGAAGTCGGCGTAGCCGCTCGGCGAGCAGAGCTCGATCTGGCGGATGCCAGCTTCGTACATCCCTTTCAGCACGGCGACGAACTCCCCCTGCGCGATGCGTGCGCGCACGGGATAGGTCTGACTGCCGATCGGGATGCCGAGCGGATCGGCGCGGAGTGTGGCGCCGCCCGCGAGCGCAAATCCTGCCACCGCGGCGCCCATACTCGTTTTTGCAAAGAACTCGCGGCGTGACAACTGCGTCATCGCTGGATCCTCCTGAGGCGCATCCTGCGCACGGAGGATAGCTCAGGTCCGGCCCAATGCGAGCACCCACGCTGAACGATCGTAAGTGGCGGATCGCGCGGTGTGGGATACTAGATGTCTCGTCAACTGAAGGCCACGCCCTTCACCCAGCTCAGGGGACGACATCCGGGACGGCCCGGTCCTTCGAAGGGAGGGCCGCCAATGGCCTGGATGTTCCTGCTCGCCGCCGGTCTCCTTGAAATCGTCTGGTCCTTCACGATGAAGCTCTCGCACGGCTTCACGCGTGGGACGCCGACAGCCATCACGGTGCTGGTGATGTTGGCGAGCTTCGCGCTGCTGTCGATCTCCATGAAGACGCTGCCGCTGGGCACCGCGTATACGGTATGGACCGGTATCGGTGCTGTCGGCGCGTTCCTGGTCGGTGTCGTGGCGCTCGGCGAGCCGCTGACGATCGCACGCGTCGTTGCGGCGGCGCTCATCGTTGCCGGCCTGAGCATCATGAAGCTGACGACGTCCGCCTAGGAGTGGGCAATGAGATCGATGGAGACGCCGCGACACAACACGGATAATCCCGGTTCAGTCGAATTGTGGCTGGTATCATCGCGCTTCTCACACGCGCGGCGATCGATGGCGTCGGTCTGACGTTCATGTCGGAGGAACAAGCGAGGCCGCACCTCGCCAGCGGAGCCCTCGTCCTGGTGCTCGAAGACTGGTGCCCACCATTCCTGGATGCCGGTCTCTTTTTGTACTACCCGAGCCGACGGCAGCAGCCCGCCGCACTGACGGCACCGATCGACACGCTGCGGCTGAAAGAGTAGAGCGGTGCCGCGCGACGTGCCAAACGGCTACCGCGGCCGTACCTCCGCCGCGGCTGGTCTCACACGCACCTCGGCCCCGATGTCGATGACCGTCAGATCCTCGCCCATCTCCACGCGTCCCCGGTAGGACCGTCGTGTCTGCTCGACGATCGCTGCGGTCCCAGGACTGTGAGAGAACACTGCCAGCCGCGGCGACACCTTGCTGAATATGGCGGCGGCCTGCTCCGGCGTGGTGTGACGCGCCACGATCGCATCCAACCGTCGCTTGTCCGGAACCAGGCGCCGCAGCACGTCTGAATCGATCGCCTCATGAATCAACACGTCGACACCCTTACAGACGGCAACCAGGTTGTCGTTTGGGCTCGTGTCGCCTGAGAGCGCTACCGACCGCCCTGCATAATTCACTCGGTAGCCGTACGACGGCTTCACCAGTCCGTGGCTCACGAGAAAGGCGGTGACGGTCACGCCGTTCTTCTCATAGACCTTCCCCGGTTGAATATCGTTGGCCACCATCCGGATGCCATCGGGAGAAAAGCTCTCGTCTACGTCGCGCCGCATGTGAATGTCGAACGCGAAGGCTTCTTCCAAGTGACGCATCATGTCGCGCGTCCCATCCGGGCCCCAAACTTCGAGCGGCACCTTCCGTTCTGGAGCGGCCGACCATGGCGAAAGCATCAGGTCAGGCACGCCGATGACGTGGTCCGAATGCAGGTGTGTGAGGAACAGCTTTGTCACGGCGTTCATCGGAAAGCCGGCCTGCACCAGACGCTGCATGAACCCGCGCCCTGCATCGAAGAGCAGCCGTTCGCCGCCAGCCTCCACGAGCGTGCTGATTCCGGCCTTGTCGACGAACGCGCGGGGTCCGCTGGCCGTCCCCAGCAACGTGACGCGAATGTCCTTCGGCGGCACATCGCCGTTTACCTGCGCGGAGGTTTGCGGGAGCGCCATGCCGCACAGGCCCAGGAAAAGAACGCTCAACGAAAAGCGACGTCGCACAGTCATCGGGCTCTCCACAAGAACCAGCACATTGTAGTGATTCGACCGTAACAGCCGGCACGACTCGACGTGACTCGAGTGCGCGAAGACGAGGGATTCGAACCGGTCCAGTCTCGGCAAACGGGAGACGACACGAGAGTTGCGCGATGCGCAGTTCGGCAACGGCCAATGCGCGAACCACGTGGGCAGTTCGAACGCTTGAAATGCCCCTTCTACACGGAGTTCTGAGGTTTTTGGAAATTGGCTGGGTGTTCGGGACGATTTCCGCAACTGGCTTATCCACGCTGCGTGAGTCGGGAGCCGCCCGGTCGGGCGATTGGCCAGGTCACCCGACGTGCCGGAGTGTGGTGATAAGGGCCGTGAGAGCGGCGGGCTGTTGCTTGCGAGTCGGGTAGTACAAGAAGAAGCCGGGGAACGGTGGACACCACTCCTCGAGCACGCGGATCAGCGCTCCACTCTCGAGGTGTTTCGCGATGCGATCCTCCGTGACCCACGCGAGGCCCGCTCCGTCAAGCGCCGCTTGAATAACCAGATCAACATCATCGAGCAGGAGCGAGCCATTGACGGCGATCGTGAGCGATTCGTCGCCCTTGTCGAGCTCCCATTTGTAGACACTTTCGCCGCGGTGCCGGAAGCGGATGCACCGATGGTTCAACACGTCTCGAGGGGACGCCGGCTTCGGGTTTGATTCGAAGTAGGCGGGTGCGCCAACGACGGCTGGCCGGAGGTCCGGCGACACCCGAACGGCCACCATGTCCTGCGCGATGTATTCCCCGAACTGAATCCCAGCATCGTAGCCCGCCGACACGAGATCGATCCGAGTATCGTCGGAAGTAATCCCGAGCTCGACTCCCGGGTAGTCACGCACGAACTGCGCGAGCTTCGGCCCGATGACGGTCTTCGTGGCGACGCGGGGACACAACAGTCGCACCCGTCCAACGGGCGTGGACTGAAGCCCTGACAACGTCGTCAACACGCCGCGAATATCGGAAAGCGCTGGACGAAGTTGTGCCAGCAACTGCTCGCCCGCGTCGGTCGGTGACACGCTGCGCGTTGTACGCGTGAGCAAGCGTACGCCGATCTGCTCCTCCAGCCGCCGGATCGCATGACTCAGCCCTGAGGTGGAGATGTTC
>JBKPRU010000201.1:0-14100 GCA_046734675.1 Acidobacteriota bacterium
ATGGCGGGCAACACCGTTGTACGAGGAACCCTTATTGTTCATTCCGCCGACTGCCGCGCCGTCCTACAACCGAAGCCAGACCAGCGTTCGCCTCGATGACATCGCGCAGGAAACATTCGTGATGGTCCCGGATGCCTGCGGCCTGGCGCGCGCCACGCGTGCGCTCTTTCGGACGCAGCGAAAGAAGCTGCATGAGTATCCGGGAGAGGCGATGGGATACCGCGTCCTCGAGGAGTGGGCCGCGCTCAAAATCGGCGCAGCGATCCTGCCAAAGTCGAAAGTGACGAGCGGGGTCGCCTATCCGATCAAGGACAAGGCGGGGCGGGACGTCACGATTGCCTTCGAAGCAGTCTGGGTAGGAGCCGCTGGCCGGCCTGAACACCTCCTGGCTTTTGAACAGCACCTGCGAAAGGTCGTTCCCGGAATCGTTCGTGGTGTGGCGTGAGCATCGAGTGACCGTGCGGTTGCACCAGGACCCCACGGATCCTGATCGGCTGGAAGCACTGATGTGCGGCTCGCGATTCCACAACGGCGATCGCCGTAAGTGATCGAACGACCTTAGGGGACGTATCACAATTCCTCGCCGACCGAGCCGGCAGCGTGTCGGAAGGGAGGCAGGCTACGAGGTGCGCCCCCAGGCCTGCGCGTCAATCTTCCAGACCCCATCACGTTTCCCGAACGTGTACGCAAGAGTGCCCGTCCGAACGACCGACTGACCCTTAATCGTGACGGTGAGCGTTCCGGAAATAACGGCATATGCCGAGGACCCCTCAACATTCCAGAAGCCCATCTCGTACGACAAGTGCTCGTACGTCACGCCGAGATCCTGACGCCACTTCTCGACGTCCGTGAGCCAATTGGCGGGAGCGTTGGGATTCAGCCAGCGATATGGTGCAATGCCGTCAATGATGATTGCCGTGTGGCCGAACACGTTGAGGAACAGATCGTCGTTCTGCGTGTTGAAGCCCTTCACGTGCGCGTCGATCAGCATCTGGATGTCAGCGGGCGCAGCGTTGGTCATACCGTCACCACTGGTGCGGTCATCTCGGCCGTTGCCAGGTTCTTCCAGAACTGCTTCAGGCTCTCATCGGCGCCAAACAATGTGCTGAACACCGTCGAATCGGCGAGCAGCACTTCGCCCGCACGGGTGCCGCTTGGTGGCATCCAGACGAACGAATTGAACTCGCGATTGCCCGCTTCGGTAAACGGATGCGGTTTCGACATGTCAATCGGCTGTGTCGCCAAGACTTTGATCAGGGAAGTGTCGTCAGTGGTAACGGCGTAGTGCGGCAGATGCTTGTGGAAGCTGAAGTTCGTCACGCCCTTCAACCAGCCGCGTGTATCGACGTCGCGATAGGCCGTCAGCGGCGCAATCCGTGAGCTGCCGGCGACCACGCCGGGACGAAGTCCATAGCGGTTTTCAACCGGCACGCCAAGACCTGCCATCAATGAGCGGGTGTACTTGCCGAAGCGCTGTTGTCTTGGAACGAGCGCATCGCCGTGGTGCGCGTACTCCATGGCGCGCTCGTTCATGTCGAGCGAGATGCCGACATCGTGGTGCGGCCCGAGGACGAGGCACGTGCCCTCGCGCTTCAACCACTCGCGTACCTGCTCGATTTCGTCGGCCGAGGCTTCCTGCTCGGTCAGCAGGTGGTCGAGGCCGAAGACGAACAACGTGTCGGTGTCGCCCAGCACGCGTTCGTCGAGCGGCAGTCGGTAGCCCGCCTGGTCGACCCGCTGAAAAACCGGCACGGTGTGTCCCGTGACCTCGCCGACGAGTGCCTGGAACGGCATCCATGCTCGGAAGAACAGCTCGAGCGCGCCGGCGATCCCCTGCTGAAACATGGTCGGGTCGGACCACTCGGGTGTCTCCCAGAATGGCCATTCAACCCGGCGCACTTCCGTCATCGTCGAGAACCGATTGTCGAGGTCGCGGATGTCGCGGTTGGCCTCGCCGGGGAAGCTCCAGCACACGTAGACGCTGACCCGTCGTCGCCCTGACGTGAATTTACGGGGCTGATGGATCTGGTTGTACGTCCTCGCCGGTGTTTTGACGTCAGTGGTCGGGACGTAGATCTTTGCTTCGGTCATGAGAGCCTCCGTCACCCGGGGTCGACTAGAAGGTCACCGCTCCCGCGATCTGCAGTGTGTAGCCCTGATAGGTCGATTGATTCGAGAACTCTTTGAAGTACTTCAGGCCCAGGTTTACTTTGCGGGCCGGCAGCGACACGTTCGTCGCAAAGCCCAGCGCATTGACCGCGTAATGCGCGCTGCCTTGTGCCGCGCTGATCGTCGGCCCGGTCTTGTCGGTGGTCTGCCATTGACCGTAGCCGACCACCGCCAGCTGGAGGCGCGCGTCTTCATTCACGCGGATCATGTGCGCAACCGAGTAGTCGAGGTCGGCATTCTGACCGGGATGAATGTCCGTGCCTTGCTGAACCGTGTGGAACTCGTACATATGAAACGCGGAGAACGTGGTCGCCTTGTCTTTGCTGAGATAAATCGTCGCGCCGACAGACGGCGCATGTGTCCAGTAGCCGGACCCGACGTTGTCCGAGGCCCCCGCATTGAACCGGCCCGTCGGCGCGAGCTCGCCGTACGCCGCGCGGAAGGCCATTCGTTCTTTTTGCCATCCGAGGATGAACGGCTGAACGAAGAAATCGCCGAATCCTCCACCTGCGCTCAGCTGACCCGCCGTGTCGGAGGCGAGCGAGTTGTTCGACACCAGCGGCGACACCGTGACCGAGTACTTCGCTCCGCCGAGCCAGGTGCCTCGACTGACCCAGACGAACGTGTTCAGGTCGATCATCACGGCGTTCGATCCAGTGGCCACAACCTCGCCATTCGATCCTTTCGATTCGTCACGCGCGTTGAAGATGAACAGATTCGAGTACGTGAACCCCGATTCGGGCGTCACGCCAGCGTTCGTGGCGTTCATGCCCGCCGGGTACACGCCTCGAATCTGTGCATCCGCCATCCGGGGCAGCGACAACATCCCGGTGGCGGCGAGAATCGCGAGCCACGAACGACGGCACGCACGGAGGCTCCGCACCTGATCCCGCGTTCACCGTCCCGCCGTGGCCGTCTGACCAGTGGTGGCGCCTTGCTGCCGGACCGCTAACATGCGTGCGAGTGGCATCAGCAGCGCGAACGAAACAATCATGACGACGGTGATCATCACGACCACCTTCGGATCCTCGAGGTTCTGGCCTGCGACGACGAGAGCCGCAGCCGTATTCCGCTGGGCCGTACCCAACGAGAGTACTCCGCGGGTGTCGGCGCCAGGCCCGCCCAGCAACCAGCCGATGCCGAAGCAGATTGCGACGAAGACCGCCGCCGCGAGGATGCCGAACGAACCGAGGATGGTCAGCATGCTCCCGAAGTGCCCAGCCGTCGTCAGCACCACCACGAAGATCATGCTGATGCTCGACACCGGCGCCACGAAGGCTCTGACCCGAGAAGCGGCGGAGGCGTGCCAGGCCCGCAGCGCGAGCCCGACGGCGAGCGGAATGAGCATCAGCAGAATGAGCGATCGGGCGATGTTGGCGGGATTCACGGACACGCCCGCGAGCAGCATCGGCAGCACGATCGGCATGTAGCCGACCGTAATGACCATCAGCACGACCATCAAGCCGACAGCGAAGGCCATGTTGGCCTTTGCGAGATCCGCAAGCTTCAGAAGAAAGGGCGCGCCGCCGGCGATCCCAACCAGCAGCAGTCCGATCCCAAGTGGCTCATCGAGGCCAAGCACGCGCGCGAGCCCGATCGCGACGACCGGCGCCAACACGAAATTCGCCATCAGGGAGAAGACGACGAGCCTGCCGTTTCGCAGCGGGGCCACAATCTGCGGCACCGTGAGCCCAAGGCCGACCGATAAGGTGCTCGACACGACGAACACCACCACCGACGCGTTCGCACCCTTGATCAACAGCTCGGTGAGGGACATGGCGTTCTAGACCCCCTGAGACAGCGAGGCCGTTGCCTCGGACGTTTCCTGGGCACCGCCCGCGAGAAACCGCAGCGCTCGAATCCCGGGGAGAAAGAAGTAGGCGCCGCCTCTCACGGTTGTGAATGCCGGAAGGCCGGTGATCTTTCTTTTGATGGGTCGTTTCGGAATGGTCATGTCGTACGAGCCGTCGTGCGTCCCAATGAAGGGATCGCGCTCGTTTTTCAGTTCGTGGAATCGCGGATCGTTCGCCCAGACGTTCTGCGCGAACTCGAACTGCCTGATCAGGCTGGCGCAGCCGACAAACGCGGCGATCCCTCGCTCGACGCCATCATCCGGAGCGCCGTCGGGCAACGGCGGCCCGTAGGTTCCACCCCGGCGTATCATGCGGCGGCGATTCATGTTCGCCGCCGTATCGCGCGGGTTCATGCGCCGGATGTGTGAGCCGAGGGGAACCGCGTAACCATGCGGGTCCATCTTTCCGTAGTCGAAGTTGTTGTTGCGCTGCGAGTCCGCCCCAAGCTGCGGATCATCTTTGGTCGGAGCGAGCACAAGCGGTGCACCGCTGCGCCACCGCCCCATCAGCTTTGCCGCCACCAGTTCCTGCTCGTCCTGGGTCGCGCCATTCGCTCGCAGAAAATCGCGGAACGCACCCACGTGCTCTTCGAGCCGTCGGTACGCCAGGAAACTGCCGTTTCGCGACAGGATTTCAGGTTCCGGCAAACGAACGGTGTTCCCGCTTTCGTCCGGGTAGCCCAGAAAGAATTCGCCGGGCTTGAGCGCCGCACCCGTGCCGGGTGTCGGCTCGATGCCCATCCCGTCGATCTCCGGTTGCGACATGCGATCGCGATAGCCGAAGTGATCGTGGGCGTAGTCAAGCGGTGGCGTCGCTTCGAGATCGAGCGTCGACAGCGCTTCCACGCCGGGGAACTGCGCGGCATATCGCTGGTGCTCGTGAACGCTGCGCTCTCGTTCGGCAACATCGCGGGCGAAGAGGATCACGATCGCATGCAGGTCAGGGCTCGCGAGACCGCCGACCCAGTGATCGGGATGATTGGCTCCCGTATCGCCGAGGATGGTGGCGCGCGCCGCCATTCCCTGACGGAAGTCTTCAGGGAAGGTCGCCAGCGCTGCGACATCGACGCCTAATGTGCGCAGGCCATTCCATGTGAACCCAACGGTGACCCAGCGCGAATCGAGCGGGCCGCCGGAGTCAAGCGCACGACCGCGCCCCACACGGTCGATGATGCCGGACAGCCAGGCCCGACCCCGATCCGGCTGGCGGAAGCAGAGGAATCCGTATCGCGCCGCCATGGCGCGCGGCCGCGTCAATAAGAAATGTTGAATATCATCCAGTTCGAGCATCGACGGCTCCACGTGTGGGTCGATGCGTCACTGCATCTGGTCGAGCATCGACGAGAAGGCGTCCTTGAGCGCCAGCGCCTTCTTGATCTCCGTCGCTGAGACGTAAGGGTATTCGCCGTACTCGAGGAAGCTCGGACACTGCCGGTCGGCGACGTATTTGGCGAACGCCGCAGGGTTCGTCTTCCAGTCCATTGGGAAGTCCACGAGGTTCTCGAAGACCGTGTCGACCCCGGTCGCCTTGAAAAGCTCGACGGCGTCTTCCGTGTACTTGTCGAAGTCGGTGTCGAAAATGCCCTGGTACATGAAGTACTTGTCAGGACCGATATCAAACAGCACCCATCGCAAGTAGTGCAGCTGGAGGGTCGCGAGCGCATGCGGGTGAGCCGCAATCGTTTCCTCGATCTTCTTCCCGTGCGCGCGGATCTTGTCCTCAGTTCCAGGCTTGATCTTCGCGATGATCGTGAAGCCATGGCACGCTGGGGTGCGGGGGTACAAGGGACCATAGCGACCCTGCTCGAACTTGAAATACCCCTCTTTCGGAATGGCCATCGCGGCGGGCTTGGTCCAATCGTCCGACTTCAAAGCGTTCAACATGTTGGCTCCTCATTCCGATCGGACAGATTTCCACCGTGGCGCGGTGACGCGTCGGGGCGCAGGCGAGGCTATGCGCGGAGAGTCCGCCGTCGGGCGAGAGGGTGTAGTGGCAGAGAACGTGCCGGGGACCGCTGCGCCGAGAGGCTCTGAACTACGGGAGAATTCGCGGATCTCCGAGTCGCTCGGACCTCTCGGAGGGTTGCTGCCTCTGGTATTACGGAGGCGCCGCTCCGTTACCGGAGCGCAGCTCGACCAATCGACCGTAAGAATCGCGTCAAAGTAAGAGGTCTGACGCAATCCTTCTCTGACGACGGCGGGTCCAGGTCGCTACCCTGGGGGTAGCGGCCGTCCAACGCTGGCCGGAAGTCACACCTCCCAAGGACCTATCGCCAGTTGTTCCCAGTACGTGACTGCGTCGACGTGCCAGCGGATGAAACGTTGCCCTCCGTCCTGAGAGACGACCAGTGCCAGGGCGTCATGCAGCGCCTGGCACAGCCGGTATGCAGACCGGTGTCGTGTCCCCACGCGATCGGTGCGCACCCATTCTCGGTCGTTGCCGTCCAGGTCACGGGCGCGCGCGACCATGGCCACTTCCGGCAACTCGCCAGCGACCTCGACGCCGAATCCCAGGACCTCGAGAGAGTCAGTGATCAGGACCGTCCCGTCGACGCGCGTGAGATCCGCGAGGAGTTGGGCCACTTCGAACAGCGCTTCATCGATTTCGGCCACTTGCGCGGCGGCGCTCGACTGGTAGGAATCCCATCCGATGGTCGCTCCGTTGCTCGCGTGGCGAGCCATCTCGTGCATCATGGCGGCGACGAGCGTCGCTATCCTCCTGCGGGCTCTTCGTCATCGAAGCCGTATTTCACACGCATATGCCGACCATCCGACAGCAGCTCAGAGGCGTGTGCATCGAGCGGCAACCGGCGGATGAACACGAGCCGGTGGAAGCCCGAGGGTGGACCACCCGCCACCTCGAACGCATCCGGTTCGGTCAGCGCGAGCCTGAACGTGACGGGACGGCCTTCTTCACGAAGCAATGTCGCTTGATAACGTCGATAACACGGCGGTCAGCGCTGCAGTGTCCGGTCTGGCGAGACCACTTCGTTCGACGGCCGTGGCTTCATCCCACCGCCGCAGTACCAGGGCGGCAAGGTCCGACGGCTAGGCGTGGTCGATCGGTAATGGCAATGTAGCGATCCAATCGATGTTGCTCGTTATGGCGACCAGTGCGGCGCCGCCTGCTGCCAGCGACTACCTGCGGCGTGGACGAGTGACGCTCCATGCCGCGTACGCCAGTCAGCACTTCACATGACGGGCGGTGTGTCGCGCTTGCGCGGACGTCCGACATCTTCGACGTCCTCTCCGGTGAAGGGCGGCGCACCGGGGCTATTCGGAGCTGCGGGATCGTCGCTGTCGAACTCCGGAACATCTGAATCTGGAGGTGGCTTGATGTCCGGTTCGTTTTCGTCCCCCGGCTCCTGCGCTTTGTAGGCGGCAGATCCGAAAGTGCATCGACCCGTAGTGGCGCCGAACCTGCCATGGATGACATCCGTCATCTGGAACGCTCCCGGCATGATAGGAGCGGGCGGCGCGCCGTTCGATGTTGCCCGCTCACACACATGGACATGCTGGTTGCCTCTCAGCTATCGGACACTGTCCCAACTGCGGGAAGCGGGCGCCCCGCAAACAGACGGCGGCATGGTCGGGCGATCAGTCGAGCCCACTGGTTGGCGCGAGTGACTCGCGCGCTATCGGTCGCGATGCCGGTGTTCGCGTACATTTGGCGGTACAACTTCGAAATCAACACGAACGCGAGGCGGGCGCGGAGCGTCGGTGTGCACCGCGAGCGGACCCAAATCCGCCGAAGGCTGTAGAACCGGTCCCATACAGCCTGAGTGCGCGCGCGAATTTCGTCCGGCGTCATGACGGGATGCGGCACATAGACCTTCGGGCGCTGAGCCTGCGGGATCAGCCAGTGTCGTGTGATCGGGATGCCGGCGACCTGCGCATCCACGTCAACGCGCTTCTCCCACGCCTCGAAATCGACTGTTCCAGGATAGGGCGTCAACATCACGAACTGCGCAAACGCGACACCAGCGCGCTCAGCGACGTCCGCCGTCGCGGCAAACGTCGCGGGACGGTCGCTCGGCAACCCGAAGATAAAGGAGCCGAGGACGTGCACGCCGTGGTCGCGGAACTTCCGCAGCCTCTGCACCAACGCCTCTCCTGAGTCATTGAAGTTCTTGTAGACGTCCTTGAGACCTTCGGGCGTCACGGCTTCGACGCCGACAAGTGCGCCTTTGATCTTGGCCGCGCGCATGGCGTCGAGGAACGCCTCGTCTTCCGCGGCTTCCATCGTGATCTGCGTGAAAAACACCATGTCGGACGGCAGTTCCGCCAACCGTGCCATCAGTTCGAATCGCTCGGACCGCAATGCTCGGAGCTGTTCCAGCCGCGCCTGGTTTCGCTGCCGTTCAGCCATCGCTAGATCAGCCAGCGTCACCGGGTAGAAGTTATCGTCGGCCAGTGCGACGAACCGAAACCCGCGGCGCCGTAGCTCCATGATCTCCGCCACAACCGTTTCGACGGTCCGCTGCCGCGGCTTCTGTCCGTCGGTTCGCCAGACCGAGCAAAACGAACAATGCTTGGGGCAGCCCCGTACCGTCTGCACGGAACCCCACATATATCGGGCTTCTGGTAGCAATTCCCATCGCGCGGGTACGAAGCGATCGGGGTCGACGCGTCCACCTTCGTAAGTGGGTTGCAGCGCGCCGTGTGTCGCGTGTTCGAGCACCACCGGCCAGATGACATCTCCGTCGCCACGAACGACGGCGTGCGCGCCCCCGAGCTGATGGGCCTCACCTGGGAACAGGGTGGCGTGGATGCCCCCGAACACGATGGTGGCGCCACGTGCCTTCGCGCGTTCTCCGATCTCATAGCCTCGTAGGGCGTTGCCCGTGTGAATGCCGATGCCAACGACGTCGCCGGCCTGCACACTGTCCACATCAAATGCTTCGAGTGTCTCGTCGACGATCTGTGGCCGACCATAAGCAGCCGGTGTTGCACCCGCTAACACGAATAGCCATCGAGGCGTAATGACGCCAACGCCGAACGACAGATGGCTTGGATTAACGAGATGGACGGTCATGCCGTTGCGTTGTTTTCATCGCGCCTCATTGCCCCCACATTGCTATTGCGCATCCACACCCAGGGCACATCGGGAACACCGTGTATGCGGTCGCTATTGACTGACCGCGTTCTGAACAGCGGCGAGGACGACATCTGGTGACGAGGGCTTCGGAACGATGGCGACAAACCACCGGGCGAGAGGCGGTGGGATTGAGCCGTTCGCGGTATAAGCAATCACCTTCGACTCGCGAATGGCTGGCGCTGACTTGATGAGTCGGGTCGCCTCGATTCCGTTGAGCACCGGCATTGTCAGATCCATGACGATGACGGCTGGCCTCATCTCGTACGCAGCGAGCAGTCCCTCCAGTCCGTTCACGGCCGTTCGTGCGGCGAACCCCGCAGTGCGCAGGACAAACGCGACCAGGTCCCGGACATCCTCGACATCGTCGACGACGAGCACCGCGGTGGAGCGGGACGCGGCCACGGCATCGCCATCTGCAGATCCGTTCTCGATGAGGGTGCACAGGCGATGCGCTGCGGCGTGCTGCTCGCGAGCGCTGACGCAGGCCCCGACGGTCGCCTGAGCATTCTCAACGCTTCGACGCACATGTTCAGAACACAGACGCTGTAGTTCATGCGCATCGACATCGGCCCGAGCGAGCGCCTCGGAAAGGTCGTGCGCGTGACGCGCGGCGTCCTCAGACGTTTGAACGAGCCCGCTGAGGTGTCGTTCGTGGTCGCGCGTGCGTTCGACCATCTGTCTGACGTCATCTCGGATGCCTGCGAGTCTGGAAGAAAACGCGGTCGACATCGTCACGCTCCTACGCGATAGCACAGCTATCGGAACTCGGAGGCTGAGGCGACGTCACCGTGGCGTGGCACCAGTCTGGCGGGCAAATGTAGTCTATCGTACGTTTGCGGCGACGAGTCGGTGAAACGTGATACGCTCGCACCTGCTTTCCTGAGCCTGCCGCGCGCAGTCGCAGCTGCACACCTCCAGCCTCATCGAAGTACCCGACGTCAGTTCTGGGTTGCTCGGAGGAGGAGCCATGCGCCGTGTCGGATCGTCGCCCCGTCGGCTGCCCGACGGAACTCTGCTGCACAATCGGCTTCTTGCTGCGCTGCCTCGCGCCGAGTACGACCGAATTCTTCCCTTTGTGACGATGAAGACCGTCACGATCGGTCATACGCTGCATGCGCACCGCGCTCGGATCAAGGATGTGTACTTCCCGAACGGCGGTGTCTTCTCGGTCACCAACGAGACGCGGAATGGGCCACTCGTAGAAGTGGCCACGGTCGGCCGAGAAGGGATGCTGGGGATCGGTGTGTTCTTTGGCGATCGCGCCGGCACCGGCCGGACGTTCCAGCAAGTAGCGAATGGGTCGTTGCCATCGATGACTGCGTCCCGTTTTGTCGAGGAGACGGCACTCGCCGGTCCATTTCGCAACGTCGTCAATCTCTACGCGCAAGCGAACCTGCTGCAGATCATGCAGTGCACCGCGTGCAACGCACTGCATGACGTCACCCAGCGCGCGTGTCGCTGGCTGCTCCAGACGCGTGACCGCGTCGATGACGACACCTTCGCACTGAAGCAGGAATTCCTCGCCGTGATGCTCGGCGTTCAGCGTCCCACCGTCACCGTTGTCCTCGGGGCGCTACAGCGCGACGGGTTGATCTCGAGCCGCTACGGGCGGATCCAAGTCCTGCACCGAAAAAGGCTCGAGGCGGCCTCGTGCGAGTGCTACGGCGTCATCCGCGCGCACTTCGCACGTCTGGGACTGTGACGCAGCGTTCTCGGACGGAGAGGCATCCACGCTGACCAACTGTGATGATCGCTCGCGTCCGCGTCGATGCGGCCGAACCGGAGTGCTCGCGTTGACGGCAAGTCGGAGGCCGATGATGGATCCACTGGAAGGACAGGCAAAAGCGATCATCGCAGCGGCATTGATCGTCAGAGGTGCGGTCGAAGTGCCCACAATACCAACGGGCACCGAACGCGTGCCCGATGCAGCCGGAATGCGACTGCGTGAACTCACGGACTACCTATATCGGCTGCTGACGACGGAAGAGCCGCATGACGCGGGCGACAGACGCGGCTAAGTCAGGTAAGACGCGTCTTGATCACGTATACTCAGGGCTCCTGCTTTTCTGAGCCCTCGGCCTTCCTGGCCCAGCCCTCACCAAAGCCTTTGCGCGTGAGGGGACATGATCACCGACGTACAGATCGCTGCAGAGCGGCCACGAGAGGCCATGCCTATCGCCGTACCTGAGGCCGTGAGCTTCGACGAACGCTGGGCTGCATGGCAGGCCAAGGGGGCCGCACACGACCGTGCCGTCCGGCGGAGGATGGCGATCGCCGCGCCCATGCTGCTTGTCGTTGTGGCTGTCGTCATGTACGCGCTCCTCGGACGCTGAGCGTCGCCTGTGCCGCTGGAGAGCCTGTGCATTCATCCAATTTTCGTTTCGGCAGCGGTCAGCAATGTGCGACTGCTTCGGTCACCACAGCCACCGTCTGCCCGGCATGTCAGTCCACCGCGATCGCTACGACGGCGCGGAACCCCGACGAGAACGCGTATTGGCGCTGTAACGGATGTGGCGAGATCTGGCACGCGACTCGAAGGGCCGGCTCGAGTGGAGGCGCTCGATGGCGGTAAGCACCGATGAACTCGGGACTGTGCTCGAGGAACTGATTGCAGCGTTGGACCGGCGAATGCCGCGAGTCGAACAGGCCGGCGAGGCGGACATCGTGCGTGATGCCGCGGCGCTGCGCGCGAAGGCGGTGAAGCGCTTGACCGAGCTCGTTCGGGACACCGTTCATCCGCCAACGCCGGCGGCTGATCCGCCCTAGGAGTGTCCGATGCGACGGACTCCGTTCCCAATCAATCCCTCTGACGTCGTGGCGCTGAGCGTGCCGGAGTTTACGTGCGAGCTGGACCTGCATGGATCCGTCTCACTTGATGCGGTCTGTCGACGCTTTGTCGACGACGCCAACCGGGCTCTGGTCTGGTTCATCCGGTTCCGGGCCCTCACCGCGTGGCGCGAACGGCCAGACGTGGGTGTATGGTTGCAAGCTGAGCCGGCGCACGCGGACCACGCCTGTCAGCTCGCCGCGAGCTTCGAGCTGAACGACGATTGGGAATTCGACGTCGAGCGATTCCGTTCGGCGATTGACTCAATCGCTCGCTAGCTCCCCCTGAACCAAATGGGCCACGTTCTGTTCCATAGAGCTTTCCTAGCCGGCCCTTTACTGGCAGCAACCAACCATCCGGGCGGAATGCAGAGTCTCCTGGTTCGCCGCAAAGACACCGATGACAAAGCTGGTTGAGGCCGAGGGAGCCATCCTTCAACGTATCCTGGCCTCAACGCCGCTGCTGGCTCATCACGGACTGAGTCGCGAAGCCTTCAGCAAGTACGATGCGGCTCAGGCAAAGACAGCGTGGGCGCTTCGGCATCGGCGTCGGTTCGCATTGATGCAGGCCGACCACGTGCTCGCCAGCGCGGAGCGGTACGACCTGACTGGGAGGCTTCACCGCCAGCTCGTGACCATCTGTGGGATCGCTGCCGTGCTCGACAACGCAGCGGATGACGTCGGCAGCGGTTACGGAGGCGTCCTCGTCGAGCAGTTACTCGATGATGCCGCACGCGACGGTGCCGATCTGGCGCTCCTCTTCCAAACCGCCGCGCCGGCTTGTCCGGTGCTAGACGGTTTCGCGGTCGTTCCAACGACCGATGTCGAGCTCACCGTCACGGAATCGTCTCGACATGGCGCGCCGATGACGCTCGTGCGAGGTGGCGAAGACCGAGACCTCCAAGCGATCGTGGCGATGGGACACGCCCGCGCGGCTCCCTTTCGGTTCCACATCGATCGAGACGTCGATCTCATCAAGCACGCCCTCACCAGGAAGCGCCTGCTCGCCGGGCTAGGGTCCGCCGGGGCCCGGCAGCTGGAGTTCGTCATCGCTGAAGAAGGGATCACCGCTGCCGCGTACATCGCGATCAGCATCGTGGGTGATACATGGACCATCGAAGAGTGTGGCGACCGCGATGCCTCGGGCGCACGCGTGGGTGCGATCCTTCAGGCGCTGATCGCCCGCGAACCGGCAGAATCTCGACCTGTGATCCGAGGGTGGCTGCCGCCCGGCTTCCTCCCTCCTCAGGTCACGATCGCGTCCGCCTCGCCGGCTCCCCCACTCCTGCTCGCGCGGGCCCTTTCATCCGGCCTCCGTGACCTAGATCTGGCAGTGCCTGACGTGCTGTATTGGCGAAGTGACGTGTTCTAACTACGGACTGTGACCTTGTGAACGACCGGCTCCCAGAACAACGCCTCGGGGCGAACAGGAGCTAACTCGCGTGATTCATAGGCGACGGTGGCACCTGCGGCCCACGGCCCTTAGCTAGACAAGATTGCCGTAAGTGGTCCCGGCTGATTAGGAGGTCTGACACAGTTCGCGGCCTTGGTCAGTTCGAGCGCGACGAACTCGCTGAAATCCAAGGGGGATCTGAGGAAGTGCACGCAAGACACCGGCGTGTGACATAATTTTTCGAGATCGTCTGCAACTCGTTGATTTTAAAGCGGAGAGATGCTGGAGGTCGATCAGGCACGCTTGGAAATCGACTCCGCCCGCGCGTACTGACGCTCTCCAAAACGCACCAACACACTCTCCGATCAACAACTTCCGCAACATCGATACGCGTCGACGTGTCCTCGTAAATCATCGTGTTGACCGGGGGTTTGCCGGGGTATGTGACACAGTTCTGACACAAAAGCGATTGCCACTTCGGCGCTTCTTAAACGGTGTTGCCCGATGTGCGTCAGTCTCATCGAGCCTTCAACGGTTCTTCGCGTCGCGAGCGACGGTCGCGATTCCGATCCTGATCTGACGAGTCCGGGGATTTCGAGTGGCGAATCCAACGGCGTCTCAACCAATTCCAGAAGGCGATCAAGATCTTTGGAGGCCTAGTCGCCGAAACAACACAGTTTTGGTTCGCTGCCGCGACGATGAACGAGGTCGCGACGCGCGATGCGGACACCCTGAAAGGCCCTAAACCTCACGCCGTCGTTC
>JBKPRU010000202.1:0-8470 GCA_046734675.1 Acidobacteriota bacterium
GTGTAGATCCAGATGCCGCCCGTCGCGGCCAGCACGATGAGGATGAGGACGAACAGGGCCAGGCGCTTCACTGCGAGTTGCTCTCGTCGATGGTTGCGGCGCGGGGCCGGCTGTCCAGGTAATCCTGCAAAATGATCGCCGCTGCGAGCGCATCCACTTGCGCTTTGCGTCGGCGCCAGTCCCGCTCGCGCGTGGCCAGCTGCGCGTCCGCTTCGTGGCTGGTGAGCCGCTCGTCCTGAAACGTAATCGGGATCACGATCATCGCGCCGAGCAGGTCGGCGAGTTTTCGCACCCGCGCGGTCTGCTCGTTCGGCTCGCCGCTGAGGCGTCGCGGCAGGCCCAGGACGATTGCCCCGAGTTCCCCGTCCGCCTGCACCGCGCGGATCTCGTCCGCGATCCGCGATGCCGCATGCCCGACGTTCGCGTCATTCGCAATCGTCTTCCACGGCGACGCGAGCAGCCCCGTCGCATCGGACAGCGCCAGGCCGATCCGCCGCTCCCCGTAATCGACGCCCAGGGCCCGCACGAAGTCGAGCGTAGCACACGCTATAATTCACGCTTCTGATGCACTCATCCGCAAGACTCGCCGCGATTGCGAGCGTTCTCGCTGCCGCCCTCGTCGTCGCCTGCGGCGGCGCTCAGAGCCGCGGCCCCTCGAAGTTCTCTCAGAAGCTCGTCATCCTCGGCTTCGACGGCATGGACCCGCAGCTTGTCCAAAGGTGGATGCAGGAAGGCAAGCTGCCGAACATGTCCGCGCTCGCCAAGCGTGGCGGCATGTTCCCGCTGACGACCACCCACTCGCCCGAGTCACCGACCGCGTGGGCATCGTTTGCGACGGGCGTGAACGCCGGCAAGCACAACATCTACGACTTCCTCGTCCGCGACACGACCACCTACCTGCCGGATCTCGGGATGGTGAAGCGGACGCCGCCGAAGTTTCTCTTCGACTACATCCCGACGTCGAAGCCGAAGCTCGAGTCGATCCGCGGCGCCACGTCGTTCTGGGTAACGGCCGGACGGGCCGGCGTGCAGTCGAGCATCCTCACGGTGCCGGTCACGTTCCCGCCTGAAACAGTCCCGAACGGCGAGATGCTCTCCGGTCTTCCACTGCCCGACATCCGCGGCACAATGGGGACGTTCTCCTACTACGCGACCGATCTGAGTCGCTATGAAGAGGGGAACACCGAGATGGGCGGCATTCTCCGCCGTCTCGTGTTCGAAGGGGATGTGGCCAACGCCGAGCTCGTCGGCCCTCCCAATCCCGTCGTCCGTCAGAAGATCGAAGCGATCAGGCGAAAGGGCCCGACGATCGCCGAAGCCGATCGCGCGCGGCTCGCCGAACTGCAGGCCGAACAGGACGTCCACGTTCCATTCACGATCCGGTGGGACCGCGCGGCGAAATCTGCGGTCGTCGATATCGAGGGGCAGACGATCAAGCTCGCGCAGGGTCAGTGGTCGCCGTGGATCGACCTGACGTTCCCGATCAACATGCTCGTGCGGCCGAAGGGCATGGCGCAGATGCTGTTGATGAACGCAGGCAACGAATTGCAGCTCTACGTCTCCCCCGTCAACTTCAGGCCCGACGATCCGCCCGTGCCGATATCCTCGCCCGAGGGATTCGCTGCCGATCTGTTCAAGCGCCTCGGCTACTACCGCACGCTCGGCTGGGCCGAGGCGACGTGGCCGCTCAACGAAGATCGCATGGACGAAAAAACGTTCATGGACGATCTGATGGTCGCATTCAACGACCGCGCAAAGGTGATCCTCGATCGCGTCGACGCGAAGAACTGGGACGTGCTCGTCGGCGTCATCGAGTCGACCGATCGCGTGCAGCACATGATGTGGCGCCTGCAGGACCCGAAGCATCCGATGTACGACGCGAAGCTGGCCGGCGAGTTCGGCGATGCCATCGAGCGCGTCTACCGGCGCGCGGATGAATTCGTCGGCGAAGTCGTGAAGCGGATTGGGCCCGACGTCCCCGTCATGATCGTCTCCGACCACGGGTTCCACTCGTGGCGGAAGGCCGTCAACCTGAATACGTGGCTCGTGCAACAGGGCTATATGGTGCTGCAGGGGCAGCAGCCGGGCGACAAGAAGCTCGCCGATCTTTTCGGCGGCGGCACGTTCTGGGAGAACGTCGACTGGAGCAGGACGCGCGCGTATGCGATGGGCATCGGGCAGATCTACTTCAACCTGCGCGGCCGCGAGTCCCGCGGCATCGTCAGTCCGGGCGCGGAGGCGGCGCAGCTCGCCGATGAACTCAGTGCGAAGCTGCTGACGATGAAGGATCCGGAAGACGGGTCGTCGATCATCCGCGCCGTCTACAAGCGCGACGACATCTACTCGGGCGAGTACCTGCAGAACGCCGCGGAGCTCCAGGTCGGCATGAACGAAGGCTACCGCGTCTCGTGGCAGACGACGCTCGGCGGCTCGCCGCCGGGGATCGTGTATCCGAACACGAAGAAGTGGAGCGCGGACCACGGCGGCTACGACTACGCGATCACGTCCGGCGTGCTGGTGACCAACCGTCCAATCGGGACGACGACGCCGCGCATCATTGACATCGCGCCCACCGTGCTGAAGTACTTCGGCGTGGCGATCCCCTCGGACATCGATGGCAAACCGCTGTTTTAGCAGAACGGGGACACTCACACTTATCGCAGCGGTTCTGGCGATAAGTGTGAGTGTCCCCGTTCTGTCGCAAGCGCCACAGGCGCCCGAAGCGGATCGCGCGCAGACGGAAGCGCAGTCCAAGCGCGTCGCCGACCGCCTCGCGGCGCTCCAGCGTGAAGCCGAATCGCTCGCGCACCAGGAGCAGACGCTGCTCGTGGAGCTGCGCAAGCTCGAAGTCGATCGGCAGATCAAGGCGGAGAAGCTCGCCGCCATCGAAGCCGACGCGGCAAAGGTCCAGCGGCAACTGCAGGCAACGACCACGCGCGCGCAGGCGCTCGAGCGCGACGCCGAGCGCCAGCGGCCCGACGTCGAGGCGCGGCTGGTGCAGCTGTACAAGATGGGACGCGCCGGCTACTGGCGGCTGCTGCTGGCCGTCGATGATCTGCGGGAGCTCGGACGCGCGTATCGGACGGCGGCGGCGCTTGGACGGATCGACCGCGATCGCATCGAAGAGCATCGACGGACGGTCGCGGACCTGCGGCGCGAGCGCACCGCCCTCCAGGCACGCGCCGCGGAGCTGCGGACGCTCGAGTCTCGCGCTCGGGAGGCGCGTGCCGCGGTCGAACGAGCCGTCGCCGCGCGCACCCAGCTCGTGAACCAGATCGATGCGCGGCGTGACCTCAACGCCCAGCTCGCCGGCGAGCTCCAGGTCGCGCAGCAGAAGCTCCAGACGTCAATCGGCCAGATAGCCGCGGGCCGATCGGCGACTGCCGTCGGGCTGCCGCTTCGCCCGTTCCAGGGCGCCCTGCCGTGGCCGGCCGAGGGTGTGCTGACGAAGCGCTATGGCCAACAGGGGCGCACCGGGGTCGAGCTGTCGCTTCCAGAGGGTGAAGCGGTCCACGCCGTCCACGAAGGCACGGTCGCCTACGCGGATCAGTTCAGCGGCTACGGCAACCTTGTCATCGTCGATCACGGGGACAAGTCGTACTCGCTCTACGGGCACCTCGACAGCCTGTCGGTGGCCAAGGGCGAGCGCGTCGACCCCTCGACCACCGTCGGGCTGGCCGGCCGCAATCCCGCCGGCAATCCGGCCCTCTATTTCGAGCTCCGCGTCGACGGTAAGCCGGTCGATCCTTTACAATGGCTGAAACGATGACGACGAAGACCCGTCTCTCCGTGCTCCTGATCTCGACGCCGGTTCTGGCGTTTGTCGTGCTCGGCGGCCTGCTCGGACGTGCATCGACGGGCGACGAAAAGCTCCAGCACCTGCGGGTGTTCGAGGACGTCGTGTCGTTGATCATGAACAACTACGTCGAGGAGGTGAAGGTCGATCGCGTCATGGACGGCGCGATGCGCGGCCTCGCCGACGGCCTCGACCCCGACAGCGCGTACCTCGATTCGAAGCTCGTGAAGCTCGCCGAAGCGGGCGGCGCCGCGACCGCCGCGCCGGGCGATGTCGGCCTGGAGCTGACGCGCCAGTACTACCTGCGCGTCATCGCGACGCGCGATGGCTCGCCGGCGGCAAAGGCGGGCCTGCAGACGGGTGACTACGTCCGCGCCATCGACAGCAAGCCGACGCGCGACCTGTCGGTGTTCGAAGGGATGCGCATGCTGCGCGGCGCGCCCGGCTCGAAGGTCGCGCTGACGGTGATTCGCGGCAATGCCGCGGAGCCGCACCAGATCGAGCTGGTACGCGAGAAGGCGCCGACCACCGCCATGGTGTCGGGCCGCCTGATTGGGACCGACGTCGGCTACCTCCGCGTCGGCTCGTTCACCGGCGACGTCGTCTCACGGCTGCGTGCGCAGACCGCGGAGCTCCAAAAGAGCGGCGCCAAGTACCTGGTGATCGACGTCCGCCGCACTGCGGAAGGTCCGCTCG
Organism: Acidobacteriota bacterium; assembly: GCA_046734675.1. Taxonomy (GTDB): domain Bacteria; phylum Acidobacteriota; class Vicinamibacteria; order Vicinamibacterales; family 2-12-FULL-66-21; genus QHWT01. The sequence goes on from JBKPRU010000202.1 coordinate 4,493, forward strand.
AAAACGGCGTGGAGGCTGCGCGCCTCTTCGTGAAGTCGGGGACGCTGACGGTCAAGGCGGGGCGCGACGACAAGTCCGCGCGTGAAACCATCACCGCGCGGGACGGGGACGGCGCGATCGCCCTGCCGGCCTCGGTGCTGGTGACCACCGGCACGTCCGGCGCGGCGGAAGTCTTCGCGGCGGCGCTCGACGGCAACAGCCGCGCGGAGCTCGTCGGCGAGCGCACGCTCGGACGCGCGGGCGTGCAAAAGCTGGTACGCCTGCCGGACGGCCGCGGTCTCTGGCTCACGTACGCGCGCTATCTCACGCCTGACGGCAAGGCGATCCAGGGCAAGGGCCTCAACCCGGACGTCGCGGTCGACGAGCCCGAGGCGGTCGAGATCGGCGAGGCGCCCCCCGCCGGCGATCCCGTGCTGGACGCCGCCCTCGAACGGCTTCACAAAGCCGCCGCGTAAGCCGCCGCATTTCCTGTTGACCGCGAGGGATGGGCGTCGTATAACGACGACCGCTCCATCCCATCCGTGCGTCTCCTTCTCGAACGCGCGATTCGCGCCGCGGTCCTCCTCTTTGGCGTCTCGCTTCTGAGTTTCGTTCTGCTCGAAGCCGCGCCCGGCGACTTCTTCGACGAGCTCCGCCTCAATCGTCAAATCAGTCCCGAAGCGGTCGCGGCGATCCGCGCGGAATATGGCCTCGATGCCCCGCTCCCGACGCGCTACGCGCGCTGGGTGGCTGCGGCGCTGCGCGGCCACTTCGGCTACTCGCTGCAGTATCGCGTGCCGGTCGAACGGCTGTTGTGGCAACGCGCGGCCAACACGCTGGTGCTGACCGTCACGGCGCTCGCGCTCGCGTGGGCGATCGCGCTGGGCGTCGGCCTGGCCACGGCGGTTGCCAGGCGTCCGTGGCCCGACCGCGTCGCGGGCACGATCGCGGCGGCGCTGCTCGCCGTCCCGGACGTACTGATCGCGCTCGTCCTGCTGTCGGTCGCCGCGCAGACCGGATGGCTGCCGGCGGGCGGCATGGCTTCGGTGGCTCCCGCTTCGGGTGCCGCCGCCGCGTTGCTCGATCTCGCGCGGCACATGACGATCCCGGTCCTCATTCTCATCGTCTCGATCATGCCGGGCCTGCTGCAGCACGTGCGGCACGCGCTGGCCGACGGCATGCCGCCGCCGCTGGCAACGGCGCTCGCCGCGCGCGGCGTGCCTCGCCGTCGAATGATCGTGCGCCACGCGCTGCGGCTCGCCGCCGCGCCGCTTGCGGCGCTCGCCGGTCTCTCGCTTGGCACGCTCCTGAGCGCGTCGCTCGTCGTCGAGGCGCTGGTCGGATGGCCGGGCATGGGGAGCCTGCTCCTCGACGCGGTCGGATCGCGCGACCAATACGTCATCGTCGGCGCGACGATCGTGTCGACGGCGGTGTTGATTGCCGGCAACGCTCTCGGAGACGTGTTCCTCTACGCCACCGATCCTCGCGCGCGGGTCGCTGAATGAGCGGCGCCAGGCGGATCGTGCTGGCCGTCGCAATCGCGGTGCATGCGGTCCTGCTCGCCGCGCCTTGGATTGCGACCTACGATCCCGCCGAACAGCATCGCGAGCTCGCGTTCGCCCCGCCGACGCGGCTGCACCTCGTCGACGCGAGCGGACGATGGCACCTGACGCCGTTCGTCTGCGCGACGGCGGCGGCGCCCGACGCAGCATTCCGCTATGTCGAAGACTGCTCGGCGACCTACCCGCTCCGCGCGTTCGTCGGCCGATCGGCTCGCGTCGGGTTCCTCACCAGAGAACGCCTGCACCTCGTCGGCGTCGACGAGCCCGGCCACGTCTTCTTCCTCGGCACGGACGAATTCGGCCGGGACGTCCTGTCGCGCGCGATCGTCGGCGCGCGCGTGTCGCTCGCCGCCGCCTTCGGCGCGCTCGGGATGGCGCTCGTCATCGGCGTGCTGCTTGGATCGCTCGCTGGATACGGCAGCCGCGCGGCCGATGCGGTCGTCTCCGGGGCGATCGAGCTCGTGCTCGCGCTGCCGTGGCTCTACATGCTGCTCGCGGTCCGCGCGGCGCTGCCGCTGGCGATGTCGCCCGCGCAGGCAATCCTCGCCGTGATGCTGCTGCTCGGAGCGATCGGGTGGGCACGCCCGGCGCGGCTGGTGCGGGCAGTCGTCGCCACCATTCGCGGCGCCGATTACATTGCGGCGGCACGGACCGCGGGGGCCTCGACCGCGTACATCGTCAGAAGGCATCTGCTGCCGCAGCTCCCGATCGTTCTCGTGCCGCTGGCGCTTCAGCTCCTCCCGCAGTTCATCCTCGCCGAAACGACGCTGTCGCTGTTCGGCCTCGGCGTCCCCGAACCGGCCCCGACGTGGGGCAGCCTGCTGGCCAGCGCGCAACGGCCGCAGGTGGCGACCGGTGCGTGGTGGCTCCTGCTCCCGGCGGCTGGACTAATCGGCGTTTGTGTTATTTACTACTCCCTCGCGCGGACGCTGCGATCGGGCCCCCTCGTTCCGCGCCAATAGAGACAACACAATGCCGGTTTCCACGGGTGCGTGGCGCACCACGGTGGTTCGCGCCGGATGCGCCGCCCTGATGCTGCTCGTGTGGCTGACCGGTGGATCGGCCGAGCGCGCCGCACAGCCTGCGCGCGGCGTGCGAGGCGGCCGGCTGGTCATCGCGGAACGCACGCCGCCCAGCACCTTCAATCCAATCTTTGCGGCCGACGCGCCCACGAAGGCGGTCCTGGATCGTCTGTTCGCCGACCTCGTCCACATCAATCGCCGCACCCTCAAGACAGAACCGTCGCTCGCCTCCTCGTGGTCCGTGTCGAAGGACGGACTCGAGTACACGCTGAAACTGCGCCCCGGGCTCAAGTTCTCCGACGGTCATCCATGCACGGCCGACGACGTGCTGTTTTCGTTCCGCGTGTATCTCGACGAGCGCGTGCACGCGCCGCAGCGCGACCTGCTCATGGTCGGCGGCAAGCCAATCCAAGTCTCGAAGAAGGACGACACGACGTTTGTCGTGCGGCTCGCCGAACCCTACGCGGTGGGCGAACGGATGTTCGACAGCTTCGCGGTGCTGCCCGAGCACGTGCTCGGAAAAGCATACGCGGACGGCACGCTCGCACGGACGTGGGGCGTCGATGCCTCTCCCGAATCGATCGTCGGCATGGGTCCCTTCCGCCTCCGCGAGCATGCGGCCGGGCAGCGGGTCGTCCTCGAGCGGAATCCGTATTACTGGAAGCGCGACGGGGACGGCGGCGCGCTGCCGTATCTCGATCAGATCGTCTACCTGACGATTGGCAGCGCCGACGCGGAGTTCCTGCGGTTCAAGTCGGGCGAGATCGACGTCATGAGTCGCCTGTCCGCTGAACAATTCTCGTCGCTGCCGGCCGGCAACACCTTTCAGGCCGTCGACGGCGGACCAAGCCTCGAATACAACTTTCTCTTCTTCAACCTGAACGATCTGCCGCAAGGGTCGCCGGTCGCGGCGCGGCAGGCATGGTTCAAGAACGAAGCGTTCCGCCACGCGGTCTCCTCCGCGATCGATCGAGAGGCGATCGTGAAGCTCGTGTTTCGCGGGCGCGGCGAGCCGTTGTGGGGTCCCGTCACGAAGGCGAACGCGACCTGGTACAACCCGTCGCTGCAGCGCCCCGCGCATTCGGTCGAGCGGGCACGCGGGATGTTGAAGGGCGCCGGGTTCTCGTGGCGCGGCGACGGTGCGCTGGTCGACCGCGGCAGCACGCCCGTCGAATTCTCGATCCTCGTCCAGGCGACCAGCGCTGCGCGTGGACAGATGGCGACGCTGATTCAAAACGATCTGGCACAGCTCGGCATCAAGGTGACGATCGTGCCGCTCGATTCGCGCGCGGTGATCGACCGCGTGCGGAACGCGCGCGACTACGACGCCAGCATTCTCGGACTCGTTGCGGGGGATGCCGATCCGAATACCGACATCACCGTGTGGCTCTCGAGCGGCGAGAACCATTTCTGGC
>JBKPRU010000203.1:0-9506 GCA_046734675.1 Acidobacteriota bacterium
GCGCGCGCGTGCTCGACCCGCTGCCGTCGCGCACCGCGATTCGAACCGCGGCCGCGCGCGCGCGATTCGCGCGGCTGAACGCGACAGCCACAGACGCGGTGCGCACGTTCGTCGAGGAGCGCGCGGGCATGGGGCTGTCGCTCGCCGAGGCCGCGCGCCGCGCCGGCATGACGCTCGCGGAGGCGACCGCGATTGCAGCTGCCTTGGCGGAGCGCGGCCTCGCCGTGCGCATCGGCGCACGGCTGTTCCACGCCGCCCTCGTCCATGCGCTCGAGACGCGGCTGGTGGCGGGCGTCGAGGAGCATCATCGCGTCGACCCGATGTCGGAGGGGTGGCCGCGCGAGGAAGCGCGCGGCCGTGTCTTCGGCCGTGCCGCGCCGGAACTGTTCGACGAGGTGCTCGCGCGGTTGGGAAACGCCGGGAAGCTGGTCCTGCGGGACCGTCTCGCGATCCCGGGCCGGGGCACGTCGCTGTCGCCGGAGGAAGCACACGCGCAGTCGGTGCTCGACCGCGCGTTCGCCGAGGCGCGGCTCGCGCCGCCGGATCTCGCGTCCGCCGCGGCCGCCGCCGGCGTGCCCGCGTCAGTAGCCGATCGCGTCGCGCGGCACCTGCAGCGCCAGAAACGTCTGGTCAAGCTCGATACGCTGCTGTTTCACGCCGACGCGCTCGCCGGGCTGAAACACGATGTGATGCAGATGAAGGCGAGCGGCCCGGCCGCGCGCGTGGATGTCGCGGCCTTCAAGGAGCGCTACGGGATCTCGCGCAAATACGCGATTCCGCTGCTGGAGTGGCTGGATCGGGAGCGGGTCACGCGGCGCGTCGGTGACACCCGCGTGATCCTTTGAGTCAGTGGTGCGACCCGGTCAGGTGCGATCGTTCTCGCCGTCGCGGGTGGCATCCTTGAAGTTGCGAATACCCTTGCCGATGCCGCGTCCGAGCTCCGGCAGTCGGTTCGCACCGAAGATCAGGATGACGATCAAGAGACAGATGATGAGTTCCGGCAGTCCAACACGGCCCAGCATGACGTTCCCTTTCGCTTCACGGAGGCCCGTTGATTCTACCACTTCCGCGGCCGAACGGCTCAGAGCCGTCGCGGCCGCGGCAGCGGTCGCCGCCGCCGTCTGGTGGGGCGGCTATTCGCCGGCAGCCGGGCAGTTTTCCTCGGGAGTCAACGTCGTCGAGGTGTATGCGGCCGTGGTGGACGGGTCGGGTCAGCCGGTGGCCGGGCTGACGCGCGACGATTTCACCGTTCTGGAAGACGGCCAGGCGCAGACCCTGTCGGCCTTCACCGAAGGGGACTTCCCGCTCTCGGTCGCGATCGCGGTGGACCGCAGCTTCAGCATGAAAGGTCCGCGGCTCGATCAGGCGCGCGATGCGGCCCGGACGTTCCTGGCGGCGTTGCGACCCGATGACCAGGCGATGGTGATGGCCGTCGGCTCCGAGATCGACACGGTCGCGCCGCTGTCGACCGATCGCAACGAGCAGCAGCGCGCGCTCGCGGCGCTGCAGCCGTGGGGCACGACGGGACTGCACGACGCCATCATCGCGTCGATCGACGCGATTCAATCGGCCAAGGGACGCCGTGCGCTGATCCTGCTCTCGGGCGGCAGCGATCGCTACAGCAAGGCATCGGCGTCCGAGGCGCTCGCGCGTGCGCGCCACGCCGACGTGATGGTGTATCCCGTGGCGCTCGGCCGCACCCGGCCCGCGCTCTTCGCGGAGCTCGCGTCGCTGACCGGCGGTCGATCGTTCCAGCCGCGCGACGCGAAGCAGCTCACCGAGACGATGCAGACCGTCGCCAATGAGCTGCGGCACCAGTACTTGCTCGGCTACACGCCGTCGCGCCCGATTGTCGCCGGCGAGGAGCAGTGGCGATCGATTGCCGTGCGCGTGCGCCGGCCTGACGTGACGGTCCGGGCGCGCGACGGCTATCTCGCACGATGACCGCGCGCATCGTCTCCCTCAACATCTCGAGCGGCGGTGTGCCCAAACGTCCGGTGGAGACGGCCGACGTGGGTCCGCTCGGCATCGCCGGCGACGTGCAGCGGAACCGCAAGTTTCACGGTGGTCCGGATCGAGCGCTGTGTCTCTATTCGATGGATCTCATCGACGCGCTGCGCGCCGAGGGGCATCCGATCGATCCCGGCAGCACCGGCGAGAACGTCACAATCTCGGGCCTCCCGTGGCCGCAGCTCGTGCCGGGCGTGCGGCTCTCGCTGGCCGAGATCGAGGTCGAAGTGACCGGCTATGCGAGTCCGTGCCGCAATATCCAGCCGTCATTCCTCGATGGCGACAGCCGGCGCATCGATCAGCGGCGCCGGCCGGGATGGAGCCGCGTCTATTGCCGCGTCGTTACGCCGGGCGTGCTTCGGCGCGGCGATCCCGTCGTAGTACGAACAGCTTTGCCATGAGTCCGAGTTCCAGCGTGCCGAGCAGCCGCCGCTTCAGCCCGGCGTAAGGCTGACGGCCGGCAATCAAGTCGATCATCACGCCGCGAATTGCGGCGCTGCGATCCAGCGCGTGCACGAGAAGGCGCGTGAACTGCGGCCGGAAGAACGCCGCCTTGAGATCCGCGGCGCGGCGGAGCTCCGCGTGGAGCTCGTCGCCGACCGCGGCCGCGTAGACCGACGCCGCGTCCGCGCCGCCCAGCGCGTCGGCCGCGAGCTGGCCCGAGCGCATCGCGAAGAAGATGCCCTCGCGTGTGATCGGATCTACGAGTCCCGCCGCATCGCCGAGCAGCATCCATCCAGCGCCCGACGGGTGCTCGCGATCGAGATCGCGCGACGAGAGCGACGGGATCGGCCAGGCGTAGCGGCGGCGCGGGCGCGCGGCGGCAGCAGGGTAGCGCTCCAGCCATTCGTCGGTGACGCGGTGAAGCGCCGCGCTGGTGCTCGCGTCCGCCTGCGCGCAGGTGCCGACGGCGAGATGGCCGGGACGCGGGAACGACCACAGATACCCGCGCGGATCATCGACGAATCGGATGACCACTTCGTCAGCGGCCACACCGTCGACGAACGATCCCGCGGCAATCGACAACTGCGACCGATCGAACGCGCGGAACACGTGCTTCCGCACGATCCCTGACGGACCATCCGCGCCGACAAGCCACGCGGCACGCACCGTGTCGGGCCCGCATGCCACCGTCCACGCGCCGCCGCGTCCGTGGATCGCGCGAGCGCGCGCCTTGACGTGCGTCGCTCCCGCCGCGACTGCCTCGGCGAGAAGGGCAGCGTCGAAGCGCGCGCGCGAAAACACCGTCAGCGCGTCGCGTGAATCGATCGGGACCCGCACCCTCCGTGTACATCCGTGTATATCCGTGCTGGATCTGTCGGCGACCTCGAAGACCGCCGATCGAATCCTGCAGCCACCACCCGCGTATCCGTTGGTCTGAATCCGTGGGCCAAGCGCGAGCGCGCGCCCCGTGACCCCGCCGCCGCAACATTTCTCGCGCGGATGGCTGCCGTCGACGAGCGCGACGCGTGCGCCGGCGCCCGCGAGGTCACGCGCCGCGATCGAGCCCGCCGGGCCCGCGCCAATCACCACGGCATCGTATGCAGTCACGTTTGCTTCGGTGTCCTTTTCTCTGTTTCGGTGGATCTAGAATAGTGGCCACTCGCATGAATCATCCACTGGTCCTCGGAGTTTTCGATCGCCCCGCCGACGTGGGTGCCGCCGCACGCGCGTTGCACGCGAACGGCATCACCCGCGAGCAGATTTCGATCATCGCCCGCAATCACGACGAGGAGGGCGTGCTGGCGCGCGATCTGGAAGCGACGCCGGGCGCAGAAGTCGAGGACTCGCGTCCCGCCGCGCGTTTGGGGGAGTGGAGCGGCCTCGTGCTCGCCGCGATTGCCTTCGTGCTGCCGGGCGTTGGACCGATCGTCGCCGCCGGCCCGCTGTCGGCAGGGCTTGGCGAGGCCGCCGGGCATGTCGCCGGCGGGTTGGCGTCGGCGCTCGCCGACGCGGGCGTCGATCGCGGACGTGCCGACGCGCTCGAAGCCGAAGTCGAGCGCGGCGCTATTCTGATTGGCGTTCACGTGCACGGCGATCCTGAACAGGTGCGGGCCACGCTCGCAGCCTCCGGCGGCCGCGACCTGCACGTCGTCCCCTGGCGCGAGTGACGACACGGCCCACGGCCGGCTGGGGATTGTCCGGCCCTTCGGGCTGGGTCGGCTGGCGGTGCGACCAAAGGCTGACGCCTCGCGTCCTAAGACGGGGACGTTTTTCAGCTTCATAAGACTCGACTTTCCGCCCGACGTCCTAGCACCGATATTGCAGTTCTGGAGCCGGTCTGTGACAATGGCAGTCGTCGGCATGCCCGAAGGCAAGTATCAGGGCGCCAGCCCAAACGCACACTTACTCGTCGGCGAAATGCCGGCCCCCACTCAGCTGAAGAGCCAGTGGCGGGTCGCCACGGGCGGATCCGCTCTGCCGCTCCTGGTCGTCGCCGTGTTGATCTTCATCGCCACACGTGTGTCGGTCGGCGATAAGACCATTGCGCAGCATGTCGAAGAGAAATTCGACCTCACCTGGCTGAGCGTGCCGGGGCCCGGCGGCGGCGGTGGCGGTGGCGGCAACAAGATGCCGGAGCCGCCGCGCAAGATCGAATTACCGGGAAAGGAAAAGCAGACGGTTCCCGTAACCAAACCGCCTGAAGTGAAGCCGCTCGAGAAGCCGAAGGACGTTCCGCCTCCGCCGGTACCGTCGCCGACCATTCCCGCGGCCAGCATCACGGCAGGCGTCCAGCAGCTGCCGGGCGTCCTCTCCAACATGCCGTCGTCGGTCGACACGACGTCGATGGGCAACGGCACCGGAACGGGCGCGGGCGGCGGCAACGGCACCGGCATTGGAACCGGATCCGGTTCCGGCCTGGGCCAGGGTACCGGCGGCGGGTTCGGCGGTGGGGAATACCACCCGGGCAACGGCGTCACGACGCCGGTCCTTATCCGCGAAGTGAAGCCGAACTACACCGGCGATGCGATGCGCGCGAAGCTGCAGGGCGTCGTCGAAATGGAAGCCGTCGTCATGCCCGATGGATCGGTCGGCCGCGTGCGCATCACGCGCTCACTCGATCAGACGTTCGGTCTCGACCAGGAAGCGATCAAGGCGGTGAAGCAGTGGCGCTTCCAGCCGGGCATGCTGAAAGGCCAGCCGGTGCCGGTCATCGTGAATGTGGAGTTGACGTTTACCCTGCGCTGACGCGCGGCACGGGTCCACGGCTCAGGACTCAGGGATCGACAAGGCCGGCGGAAGATCCGCCGGCCTTTCTCTTGTACGTTTCCTCGTGGAGGCGCACCTGAAGGTGCGCCCTACCGCCCACTATGGCAGCGCCGCGAGGCTGACGGTAGGGCGCCTCTTTAGGGGCGCCGTCGTCGTCGTGGAGGCGCACCTGAAGGTGCGCCCTACCGCCCACTATGGCAGCGCCGCGAGGGCTGACGGTAGGGCGCCTCTTTAGGGGCGCCGTCGTCGTCATGGAGGCGCACCTGAAGGTGCGCCCTACCGCCCACTATGGCAGCGCCGCGAGCTGACGGTAGGGCGCCTCTTTAGAGGCGCCGTCGTCGTCGTGGAGGCGCACCTGAAGGTGCGCCCTATCGCGCACCCGCGCCTGAAAGAGCCTGCATAACGGAAATGCCTGCCGAAGGACTGTGGAAGGGAACCGACGGCGTGACGCGATGTGCGTGGTGTCGCGCAGCCGACGAGTACGTGGCGTATCACGACGCCGAATGGGGGTTCCCGGTCCGCGACGATCGGCGGCTCTTCGAGAAGATCTCGCTCGAAGGATTTCAGAGCGGTCTCAGCTGGCTGACGATCCTTCGCAAGCGCGAGAACTTCAGGCGCGCGTTCGCGAACTTCGATTTCGAGCGCGTCGCGCGGTTCACGGCGCGCGATGTCACGCGTCTGCTCAACGACGCGGGCATCGTCCGGCATCGCGGAAAGATCGAGAGCACGATCAACAACGCGAAGCGCTGCGGCGATCTCGTCGACGAATGTGGATCGCTCGCCGACTATGTCTGGCGCTTCGAGCCGGATCGGCGGACGCGTCCGAGAACACTCACGTGGGCGGTGCTGCGCGGCATGGCGCAGACGCCGGAGTCGACGGCGCTGTCGAAGGACTTGCGCAAGCGCGGGTGGACGTTCGTCGGGCCGACGACGATGTACGCGTTCATGCAGGCGATGGGCCTCGTCAACGATCATCTGAACGGCTGCAGCATCCGCGCCCGCGCTGACAAATCGCGGTAAATTTACCTCACCCCATCCGTCACCTATCGCCTCTCCGCAGGCCTCTGATCCGCGTGCGTTTTACACGCCTCTGTACCGCACCGCGTCACTTTATTTCAGGGCAAATGCCTGCTTTTAGCGCATTTCTCCGAGGAAATCCCAGAACAGCTCGAATGGTTCGTAAGTTGCGCGGGTCGCGCCTTACGCGGTCCCCCACTGATCGGAGAGAGCTGATGACTGTACGTTACCGTCGCGTCGTGCTGGCGACCGCGACCCTCGTCCTTGTCCTGGTCGGAGTAGCTCGAACGACGCAAGTACGTGCGCAAGGGGGTGTGGTGCTTGGGCCCGCATTCGACGCTCGCGTGTTGGCGGCGGCCCTCCCCGAGGCGCCGTTCAACCTGCGATTCTTCACGGGCGCCGTCAAAACAAAACCCGACGGGTCGATCATCACGGGCCCCGGTTTCGTCGGGCCGCGCAATCTGGTGGGCGCAGAAGCGGCAGGTGAACGCGCCGGCGTGCAGCGATTCACGAAGATCATGTTCGGCGTGGGTTACTTTGATGGGCGCCCGAGTCCCTCGGTGCGAATCGATCCGAATAATCCTGTCGTGACGAGCGGCGGTCAGCACTGGCCGCACGTCAAGCAGCCGATGCGAAGCTGGCCCAACTCGGTGGCGCTGACACCGGACGGGGCCAAGTTGTACGTCTCGCTGCCGGGGCGCGAAGGTTACCCGGATTGGCGAGTCGCGGTTGTCGACACGGCGCTCCGCCGCGTCACGCGCTGGGTGGACTTGCGTCCCGCCGGCCAGACGCGAGGCACGCGCCCGCTGGGGCTCGCCGTCTCGCCGGTGAACCCGAAGATCGCGCCGCATCCGTATCTCGTCGTCCTGAACGAGTATGCGAACTTCGCGACGGTCATCGACACGTCGACCGACGCGGTGATGGGTACCTTCGGGACCGACTTCTATGGCGAGGACCTCGTCTTCAACGCGGACGGCACCCGGTTGTACACGACCGATCGCTTCAAGGACGAAGTGCGGGCATTCGCGATCGCGCCCGGACCGACCTTCACGCAGATCTCCGAGACGCCGTCCGGAGCAACCGAGCTCGATCGAACGAACCCGCGCGACCTCGCGATCAGCGCGGACGGGACGAAGCTGTTCGTCGCCAACACGCTCGGCCACACGATCGGCGTGATCAATATCGTGGGTGACGCGAACACGCTCGTCGCCACGATGCCGGTCGGCGGGCTGTCGACCGACGTGAAGATCACGGGTCACTGGGGCATCGTGTCGGGTCACGAGACGAACACTCGTCTCAACGAACCCGAGTCGGGCCACGGCCTGCCGAAGAACGCGGGCGGCACCATCATCAGGAACGACGGCACGCCGCTCGGGTACACGCCGGTGATGACCGATGCGACGCGCGCCACCACGTTCGACGACATCGGCACCGAGCTGAACGTGTTCGACACGAACACCAACCGGTTCGTGCACCGCTATGTTGACTTCGAGCGCGATCAGTCGATGCTGGCGGTCCCGGGCCAGACCATCGATCTGGGCGATCACACGCCGGCACAGAAGATCATCCGGGGCAGCGGCGCCGAGCAGATGACGATTCGTGGCAACCTGCTGTTCGTCAGCCAGCTGCACTCGGACAAGGTCGAGGTGTTCTCGATCGATCAGGCGGCAGCCGAGGGGGATCCCTCGAAGCTCCTGAAACACGTGGGCCTCGAATTCACCGGCGGCATCACGCCGCAGGGGATCGCCGTCTCACCGGACGGGCAGACGGTGTATGTCGCGAACATGCAGACCGAAGATGTGTCGTTCCTGGGCGTCGGGGCAAATGGGGCCCTCACACGTCAGGAGCATATCGCTGTCGGCGTGACCGACAGCACGCCGGATCCCGTCAAGGGCGGGAACGGCGATCATCTGTTCGCCACGCACGAGGAAGTCGGCCTCCGCTGGCTGTTCACGCAGTCGTACTCGGACGATGGACAGAAGTCGTGCGGACACTGTCACTGGCAGAGCCGTCATGACGGCGGCGCCTGGAACGTCGGCGGCAACGCGATTGGCGGCCCGAAGGCGGTGCCGCAGAACAAGGACATCTCCGACAACTGGCCGGAGTGGTTCGAGGGGCTGAGCTCCGACATGAACTCGTACGCCTCGTCCTGTAACGGCGAGCTGGTGGTGGCCGAGCGCCGGACGACGCTCTTCCCGCAGGCGACCCTCGCCGATCGACTGAGGGCGCGTGACGCGTTCGTCCAGCAGAAGACCGCGGAGAACTCGCGCGCGATCAATCGTCCGGAATTGAGTGGCGATGCCTTCTCGATCGGGTTCTACGACATGGCGTTCGCACAGATTCTGTGGAGTCAGAACGAAACGCGATTGATGCCCAACCCGCTGCGGCAATTCCCGCCGGCCGCGGACGCGACCCGCGTCGCACGCGGCAAGTTCCTCTTCACCGCTGAAGTCAACAGCGGCGGGGCCGGCTGCGCGAGTTGCCATCACAACGGCAACGTCGTCACGAACGGGTCCGTCGATGACAGTTTCCAGGACTTCAACATCCACGAGCCCGGGGTGATTGCCGAGACGACGGTCAGCAACGAAGGACCGTTCACACGACTCGACAACGACTACTTCTTCAAGGAGTTCAATCCACCGCAGGACCTTGGCGGACGGCAGAACATCAGCAGCCGGAACACCAAGCACCTGCGGGCGTTCTGGGACAGCGTGCCGCGCTGGCTGAATCACGGTCTCGCACACAGCATCCGCGAGATCCTGCTCGCACCTGATTCCCCGCTGCTGCAACCGGGGGAGCGCGGGTTCAATTTCCGCACGGTGCGTGACGACGCGAATCGCGCGACGGCGCACGATTTCCTTGGCGGACCGCGTGTGGTGCTGCCGGTGGAAGTCCCGATCACGGTGGCCGACAGCACCGGAGCACTCGCGGGAGATGGCAAGGGGCCGATCCTGGTGAGTCTCGATCCGCCGGCCCCTCTGCAGCCGGCGCCGCAGCAGACCAACGCGTATCCCGAAGGACGTCTGCAGGTCGATCGGCTCGGCTCCAACAATCTCGTGCCGCTGGTGACGGGTGGGCAGATCAATCCGGCGCTGGCGACGAATCACATCCGGGTGATCAAGGACACGCACGGCAGGACGTCGCAGCTCTCTGCTGCGGATATCGAGGCCCTGTCTGAGTACCTCAAATCGCTGCAGAAGTAGCGTGCAGTGGGGGCGGCGTCCGCCGCCCCCACGCTACGCGCGACATGCGCAGCGACACACTTGTAA
>JBKPRU010000204.1:0-7769 GCA_046734675.1 Acidobacteriota bacterium
ATCGTGCTGCTGCTCGTCGCCGCACACGGCACCTACGGGCTCGCGCGGCGCTTCGGATCCAATCGCACCGGCGCGGTGCTCGCGGGCCTCGCCTTCGCGCTCTCCGGCTATATCGCCTGTCAGCTCAAACACCTGGCGATCGTGTCCACGGTCGTGTGGCTGCCGCTTGGACTCGGGCTCCTCGATCGTGCATTCGGTTCGTCCGTTGCCGGCGACGCCAACGATCCGCCACGGATGGATCCACCACGGATGAATCCACCACCGATCGACACGGATGAACACGGAGAAGCTCTCGAGCGGGGCGAATGGGCGCGCACGCCGGCGCGACGCGCGCTGCTGTTTGCGTGCTTCGGCCTCGTCTTCGCCGAGCAGGCGCTGAGCGGCTTTCCGCAGTCGGCCTACATCTGCGCGCTCGTGTATGCGTCGTTCGCGCTCTTCAAGGCCGTCGCGGTGCGTCGATGCGTGGGCTCGCGGGCCGCATTGATGATGCTCGGCGGCGCAGGATTCGCGGCCGCGCTCGGTGCGGCAGCGAGCGCGATCGTGATGCTGCCGCTGTCGCAGCTCGGGAACGTGTCCGATCGCGCCGAGTCGCTAGGGTGGGAGTGGGCGTCGCGCCTCGCTTACTGGCCGCACAACGCCATCATGTTTCTGCTGCCGTACGCGAACGGCGACATCTCGAACCATACCTACGTCGGTCCGCCGTTCTTCTGGGAAGACTACGGCTACGTCGGGGTGGCGACGATCTTCCTCGCGTTGTACGGCGCGGTGCGCGATCGACGGCGGCCGGTGATCACGTTCACGATCGCCATGACGCTGCTCGCCTATCTGATCGTGCTCGGTCCCGCCACGCCCGTCTTTCACCTGGTCTACCTGATCGTGCCGGGCATGAAGCTGTTCCGGTTTCCGACGCGGTTCCTGATCGTCGTGGAGCTCGGGCTCGCGCTGCTCGCGGCGATCGGCTTGACGCGTCTCGCCGACGACCTTCAGCGGCGCTGGCGTGTGCGCGCGCGGATGGCGATGGCGATCGTGTTTGGAATCTGTGCGGGCACGGCTCTCGATCTCTTGGTCCATCAGCCGCGGCAGAATCCGATGGTGCCGGCCTCGTCCTGGCTCGCCGCGCCGGCGTCGGTCGGCGTCGTGCACGCCGATGTGCCGCAGCCGCGCACGTTCACGCCGCGGCACCGCGAGCTGCACCGGCGCGCGTTTCTGCAGGCGCGCGGCTGGGCGAACGTCGACCCCTACTTCGAGCTGCGCGACGTCCTGCAGCCGAACATCGGCGGCGGGTTCTGGAATACGCCGTCGGCTGACTGCTATGCCGGCATCGCGGCGCAGTGGTACGTCGACACCTGGGGCGATCACAACCGCGAAGGCCTGTTGATGTGGCGCCTCACGGCGATCGATTACGTAAACGGCGTCCTCACCGTCCACCCGTCGATCACGCGCGTGCTGGCGGCGTTCGGCGTCACGCACCTGTTGACGCCGTATCCGCAGGCCGGCACGTCCCTCCCCTTCGTCAGCCACGACGGCAGCGCCTACGTCTATCGCATCGACGGCGCGTCACGGGCACGCTTCGTCGCGGGCGCGACGCTCGTCCCGAACGAACATCACGCGGCGACGCGGCTGCTCGATCCGGCGTTCGATCCGAATCGCGAGGTGGTGTTGATCGATGCGCCGCCGACGGTGCGGCCGATTGCCGCTGATGTCGCGGGCACATCGTCGCGCCAAGGAGGGGCCGCCATCGTCACCGAGGACGCGCGTCACGTGGACGTGACCGTGGACGCGCCGTCGGACGGCTTTTTGCTCCTCGCCGACACGTTCTACCCAGGCTGGAGGGCGCGCGTCGACGGACGCGAGGCCCCGATTTACAGAGCCAACATCTCGGTGCGCGCGGTGCCGGTGAGCGCGGGACGCCACGATGTGACGTTCGTCTATGAACCGCCTGGCCTCGTCCGCGGCCTGACGATCTCTCTCGCCGCATTCGCGACGCTGCTGGCGTGGGCGGGCGCGGCCGCCTACGCCGCGCGGCGTGAACGCCGGTAGCGCCAGAGGGCGAGGGCGCCCCAGAATCCAATCACGACGTACGTGAGCGCCTGCACGACGAGGATGAAGGCGATGGCGTCGGTGCGGCTGAACCCGAACGGTGTGAGCACGGTGACGGCGACGAACTGGTAGATGCCGACATATCCGGGCGTCGAAGGGAGCGCCGTGCCGACCCCGAGCGCCGCGATGAGCAGGAACGCGACCGTCAGCGGCATGCCGAACCCGAGCGCTGATGCGGCCAGCACGGTCGCGTAGGCATCGACGCACCAGATCGCGATCGTGAGCCCGAGGAATCCCGAGAGACGCGTGACGCTGTGAAAGGCGCGCAGGCCGCGCAGGCCCTGCTCTACGCCGGCGACGAGCCGCGGCCGCAGCGTGTGCGGGAGCGGTGCGCGCATCATCACGCCGCGCACCGGGGATTCGAGCAGCGGCAGGAACGTGAGCATTGCGGCCCCGGCAACACCGATGACGCCGAAGGTCCGTGCCGCGCCGGCGATCCACCCGGGCGGCGCCGGCACGAGGAGCAGCACCGCGCCGGTAATCAGCGCGAGCGCAATCGCGTCAGCGACGCGCTCGGACAGCGCGGTCGCCAGCACGAACGCGCCATCGAGCGTCGTGCGCGCGCTCACCATGACCGTGCGCACCAGCTCACCGGCGCGCGCGGGCAGGAAGTTGTTGCCGAAGTAACCGGCGGCCGTCGCCCAGAACGCGGTCGGCACGTCGACCTCGCCGCCGGCGCGCAGCAGCACCCGCCAGCGCAGGGCGCGCATGAAGAGCGCCGCGACGCCCAGCGCCGCGGCGACGGCAAGTCCACCCCAGTCCGCGGACGCGATCGTCCGCCCGACCTGCCGCCAGTCGATGCCGCGCAGCGAGATGAAAAGGAAGACAGCGGCGAGCAGGATGCCTGCGGCAAGCCACAGCCGCGCCGGCCTCGCGCCAGCCGCCTCGCTGGCGTCCATCACAGAAAACGCGCGTAGACGCGCTGCGCCTCGAGAAGATCCGGCGGGCAGCCATCGTGCCAGCGCCACTCGCCGCTTGCCGGACGATCCGGTTGCGCCGCTCTCGCCGGATCGGGCTCGCCTGCCAGATGGCACCGATAGAGGAGCGAGATGTGATGGCCGCGCGTCTCGTGTGAGCCCATCGACTCGACGACGAGCAGCGGCTCACGCTCGCAGCTGATGTCCGCGCCCAGCTCCTCGCGCGCGCACGCACGAATGCGCGCCAACGCGGACTCCTTGTAGCGAATGATGCCGCCCGGCAGGTGCCATCCGGCGCCGAAGAACGTGTCGTCGCGCCACGTGAGCAGCGTGCGCCCGCGGTCGTCCTTGACGAGCAGGTCGACGTTCACGAGCGGCGTGACGCGGCTCACGAACAGAAAGACGTCTTCGGGAAGCCCCTCCTCTGGAGGACCGATGGCGGCTTCGAGGGCAGCGACGAGCGCACGGACGTCGGGTGCCACGCGTCACGCGCCTGGCGACGGGCGGCCGCCGCCGATCCGCGCCCGATCGCCGGGAACGGCGTAGCAGATCGTTTCCGCCCAATCCTCGGCGTAGTGCCGCAGGAAGAGCCGCAGCTCCGGCGCGCATGCATGGATGAAAAGGGGAAGCTGCCACAGATCCCGCATGCGGTGGTAGAGCGTCACCGCAAACGCGACGTCGCCGGCCTCGAGCAGCTTGCGCGCGCCCTCGAGTGCATCGCGCTCGAACCCTTCGATGTCCATCTTCACGTAGGTCGGACGCGGGGTCAGGTCGTCTAGCACGGCGACGTCGACCTCGATCGTCTCGCCGCACGAGTCGAGCCCTTCCGCCCCCGCCGACGCGGCGTGCGAGGACAACCCGCCGCTCGCCACGAAGCGCAGCCGTCCGTAGCGCGCACCTACGGCGCGGTTCATTGGAACGGCCCGCTCGACATGCGCGAGGCGCGACGCGAGGCGGCGATAGGTCGCCGGGTCAGGCTCGAGCGCGAGGATGCGCTCGTAGCGGCCGCCGCAGGTGTCGAGATAGGACAGCACCGTGTCGCCGTCGTACGCGCCGCAATCAACGAACACTTCGTCACCGCGTAACGCGAGCAGGTCAGGAAAGTAGGTCGCGGAGGCAGGCAGCGGCGGCGGCACCGCGTCCGAGTTCAGACGCGCGAACCATTCGACGATTGCCGTGTAGAGATCCCGCGACTCTCGATCGGCCCACACGTCCGCGGCACGCCTGACCTCCTCCGCCTCGGCGACGATCGCGTGCGGATCGTCAACGGCGAAGTACGGCAAAAACACATCGGCATGCTTATGGAACAGCGCCGCGTAGGAAACGACGCGGCTGGCGCCCAGCGCCGCGAGCTGTCGACGGAGCGGCGTGTGCGTGAATATCGAGGCGACGTAGGCGGCATCGGGATGCCGGCGGATCGCGTCGCTCGGCGACATGACCGGAACGCCGTCGCGCTCACCCCATCGCGCCGGGTCGTTGTCGACGAGCGCCAGCGGGCGAATGCCTAACTGCCGAAGCCCCTTCAACGTGTGCTCCGCGATCAGACCAGAGGCGCCCGCAACGACGAGTCCGGCGTGGTCGCCCGCGATCGCGTCGAACACACGCGACGACTCGTGCTGCGCGGCATCCGCGAGGATCCGATCGATGGTCGTGTTAG
The DNA here is from genome assembly GCA_046734675.1 of Acidobacteriota bacterium. Taxonomy (GTDB): domain Bacteria; phylum Acidobacteriota; class Vicinamibacteria; order Vicinamibacterales; family 2-12-FULL-66-21; genus QHWT01. Next base: position 4,675 of record JBKPRU010000204.1, read on the forward strand.
AGGTCACCACGCTGTGGGTGCTTGGCACGCGACGGCGCGTTCAGGCGTTCTCATAAAGGAGCAGGATGCGGTTCTCGAGCTTCAGCTGCTGGCGTATTTGATCCTGGATCTCCGACTGGAACCCGCGCGTCGAGATCAGGATCGGCTCCTCGCGCCCCCGGAGCGCGGACGGACTGATCACCGGGATGCCGTGCAGGCTGCGCCCGTGGTACTTCGGGTTCGAATCGACGAACGCGGAAATCTTCACCTCGTCGAATGCCCCGATCGCCAGCAGCCGCTGCGTATGCGTGCCCGTGCCCCACACGACCAGCGGTTGTTCTCGCGGGACCTGCGCGAGCACGTCGCGCACTCGGGCCTCGACCCCCGCCGATTCATCGATGTAGCGGCGCAGCCCCGGTTCCGTGATCTCGTCGCGCACGATCGGCGATGGTGTGCCGGTCTTGCGGAACATGCCGAACGCCGCCGGATACGTCGTGTTGTCGTGCTGCTGCCGGATGCGGCGATCCGTCGTCACGACCTCGAAACCACTCACGCGGAACAGATTCGCGAGCGACTCGGTGGAAAAGAAGTTGATGTGCTCGGTGCTGAATTCCTGGTACGCGGAGTCGGGCCGCCCGCTCAGATGCGCCGCATCGGGCACTTCCGCGTAGATCTGACCTCCAGGGCCGACCAGGTCCGCCAGATGATTCATGGCACCGCGCAGATCCTCGATGTGTTCGAGCACGCCGATGAGGATCACGCAATCGAACGGCGTCGCCGGACGCGTCGTGCCGAACACGCTCCCCGCCGAGACGGGAATCTTGTACAGGTCCATCGCCGCGCGCGCGCAGCCCGGCGATGGATCGAGTCCCTCCACGTGCTCGAATCCCTGGTCTCGGAGCAGCGACAGCAGCCGCCCGGTCGCGCACCCGATCTCGAGAATCCTCGCGGCACGTGAGCCGAGGAACCCGGCAATCTCCGTGGCGATGTCACGAAAGCGGCGTTCGTCGAGGTCGGATTCCTTCCCGGCCGTGTGCTGGTACTCGTACTTCGAGAGGTCTCGATAGTACGCATCGAACACCTGCTGGCCAGGGATGCCGTCCGCGAATGCCAGACCGCAGTTCGCGCAGACGACGACGTCGTAGCCGGCGAGGAACTCGACGCCGGACAGACGCTCGAATGACTGGCGGAAGAGCGTTCGCGACGCCACCGACCCGCAGATCGGGCACGGCCGCGTACGAATCGCTGGCGACGCCTTCGTGCTCACGCGACGCTCACGTCGACGGCCGGTTCGCCGGGCTCGTATTCGAAGTTGATGCGCTCGCGCTCGACGACGTACGGCCGCCGCTGCACCTGCGTGTGAATCGCCCCGATGTACTCGCCGATGATGCCCAGTGACAACAGCTGGACGGACCCGAGGAAGAACAGGCCGATGACCAGCGGCGCCACGCCGACGTTGAAGCGCGACCAGAACAGCAGCTTGTAGATCAGATACGCGAGCCCCACCGCCAGGCACAACAGCGAGCAGAAGAAGCCAAGCATCGTCACGAAGCGGAGCGGCACCTTCGAGAGATTGGTGATGCCGAGCATCGCGACGTCGTAGAGGGTGTAGAGGTTGTTCTTCGTCTTCCCCTTCTTGCGCCGCCGCTGCTCGTAGGGCAACTCCACGTGCGGAAGTCCGATCTCCGCGAGCAGGCCCCTGAAGTACGGATACGGATCGTCGAACTCCTTGACCGCGTCGACGACCTTGCGGTCGTACAGGCCGAAGCCGGTGAAGTTCTCGAAGGTGTCAATCGAGGAGAGCCGCTGCACCCAGCTGTAATACTTCTTGCGCACCCAGAACATCAGCGGGCTTTCCTCGCTGGCGCTCTTCACGCACAGCACCATGTAGTAGCCCTGCTCCCACCGCCGGATCAGTTCAGGAATGAGTTCCGGCGGATCCTGGAGGTCGGCGACGATGCCGATCACCGCGTCGCCGCGCGCCTGCGACAAGGCGTGCATCGGCGACCGCACGTGCCCGAAGTTGCGCGCGTTGACGATCACCTTGACGTTCCGATCGACGGCGGCAATGCGCTTCAACACCGCGACGGTGTTGTCGCGCGACGAGTTGTCGATGAAGATGTGCTCGTAGCGATAGCGGCCCACCGAGCGCATCGCGTCCCGGACACGCGCGTAGAGCTCCTCGACGTTGCCTTCCTCGTTGTAGCACGCGGTGACGATGCTGATGGTCTTCATCACCGGCGCCCCGGGGACTGGCGTGCGCTGTCGAGACGTGAGCGAGGAATGGCGTAGCAGACGAGATCCCATGCCTCCAGATCGTGGGGGCGAAGGAAGAAGGCGTAGTCGTCGCGCATCGAAGCGATCTGCAGCGGAATCGACCAGAGGTGATCCTGGCGATGATAGCAAGAGACCGCCAGCACCGGCGCGTCATCGCGGATGTGCCGCGCCGCGCCGCGGAGCGCGTCCGGCTCCGCGCCTTCGATATCCATCTTGATGAACGTGACGCGATCGCCGGCGAGGTAGTCATCGATCGCGACGGTGTCGACCTCGAGATCGCCGCCGCCGAGGTGAGACGAAGGTCCGCCGCCGGCCGCGAACGACACCCTGCCGCGCGCCGCCGCGACCGCGGCGTTCACGACGTCGATCCGTTGCCGAACGTCGGCGGGCAGCGCCTGCACCACCTCGCGCAGCTGCGCCGAGTTGTCGGGATCCGGCTCAAATGCGGTGTATCTCCTGAACGTGCCGCCCGACACCGCAAGGAACTGACGCAGCGTGTCGCCGTCGAACGCGCCGCAGTCGACAAACGCCTCCTCGTCTCGAAGGCGCAACAGATCGGGTGGGAAGTAGATCGTGCTCACGTCCGCCGCGCCGAGCCCGTCGACGTCGAAGAACAGCCGCCAGCGAAGCTGCGCGAGGTATTCACGCTGCGATGCCGCATCGGTCCAGAGGTCGAACGCCTTCAGCACATTGGAAGACTGTTCGACAACCTTGTGCGGAAGATCGACGGTGTAATGCGGCAGCACGCCCTCCGGATAACGCCAGAAGAGCGGCGCAAACGGCACGACGGTCTCGCACCCGAGCGCGTGAAGCGCCTTCATCCGATCGGACGTGCCGTC
>JBKPRU010000205.1:0-9805 GCA_046734675.1 Acidobacteriota bacterium
CTACGACGCCTATGCCCTCGTGCAAGTGCAGGACGCGCTGCACATTCCCGACGATCAGTACGGCCGCGTCGTCCCGCGCCTGAAGGCGCTGCACGAAGCGCGGCGCCGGCACATCGTGTCGCGCAACCGGATCCTTCAGGATCTCCGGCGGCTCACCAGCGCGACCGCGGCCCCCGTCGATGAGGCCGCCGTTCGCGAGCGCCTGCGCGCCCTCCGCGACGAGGACGAGAAGAGCGGCGCCGAACTCCGCAAGGCCTACGACGCCGTCGACGAGCTGCTCGACGTCCGCCAGCAGGCGCGCTTCCGCGTGTTCGAAGAGCAGATGGAACGCAAGAAGCTGGACCTGCTGATGCGAGCCCGACAGAACGCGAAGGGGCGCCGCGCCGGCGCCTGACCCCTGCTACAATCGATCCTGCCACGCGCCTCGCCGGTTCTTTCTCGACGATCATGCACGTCCACGCTCGCATCCATTCCCGCGTGCTCGCGGCAGCCGTCGCGCTCGCGGCGTCCGCGACGCTCGCTGCGCAATCCACGTACACCAAGCAGGACGCCGCGCGCTTTCAGACCAAGCTCACGCAGATCGTGCAGCAGGGCACGAGCCGTCCGGCGAAGGCGCCGCGGGCCACGCAGGTCACCGACGCCGAGCTCAACGCGTATCTCAAGTACTCCGCCGGCAGCCAGGTCCCGGTCGGCGTAGTCGATCCGCAAATCTCGGCGCTCGGCAACGGACGGGTCGGCGGCCGCGCGCTCGTCGACCTCGACGCGGTGCGGACGCAGAAGAAGCGCGGCTGGACCGATCCGCTCGGCTATCTCACCGGCCGTCTGCCGATCACCGCGACCGGCACGTTGACCACGCAGAACGGCGTCGGCAAGTTTCAGCTCGAGAGCGCGGAGCTCTCCGGCGTGACCATCCCCAAGACGCTGTTGCAGGAGCTTCTCAGCTACTACTCGAAGACGCCCGAGAATCCCGCCGGCATCAACATGGACGACCCGTTCGAACTCCCGGCCGGCATCAAAGAAATCAAAGTGGGGAAGGGCGCTGCCACTATCGTCCAGTAACACGGACCCGCTCCAGGGTTCGCTGCAATACCTCAAGGGCGTCGGCCCGCGCCGCGCCGCCGACCTGCACCGCGTCGGCCTCGCGACCGTCGAGGATCTCCTCTATCGCTTTCCCACGCGCTACGAGGACCGCGGGCACTTTCAAACGATCGCCTCGCTCAAGCCCGGCGTCGCCGCCTCGGTGTCCGGCGAGGTTCTCAGCTGCGGCGTGCGCCCGACCAGGCGTCCGCGCTTCAAGATCTTCGAGATGCTCCTGCGTGATCGCACCGGCAGCCTGCGCGCGATCTGGTTCAACCAGCCGTTCTTGAACGACGTCTTCCGGCCGCACCAGCGCGTCATCCTGTTTGGCAAACTCGAACTGACGCCGCACGGCCTGCAGATGCAGGGGCCGCAGTACGAGATCATCGAAGGAATCGAAGCGGACGAAGGGGTCGAAGGAGAAAAGGCCGAAGGAGACGAAGGAGCAGCGGGGACGGTTCATACCGGCCGCATCGTTCCTGTTTACGAAAAGACGGGAACGCTCACCGCGAAGATGCAGCGCACGCTCGTGCACACGGCGCTGCAACAGCTGCCGCCCGAGCTCCCGGATCCGCTGCCGCCGCGGGTGCGCGAGCGCCAGGAGTTGATCGACCGGCGCACCGCGCTCGAAGCCGTCCACTTTCCAGCCGCGGACGCGAACGTCGCCGAGCTCAACGCGTTCCGCTCGCCGGCACATCGGCGTCTCATCTTCGAAGAGTTCTTCCTCTTCCAACTCGGCATCGTCCAGCGGAAGCGGCGCGCCGAGGCGGAGCGGAAGAAGCACACCATCGTCGCCACCGACTCGATCAAGATGGCGATCGGCAAGGTGCTGCCGTTCAAGCTGACCAACGATCAGCGGGACGCGATTCGCGAGATCGTGAAGGACATGGAGCGGCCCCAGCCGATGAACCGGCTGCTGCAGGGGGACGTCGGGTCCGGCAAGACGATCGTGGCGCTGATGGCGGCGCTCGTCGCCATGGAGAACGGCCTGCAGGTCGCGTTCATGGCGCCGACGGAAATCCTCGCCGAGCAGCACTTCTTCAACATCCGCCGGCTGCTCGAGCATTCGCGCTTTCGCCTGACGCTCCTGACCGGCGCGACGCCGGCGAAGAAGCGACGCGAGATCTTGGCGGAGCTCGCCGGCGGCTCCATGCACATGGTCATCGGCACGCATGCGCTGGTGCAGGAAGACGTCGCGTTCCTCGAGCTCGGGCTCGCGATCATCGACGAGCAGCACCGCTTCGGCGTGCTGCAGCGCGCCACGCTGCGCGCGAAGGGGCTCCATCCCGACGTGCTGGTCATGACGGCAACGCCGATCCCGCGCACGCTCGCGTTGACCACGTACGGCGATCTCGATGTGTCGACGATGAGGGAGATGCCGCCGGGTCGGCAGCCGATCCGCACCATCGTCAAACCGGAATCGCGACGCGACGAAATCTACGAGTTCGTGCGGGAGCAGATCCAGGCCGGACGCCAGGCGTACATCATCTATCCGCTCGTCGAGGAATCGGCGAAGGTCGATCTGAAGGCAGCCACGGAGATGGCCGACCATCTCGCGCAGGACGTGTTCCCGGCGTTCCGCGTCGCGCTGCTGCACGGCCGCATGAAGCAGGACGCGAAGGACCGCGTCATGGGCGCGTTCGTGCGCAACGAGTTCCAGATCCTCGTCTCGACGACCGTGGTGGAGGTTGGCGTGGACGTGCCGAATGCCACCGTGATGGTGGTCGAGCATGCCGAGCGCTTCGGCCTCTCGCAGCTGCATCAACTGCGCGGACGCGTCGGCCGCGGCACCCACCAGTCGCACTGCATTCTCCTCTTTCAATATCCGATCACCGACGATGGGAAGGCGCGGTTGAAGGCGCTGGCCGAGACCACCGACGGCTTCGAGATCGCGGAGCGCGACCTTCAGCTGCGCGGCCCGGGGGACTTCTTCGGCACGCGGCAGTCCGGCATGCCGACGCTTCGGGCCGGCGATCTGCTGCGCGATCACGCGGTGATGGAAGAGGCGCGCCGCGCAGCGGTGGAGGCGCTCGACGATCCGTCGCAGGCGCCGGCGCTCGCCTCGCTGGTCGACACCGCATGGGAGCAGCGGTTCGGGCTGGTCGGGATCGGATGACGCGTGTCGAGGGCGAGAGGACAGGTGTAGGCCGGGTCTTCCGCCTTCGCGCGACGCGCGCTTCGGCGAGACTCGCCGGAGCCTTGGCGTAGGCGGTTAGACCCGGCCTCAGGTGATGCGCATCGTCGCTGGACAATTCAAGAGTCGTCAGCTGAAAGCGCCGACGTGGGAAGGCCTGCGGCCCACCTCGGATCGCCTCCGCGAAACGCTCTTCAACATTCTCGGCCCGGCGATCGACGGGGCGCGCGTGCTGGACGGCTACGCGGGGACGGGCGCGATCGGCATCGAGGCGCTGAGCCGCGGCGCCGCGCACGTGACGTTCGTGGACCGCGACCCACGCGCGGTGCGATTGATCGAGGAAAATCTCGCGCGTGTGATGCCCGACGGCGCGCCGGGACGCCACGAGCGCTATGCTATTATCCGCGCGGGCTTCGACGAGGCCGCGCGCCGGGCGCCGGGCGCGTTCGACATCATCGTGCTCGACCCGCCGTATGCGGCCGAGGCCGTGCCGGAAGCGCTCGACGCGGCCGCGCGCCTGACTGGTCCCGCAACGCGACTCGTGATCGAACACGCGAAGAAGTATGCGCCGCCGCCGATACGCGCCGGGCTGCGGTGCCTGCGCACGGTCGTGTCGGGCGACAGCGCACTGTCTTTCTTTGGGGCCGCCGATGAGCGCTGAGGTCGTGGCAATCTATCCCGGGTCGTTCGATCCGCTCACCAACGGCCACGTGGACATCATCCAGCGCGGCTCCGGCCTCTTCGACCGGATCGTGATCGCGATCCTGATCAACATCGAGAAGGCGCCGCTCTTCACGGTGCCCGAGCGCGTCGACATCGCGCGCACGGTGTTTGCCGGCTACGCCAACGTCGAAGTGGATACCTTCGACGGGCTGCTCGTCGACTACGCTCGGAGCCGACACGCCAGCGTGATCGTCCGCGGCCTGCGGGCGGTCTCGGACTTCGAGTACGAAATGCAGATGGCGCTCATGAACCGCCGCCTCAACCCGGACGTGGAGACGGTGTTCATGATGCCCGCGGAACCGTACACCTACGTGAGCTCGCGGCTGGTGAAGGAGGTCGTCGCGCTCGGCGGCTCGGTCACCGGCATCGTGCCACGCATCGTTGAAGATCGGCTGCGCGACAAGAAGCTCGCGCGTGAAACGTTGAGGGCTTGACCATGGAACTTTCCGCACGGACCCGCCGCATCGCGATGTCGCCGACCATGAAGGTGACGGCCGATGCGCTGCGCCTCAAGGCCCAGGGGGTCGACATCGTGGACTTCGGCGCCGGCGAGCCGGACTTCCCGACGCCGCCGCACATCTCCGCGGCCGCGCACAAGGCGATCGACGCGAACTTCACCAAGTACACGACCAACTCGGGGACCGAGGACCTGAAGCGCGCGATCGTCGAGCGCTATCGCGACGACTACGGCGTCGATTACACGCCGGCCGAAGTGATCGTCACGGCCGGGGGCAAGCAGGCGCTCTTCAACGCGGCGATGTCGGTGTTCCAGCAGGGCGACGAGGTGATCACGCACGCGCCGGGCTGGCCGACGCTGGTCGAGCAGATCAAGATGGCGGACGCGACGCCGGTGATCGTGCGCGCGCATGCCGAGGACGGCTTCGCGCTGCACGCCGACGCGTTCCTGAACGCCATCACGCCGCGGACGCGCGGCATGATCATCAACTCGCCGGCCAATCCCACCGGCGCACTGATCTCGGAAGCGGACCTGACGGCGATCGCCAAGGAAGCGGCGCGTCGCGACATCTGGCTCCTCCTCGACCTCTGTTACGAGAAGCTGATTTACGACCCGGTGCCGCACAATCTCGTGAAGGTGCTCGCGACGCACAATCGCGAGCGATCGATTCTGTGCGGGTAGGCGTCGATGGCCTACGCGATGACCGGCTGGCGCTGCGGCTGGACGATCTCCCCATCGGCGATCTTCAGCGCGTCCAATGCGCTTCAGAGCCACTCGACGTCCAACGTGTGCTCGATCAGCCAGAAGGCCACCGAGGCGGCGCTCCGCGGCACGCAGACCTGCGTCACCGAGATGCTCGACGAGTATCGCCGCCGCCGCGACGAGCTGTATTCCTGGCTCACCGCCGATCCGCGCATCCGGCTGACCAAGCCGGCCGGGGCCTTCTACATGTTCCCGGACGTCTCCGAGTTCCTCTCGCCTGACGGTATCCGCACGTCCGCGGAGCTCGCGACCGCGCTGCTGAACGACGCGCGTGTTGCCGTCACACCCGGCGAGGCGTTCGACGCGCCCGGGTTCCTGCGGCTCTCTTATGCGACCTCGATGCACGAGCTGCGCCGCGGCACCGATCGCATCTTCGAGTTCCTGAACAAGGTCGCTGAGCCGAAGGCTGCGCGCACGTAGACGTCGAAGGAGCGAAGGATCTTTTCGAGGGTCGAAGGAGCTCACGGAGCCGAAGGAGCGCACCCGACGTGATCATCATCGCCGTGAAGCGGCTGAGCGCCGCGATCGTGGTTGTCGCGGCCCTCATCGCGGGTGCCGCACGCGCGCAGGACGCGGCCACGACGATTGCTCCGCCCGACAGCGTGACCGCCGAAGGCATCCCGCCGCTTCCGCGCAGCATCGTCGCGGATGTCAGCCGCTACACGAATTTCCGCCCCGCGGCGTTCCAGGACTGGGATCCGAAGACGAGGCACGTGCTGCTGACGACCAGATTCGGAGACACGAATCAGCTCCACGTTGTCGATCACCCTGGCGGCGCGCGTCAGCAGATCACCTTCCTCGACGAACCGGTCGCCGAGGGCAGCTTCACGCCGGCCGGCGACGCGATCGTCTACCGCAGCGATATCGGCGGCGGAGAGTTCTTTCAGTTCTATCGCCTCGACCTGAAAACCCGCGTCAGCACCCTGCTGACCGATGGCAAATCACGCAACTCCGACCTGATCTGGTCGCGTAAAGGGGACCGCCTCGCGTATTCGTCGACCAGACGTAACGGCCGCGACACCGACATCTACGTCGCGGGAGCCGCTGATCCGATTGCGCGACATGTCCTGGCGCTCGAGGGGCAGGGAACGTTCGCTGCCCTCGACTGGTCGCCGGACGATCAGCGTCTGCTCGCGGAGGAGTTTCTCTCCATCGCTGAGAGTCGGCTCTGGATCGTCGACCTGGACAGCGGCAAGAAGCAGCAGATCGCGGCGGGACGGCGCGCGTCGTACTCGGATGCGCAGTTTGCCGCTGACGGCAAATCCATTTACGCCGTCACCGACGATGCGTCGGAGTTCCTGCGGGTCGTGCGCATCGACCTCTCGACGGGCGCGGCGACGCCCGTATCCGCGCGCGTGAACTGGGACGTCGAGGCGGCGCGGTTAGCATATGACGGACGCACGCTCGCCTACGTCGCGAATGAAGACGGCGCGTCCGTGTTGCACGTCGTCGAGGTTGCCTCCGGCCGCGATCGGGTCGTGACCGATCTGCCTAAAGGGGTGATCGCCGGCCTGACGTGGCACCGCAACAACGTCGACCTCGGCTTCTCGTTGTCCTCCGCGCAGTCGGTCTCGGATGTGTACAGCGTGAACGTGAAGACGCTGCGGACCGAGCGGTGGACGCGCGGCGAGGGGGCCGTTGATCCCGCCACGTTCGCGGAGCCCGAGCTCATTCACTGGAAGAGCTTTGACGGCCGCTCGATTTCCGGGTTCCTGTATGCGCCGCCGGCGAAGTTCACCGGCAAGCACGCCGTCATCATCAACATTCACGGCGGGCCGGAAGGGCAGTCGCGGCCGACGTTCATCAACCGGAACAACTACTACGTCAACGAGCTCGGCGTCGCGTTGATTTATCCGAACGTCCGCGGCTCCACGGGCTACGGCAAGTCCTTCCTGGCGCTCGACAACGGTGTGAAGCGGGAGGATTCGTACAAGGACGTCAACGCGCTGTTCGACTGGATCGCGGCGCGGCCCGATCTCGATCCGTCGCGCATCATGGTCACGGGCGGCAGCTACGGCGGATTCATGACGCTGGCGATCGCAACCACCTACAACGATCGAATCGCCTGCTCGCTGTCGATCGTCGGGATATCGAACCTGGTGACCTTCTTGGAGCGCACCGAGGCGTATCGGCGCGATCTCCGGCGCGCGGAGTATGGGGACGAGCGCGATCCGCAGGTCCGCGCGTTCATGGAGCGGATCGCCGCCGTCAACAACGTCCGCAACATCACCAAGCCGCTGTTCGTGGTCTCGGGCAAAAACGATCCACGCGTCCCGTTGAACGAAGGCCAGCAGATGGTGAAGGCGGCGCGCACGCAGCAGGCGCCCGTGTGGTATCTGGTCGGCAACGACGAAGGGCACGGATTCGCGAAGAAGAAGAACGTCGACTACCTGTTCTACGCGAGCGTCGCCTTCGTCAAACAGTACCTGCTGAAGGAGCCGCTCGCCGAGACGACGCAGCGATAGCACCGGTGGCCCTTCCCGCTGATTTTCTTCGCGGCCTCGAGCGCGTCGTTGGCGTCGAGTACGTCCGCACCGATCCCGCTTCACTCCAGACCTACGGTATCGACGGCACCAAACGCGGCCATCCCGCAGACGTGGTCGTCACGCCGGCTAGCGCGTCCGAAATCTCCGCAATCGTCCGCCTCTGCGCCGAGCATCGTGTGCCGGTCGTGCCGCGCGGCGCCGGGACGGGATACACCGGTGGCGCCGTCCCGTTGCACGGCGGGGTCGTGATCTCGATGGAACGCATGAACCGGATCCTCGAGATTGACGAGGAGAACCTCATCGCGATCGTCGAGCCGAACGTCATCACGGGCGAGCTGCAGGCGGCGGTCGAACGCGTGGGGCTGTTCTATCCGCCCGACCCGGCGTCGCTGAACCGATCGGCGATTGGCGGCAACGTCGCCGAGTGCGCGGGCGGGCCGCGTGCCTTCAAATACGGCACGACCAAGCAGTACGTGCTGGGGCTCGAAGCGGTGCTGCCGACCGGCGAGATCGTCGAGACGGGCGGCAAGGTCGTGAAGAACGTGGTGGGCTACGACCTCACGCACCTGCTGGTCGGATCCGAAGGGACGCTCGCCATCATCACCAAGATCGTCCTGCGGCTCGTGCCGAAGCCGCCGGTGCAGTCGACCTTGCGCGCCACGTTCCGCGACGTCGCCGACGCGGCGCGCGCGGTCACCGAGATCATCCGCGAGCGCGTCGTCCCCGCGGCCGTCGAGCTGATCGATCGCGATTCGCTCGATGCCGTTGCCCGCTACCTCGGGGTGCGGTCGCTCGCGCCCGAAGGGACGGGGGCGCTGCTGCTGTTCGACGTCGACGGTCTCGCCGAAGCGGTCGTCGAAGAAGCCGCGCGCGTCGAGCGCGCGTGCCGACGCGCCGGCGCGACGGAAGTGCTGCGCGCACACGACGAGGGAGAACGCGAGGAGCTCTGGCGCGTGCGACGCGAGCTGTCACCCGCGCTCAAGACGATCGCGCCGCTCAAGTTCAACCACGACGTCGTGGTTCCGAAAGGGCGCATCCCGCAGCTCTTCGACCTCATCGCGCGGTTGAAAGCGGAGTTCGGCGTGCGCATTCCATCCTTCGGCCATGCCGGCGACGGCAACATCCACGTCAACATCATGGTTGACGACGTCGAGGACGAGGTCCGCCGCGCGCACGCGGCGGAGCGGGCCTTGTTCGAAGGGGTCGTCGCGCTCGACGGGGCGATCACCGGCGAGCACGGGATCGGCTACTTCAAGTCGAAGTTCCTGTCGCTGGAGCTCTCGCCCGAGGAGATCGCGCTGATGCAGCGCGTGAAGCAGGCATTCGATCCGCGCGGTATCTTGAACCCTGGAAAGATCTTCCCCCAGTAGGCCCGACCTTCAGGTCGGACGTGCCTCTCACACGATCCCGTCATTTGGTGTCGCGTGTTGTACGATACGACGCAGCAATTGCGTATGCCCGCAGGAGGATACATGCGTCGAACACTCACCGTGTTGATAGTCGCCGCCCTGGCTGTCAGCGCCGCGGCGCAGCACCAGCACGATCCGGATACAACCGTGAAGGGCGGCGGAAAGCTGCCGGCCGGATGGCAGGCGCGGCTCGATAACGATGCGGCGAAGCTCGATGGCGTGGTCGTCGCGGAGGACAAGGGCGCGCTGACGTTTACGACCGGGCCCGCCGGTATCTACTACAACCCGTCGATGAAGGGGAGCGGCAACTATCAGGTGTCGGGCACGTTCTCGCAGTTGAAACCGTCGGTGCACCCGGAAGCGTTCGGGTTGTTCATCGGCGGCACCGATCTCGACAAGCCCACCCAGCGCTACACCTACTTCCTGGTTCGGCAGGACGGGAAGTTCCTGATCAAGTCGCGCGACGGCAGCGCTACCAAACCGATCGTCGACTGGACGCTGGCCGCGCCGATGAAAGATGCCGATCCCGCGAAGCAAGGATTCAAAACGAGCAACGAGCTCGCGGTGCGCGTGCAGGCGGACACGGTGTCGTTCCTGATCGGCGGGACCGAAGTGAAGTCGCTGCCACGGTCACAGGTGACGACCGACGGCATCGCCGGCGTCCGCATCAACCACAACCTGAACGTACAAGTCGCCGGCTTCGACTTGAAGAAATAGCGCTCAGCGATCCGCTACAACGTTCGTAGACGGCGTGTGC
>JBKPRU010000206.1:0-18786 GCA_046734675.1 Acidobacteriota bacterium
AGATGTGTATAAGAGACAGGTGCAACACCGCGCGCCTTGAGTAGAGTGATGATCGTCTCGATCGTGTCAGCGCTGGAGAACGGGTATGCCTCAATCAACCCGATGCGAACGCCAGGCAATGCGCTCTTGACGCGAGTCACATACGTCGCGACGCGATCGGCAGTTGGTTCGAGCGCCGGTCCGCCACAGACCCGCGCTCGCCCTGACACGAACGGCTCGTCCATCGCCAGATAGGAGACGGCGCCGCCCGCCGCCTCGACGGCGCGCACCGACGCCAGCGTTGCCGCAATCGATTCGTTCATGCCGCTGGCGTCGGGCGTGCAGTAGAACTCCTTGACCGAGCCGACTTCGATGGCCGTTTCGATCCGCCATTGTCTGAGCTGCCGGAACACACCCGCGCGCGCGAACGCCTCGTACGTGTTCGGCCCGACGATGTCGGGCGGCGGCATCTGTGTGTGCTGCTGGTAGAACTTGAAGACGGAGACGAGGCGCCTCGCGTGCGCCCACTCCTGCGGACTCTGAAACAGGCGAGCGTAATCGAGCGTGCCGGGACCCGGACAGAACCAGACGCGCGGGGTCGTCTGCTGCGCGCCGCCGTCGAGCGACGCACAGACACTCAGCGCGACGATCAGTAGAGCTGCGCGAATACGACCCACGGTTGCAGTATGCACCGATCGCACGGCCGGCGGAATCGCGCATCGCTCATCCCTGATCCAGGATCCCTCATCGCGGATCGTCAATCCCGATCCCTCATCCAGAATTACGATTCGCGATTCACGATCGATGATCAGGGATTGCGATTGACGATCAGGGATTGGGATTCGCGATCGACGATCAGGGATTCTGGATCAGCGATGAGGGATTCGGGATGTCAGCATCTGTCAGCGTCGGGTATAAGCTCTGGCCGATGGGCGTCGAAAGCGGCTCGAAATCCGCCGAGATGGAATATCTGGCGCGAACCGGCGGCAGCGCATGGGAGCGCGAAAAACCATTCTCGCCGGCCGGAGAAGACACGTTCGACGAGAGCGTCGCACTGCTGCACGACTTCGCGGTCGCTGCGAAGCTGCTACGAGTCTCGCCCGAGGATTTCGTCATCGATCCCTTATCGCGGATCGTCAATCCCGACCCCTCATCATGAATCACGAATCGCGATTCGCGATCGATGATCGGGGATTGCGATTGACGATCAGGGATTGGGATTCGCGATCGACGATCAGGGATCCCGGATCAGCGATTAGGGATTCGCGATCGCGGCGGACGCCGTTCGGTACCACTCGACGGTCCGCCGCAGTCCTTCCTCGAACGAGACCGTCGGTTCGTAGCCGAGGATGCGGCGTGCCTTCGTGATGTCGGCCTGCGAGTCGCGCACGTCGCCCGCCCGCGGCTCGTCATAGGTCGGTTCGGCGGTCGCGCCGACCAGACCCCTCATCGTCCGGAACAGCTCGTTCAGCGAGATGCGTCCGCCGGTTGCCACGTTGATCACTTCCCCGCTCGCGCCCGGCGCCTCGCACGCACGCAGCACGCCGTCGACGACGTTGGCGACGTAGGTGAAGTCGCGGGTCTGCTCGCCGTCACCGTAAATCTTCGGTGAGCGATTCTCAATCAGCGCCGACGCGAAGACCGAGATGACACCCGAATACGGCGACGAGGGATCCTGGCGCGGCCCGAAGACGTTGAAGTAGCGGATGGAGACCGTCTCGAGACCGTAGAGGCGCGTGAACATCTGCAAGTACTGCTCGCCCACCACCTTCTGCAGCGCGTAGGGCGACAGCGGGTTGGTCGGCATCTCTTCGTGCTTCGGCAGTGTCGGCGTGTTGCCGTATGCCGATGACGAGGCAGCGAAGACGAGACGCTTGACGCCCGCGTCGCGTGCCGCGACGAGCGTGTTGACCGTTGCATCGACGTTCGCGCGGTTCGACGTGATCGGGTCCTTAACCGAGCGCGGTACCGAGGGAATCGCTGCCTGGTGCAGCACGTACTCGCAGCCGGCGACGGCCCGATGCGCGAAGTCGAGGTCCGCGAGGTCTCCTTCGAGGAACTCGACGCCCTGCACGTGATCGAGATTGGAACGCTTGCCGGTACTGAGGTTATCTGCAACGCGGACGCGGTGTCCGCGCCGAACGAGCTCCTCGGTGAGATGCGATCCAATGAACCCGGCGCCGCCGGTGACGAGGTAATGAGCCATGCCGTACACCTTAGCAATATCCGTGCGCGGCGGGAACCCTCACCGTCCGTGCGGCACCGGCCGCACCGTTCGACTCCCGTCGGTCGCCCGAAGGCTGCCGATCTTCTCCAAAATCCGCCGGATCCGGGCGCCGACGCGGCGCGCCCGCTCCCGGCGCAACGAGGCGTAGACGGGCAGCTGAATGGCCTGGGCCGCGCGCTCGGCGCCCGGCGTGGGTGGCTGGCTGCCAAACAGCGACAATGTCGAACATACGTCCACGTGCAGCGTCTCGACGTCGACGCCCCGCAGCAGCGCGCGTCTGACGACCAGATCGCGGTCCGGCGTGTAGACGCAATACTGGTAATACACATGCTCCGCGCCCGCCGGCACATACGGGATCTCGACGCCGGGAAGGTCGCGCAGCAATTCGTCCATCATCCGCGCATGCCGCTGCGTGGCGTTCGTCCACGACGCGAGACGGCGCAGTCCCGCCAGGCCGAGCGCCGCTTGTACGTTGGTGTACCGCTCGCGGTAGTTGTCGGGTAGCGGAGTGAGCGGACGGATCTTCTCCCACAGATACACGTCAGGGCGCGCCTTCCACAGCATCGCGACGAGCAGCGCCGGATACGCCGTCCAGGTGAAGACGCCCGGCCGGCTGAACGTGCGCTGCACGGCGCCAAGCCGCAAGCGCCGCTCGACGCGATCGATCGACGGCCACGGCTCCGCCTCCGCCTGCGCGCGAATGCGCGCCAGCACGTGCGGGTCGCGCGCGATCGCCAGGCCGCCGCCATACGTGTTGAGCGGCTTCAACGTTTGAAAGCTGAAGAAGGCGGCGTCGCCAAACGTGCCGACGTGACGGCCGCGCCAGCGTGCGCCGAGCGCGTGTGCGCAGTCTTCGATGACCGCCAGCTGCTCGCGCGCCGCGATCTCCCCGATCGCGTCCATGTCGCACGGCAGTCCATAGAGATGCGTGGGGATCACGGCAACGGTGCGCTCGGTAATCGCGCGTTCGAACGACGTCGGATCGAGCGCGAACGTGCGTGGGTCGACGTCCGCGAACACGGGCGTGAACCCCGCGGCGCGGACGATCTCGGGCACGACCCAGAACGTCAGCGCCGGGACGATGACTTCGCCTCCGGCCGGCAGCTCCAGCGCCCGCAGGATGTAGTAGAGCGCCATCCGCCCGAACGACGCGCTGACGCCGTCCGACGTGCCGACCTGCGCGGCGCAGGTCCGCTCGAAGGCCCGGATCGCGGGCCCCTGGACCATTTCCCCGCGCTCCCGACAGCGCGCGACGATCGCGCGCATGTCGGGGACGACGCGGGGTCCATAGCGACAAACGGCGGTCAGCATGTGACCGTCCTCGACATCTGCGACAGCTCGTCGCGCGCGTGCCGCGCCGCGACGCGTCCATCGGCCCACTGCACCGCGGAGCGCACCGATTGCGCCGGCACACGCGCCCACGTCGAGAGCAGCGACGGACGCACGTAGAAGCGCGTATACGCGGCGCCGAGCAGAAACCGCAGCTCGCGCGGGCTCAGCGACGGGTGCTCGAAGGTCGGTGTGAACCCGTCGAATTTCTCCCAGTCCTGCTCGTAGATACGCGGCGCCATCTGCTTCCAGAGCGGTGTCCCGGGATACGGCGTCAGCAGCTTGAATTGGGCGAACGATGTTCCGAGCGCGATCGCGTAGTCGATGGTGGCCGCGATCGACGCCCAGTCATCCTGCAGGAATCCCAGCACGTAGAAGCCCGCCGTGACGATGCCGCGGCGCCGGCAATGATCGACGATCGCACGCTGGTGCGGTTCCGGCGTCGGACGGCGGCCGACGCGGCGCAGCGTCTGCGGCGACACCGACTCGACGCCGAAGCTGATCGCGCGAAGACCCGCGCGATAGAGCGCGTCGAGTAGCGGCGCATCGAGCCGATCGAGCCGCGTTTCGCATTCGAAGCGCAGGCTCAGGCCGCGCGTCAAGATGGCGTCCGCCAGGGCAAGCGCGCGATCGCGGTCTTCGGTGAACAGCGGGTCGCGGAAGATCACGTAGGGATGATTGAACTGCCGTCCCAACGCTTCGAGCTCCGCGACGATGTTTCCCACTGACCGCATGCGATGCCCCGCGAGAATGCGATGCGGGCAGTAGGTGCAGAACTCCGGACAGCCGCGGCTTGCAAGCACTGGGATGCCGCCGCCATACGGGCGCGGCATGAGCGGCACGACGCGCCGCGCATGCCGACGCGCCTCGAGCGCGTCCCACTGCGCGAACGGCAGCGAATCGAGATCGGGCACCGGCGGGCTGTCGACGAGATTCGACAAGGCCTCGCCGCGGCCGAGCCGGTCGATCGCGGCGTCGGCCTCGCCGACAACGAGGAAGTCGGCGGAGGATCGGAACAGCTGCGGCAGTTTCGACGCCGCGAGCCCCACGAACCCGACCCGCGCGCCGGTGCGCCGCCGGCACTCGTCGGCCCACGCCGCCTCGCGGCGGTGATCGACGAGCGAGCTCAAGACGATGGCGACGTCGGCGCGCCAGAGCTCGCCGCGCGACCAGATGACGTCGTGCCCATGGCTGCTGAGAATTGCCGCAAGCTGCGCGAGCTGCACGCTGGGTACCTCGTGAAAGCGCCGTTTGCATTCACTGACCAGCCGGGTCACCCGGGAAAACGGGACGAGCCGCGAGCCGTACCCGCCGGCGATGGTGTCCTTGGACACGAATCCATCGCGTGCGGGCAGATCGACCAGCATCACACGCATAAACCTCTCCACGTTGGTGGGGGCACACCAAGACCACACAGAGGGAGGAGGAGGATGTCGCCGGACGAGAGACGTCAGCGGGTGATCGGCGGGGCGC
Organism: Acidobacteriota bacterium; assembly: GCA_046734675.1. Lineage (GTDB taxonomy): Bacteria > Acidobacteriota > Vicinamibacteria > Vicinamibacterales > 2-12-FULL-66-21 > QHWT01. Next base: position 5,009 of record JBKPRU010000206.1, read on the forward strand.
GCCCGGTAGGGGCGACGCGATTGCGTGTGAGCGGCGAGAACGATTCGGACGTGAAGAACGACTGGAGGCTGAGCGGGTCGCGCGCGATCTCGACGCGCGGGAGCGCGGGGTCGCCGTCTCCTTCGCCTACCTGGTCGTGCGAGAGCGTCGCACGACGGCCGGACGCGCGCGGCGTCCTGATCAGCGCGTTCCGGGGCTTGGGCAGGTGCGTGAGCACGAACCGCCCGCGGCCGGTATTGCGCCACAAGAGAATGTCGGCGCGCGTCGACGCGGCCAGAATGTCGAGATCGCCGTCGGCGTCGACGTCGGCGAGCGCCACCGAGGCGAGATGATCACCGACCCGCAGCATCGGCGCGTGCTGCGCGCCGGAGAGTTTCACCGCGACGGCGGATCCGGCGGCGTCTTCGGCGATCCGCACCGCCAGGACGCGCGGATTGATCGCCGTCACCGAGCCATCGGCCGAGGCGGCGCGCACGCCCGCCAGCAGCGCCAACGCAGTGAACGCGATCAGCCGTCGCGGACCCATACCGCCACAGTAGCGCGACGAATGGCGGACGTCAAAGCAGCCACGGATCGCCGGGTCTGAACACCCGGCCTACGACTGACACGCTGCAAACGTACGCAGGGCGGTCCACGCGTCGTGACATCCCGCTCGACGTACGTAGGGCGCGTCTTTAGACCCGCCGGTGTGTGAGGCGTGCGCAGCGCATGTGCAAGATCAGTCGCGGCGCAGCGCCATGATGGGATCGAGCCGCGACGCGCGGCGCGCCGGCAGCGCGCACGCGAGCATCGCGACGAGCAGCAACGCTGCGGCGGGCACGGCGAAGCTGACCGGATCCGCGGCCGAGATGCCGACCAGCTGTCCGGCGAGCACGCGCCCGGCCGCGAAGGCGAGGACAAGGCCGGCGGCGAGTCCGATGCTCGAGACCACGAGGCCCTGACGGAGCACGAGCCGCATCACATCAGGGCGCGTCGCGCCGAGCGCGATGCGCACGCCGATCTCGCGTGTCCGCTCCGCAACGCTGCACGCGACCACTCCGTAGAGGCCAACGACCGCGAGCACGAGCGCGAGCACGCCGAACAGGCCGAGCAGCGTGCTCGCCATCTTCGGAATGAAGACGCTCAGGCGCCGGTGCTCTTCGATGGTCCGGACATCGAAGAGCGGCAGCGCCGGATCGAGGGCGCGGATCTCACGCTGCAGCGCCGGCAGGAGGCCCGTCGGCTCCGCCGCCGTGCGCACGTGGAGCACGAGATCCGGGCGGTAGGACTGCAGCACCGGCAGATACATGTAGTTGCGCGGCGCCTCGGTGATCGTCCCGTACTTCCCATCCCGCGCCACTCCGACGATCGTCGTCGGACCGCTGCCAAACCGGATCGTGCCGCCAAGCGCGGAACGACCTGCGAAGTAGCGCTTGGCCATCGACTCGTTGATGATGGCGACGCGCGGCTGGTCCTTCGCGTCGCGCGGCGTGAAGGCCCGCCCCTCGACGAGATCGATCCCCATCGTGTCGAAGTAGCCGGGGCCGACACGGTTGTAGTACGCGTGCATGTCTTCGTTGGGCTGCGCCGTGTAGCCGTCGATCGTGACCGACATGTCGCTGCCCGAGCTCACGTCGAGCGGCACCGCTACGGCAACCGACGCCGCGCGGACGCCCGGGATCGCGGCGACGCGGTCGAGCGCCTGCTGCAGGAACGCCTTTCCCCGCTCCTCGTCGTATCCACCGGCGAGCAGATCGATCGAGGCGAGCAGCCCGTGGTGGGCCGAGTAGCCGACGTCGAGCGACTGCGCGCGCATGAAGCTGCGAAGGAACAGCGACGCGCACACGAGGAGCAACAGCGACAGCGCCACCTGCGCGACGACGAGCGACTGGCGCAGCCGCCCGCGTCCGCCGACGTGGCCGGGCGCCGCTTCCTTCAGCGCCAGCGCGACGTCGGGCCGCGAGGCGCGCACCGCCGGCAGCAGGCCGGAGACGATCGCGGTGAGCAGCGTCACGCTTGCGGTAAAGACAAGGACGGTGGGAGTAAGTCCCGTGTCGAACGCGACGGGGAACGGCGTCGGCGGGATGAACAGCGCGAGCATGCGCGAGGTCCAGCTCGCGAGAATGAGCCCGGTGAGACCGCCGGCCGCCGCGAGCAGCAGGCTTTCGACGAGCCACTGCCGCACCACCCGTCCGCGGCTCGCGCCGACCGCGAGTCGCACGGCGACCTCGCGCTGACGTCCAGCCGCCCGGGCGAGCATCAGGCCCGCGAGATTGGCGCAGGCGATGAGGAGCACGAGTCCGACGACCCCCATCAGCGTGCTCATGACCGGCATGAGCAGCCCGCTCGCGCCGTCGTTGGCGAGCGTTGCCGCCATGAGGCCGCGACCCTCGTTCTGGTCCGGGAACGTCGCCGCCAGCCGATCGCCGGCGACGCGCAGTCCCGCATTCGCGCGTTCGAGCGTCGCGCCCGGCGTCAACCGTCCGTACACCTGCAACCAGGAATTGCCGCGCGCATTCAAACGATCCCCCGCCATGACCGCCTTCTGCATGGTGATGGGCAGATACGCGTCGAGTGCGAGCCCCGCCACCGATCCGTGGAAGTCGCGCGGCGCGACGCCAACGATCGTGAACGGCGTTCCGTTGATCGCGAGCGATCGTCCGACGATCGCCGGATCGCTTCCGAAGGTGCGCCTCCACAGCGCCTGCGAGATGACGACGACCGGATCCCGGCCGGGCGTCTGCCCTTCTTCGCTGCGGAACGTGCGGCCGATCGCCGGACGGACGCCGAGCAGGTCGAAGAAGTTCGGCGTGACCAGCTCACCAAAGATGCGCAGCGGCTCGCCGCCGGTACGGACGCTGAGCGCGAGGATCCGAAACGCCATCACGTCCTGCAGGCCGTCGACGCGGGCGGACCGGAGGTCGACAAAGTTCGGGTACGACATCGAGAGGTTCGTGCGCGCCAAATGCGTACCGCGAATGGCGACGAGGCGATCCTGCTCGGCGACGGCCGAGAGCGGATGCAGCAGCACCGCGTCCACCCAGCTGAAGATCGTCGCGTTGGCGCCGATGCCCAGCCCGAGGATCAGGATCGCGACTGCGGTAAATGCGGGGCGACGGACGAACAGACGCCAGGCGAATGTCAGGTCGTGGAGCAGCATGCGGGGACTCATGGCGGCGCCGCGCAGCGCGACGGCGTGGGGAAACGCGCCGGACGCGCGCGCGAGGAGGCGCAGCGAACCGGCACGGGACGCGCGGTGTTGCCGCGCGACCCAGCGATCGTAGTGCCAGACTTCGGCAGCCCATTGCTCGCGCCAGATCGCGCGTCGCGACGGGGGGACTACGTGCGCGAGCAGGGCGATGACGAACAGCACCGCGCGGCGCATCACCCTTTGGCCCCTTCGGGAGCGAAGCCCGGCAGCGGCCTGAGCGCCTTGTATTTCGCGAGCGCGCCGCGAAGCGCGGTCGCGCCGGCGGCGGTCAGCGTGAAGTAGCGCCGCGCCGGGCGGCCCTCGCGATGCGCGGCGGCTTCGTTCTCCCACTTCGAGCGGAGGTATCCCTGCGCCTCGAGCCGGTCGAGCGTCGGATAGACGGTCCCGCTCGTCAGACCCGTGGCGTCGATGATGTCGAACCCGAACTGCTGGCCGCCGGCGACGGCGTGAAGAATTGCGGCGGCGCCGTAGCTGAGGGTGGCGGTCTTAGGCATCGGCTATGTTGGTATCCAACATAGCCTACCCTACGGCGCCGACGCGCGGGAGGTTCCACCGGCCGTGCGATAATAAGGGTTCCGCCAAGAGAGCGAGACGATCGCCGTTCGACTCGGCTTCCGAGTCGAGGGGAGGAAAGTCCGAACTCCGCAGGGCAGTGCGCCGGGTAACGCCCGGTCGGGGCAACTCGAAGGAAAGTGGCACAGAAAATATACCGCCTGTTTTGCCGGGTCTACAGGCCCGGCCTACGCCTGTCAGGTGTAGGGCGGGTCTGTAGACCCGCCGGAGTGGGTAAGGGTGAAAAGGTGCGGTAAGAGCGCACCGCGCTCGTGGCAACACGGGTGGCAGGCAAAACCCCGCACGGAGCAAGGCCAAATAGGGAGGCACGAGGCATCCGCCTCAAGGGACGGCCCGTCCCTCGCTTCCGGGTAGGCTGCTGGATCCCGTCAGCAATGACGGGGCTAGAGGAATGATCGTCACCGCGCCGACGCCCGCAAGGGCGCAGGCCGGGACAGAATTCGGCTTACGGCTCTCTTGGTGGACTTACGCTTGTTAATGCCGAATGCCGGCAGAACGCTGGTCAATGCCGAATGCCGGCAGGTCAGTCGCCAATGCCGGATCCGATTCACTTGGGCATTTGGCATTGACACGCATCACCCGTCATTCTCCTGCGTGATCGCGTACTGCTCGAGTTTCTTGTACAAATTGCTGCGCGGCGTGCCGATCACCTCGGCCGTCTTCGAGATGTTCCACGCGTTCTCGCGCAGCTTGTCGACGAGGAATGCGCGTTCGGCCGACTCCTTGAACTCGCGCAGCGTCCCGGGCCGCTCTCTTTCGTTCGGTTCGTTGGGGGCCGCGGCTGAGACCGCCGCCGGCTTCGCATCCATCCGCACGACCTCGCGCAGATCGTCGACGTCAATCGCATCGCCGGGCGTCATGATCAGGAGCCGCTCGACGGTGTTGCGCAGCTCACGCACGTTCCCCTTCCACCGCGCCTTCTGCAAGTACTCGAGCGCTGCCGGCGTGAACCGCTGCGGACGCCGGTTGTTCTCGCGGCTGAAGAGATCGACGAAATGCCGGACCAGCGCGGGAATGTCCTCGCGGCGCTCGCGAAGCGGCGGCACCGTGATCGGGATGACGCTCAACCGGAAGTAGAGGTCCTCGCGGAAATTCCCTTTCTCGATCTCCGCCTCGAGATCCTTGTTCGTCGCGGCAATGACACGCACGTCCACCTTGATCGTGCGCGCCGATCCGAGCCGTTCGACTTCCCCTTCCTGCAGGACGCGCAGCACCTTGGCCTGCGTCTTCGCGCTCATGTCGCCGACTTCGTCGAGAAAGATCGTGCCGCGATCGGCCTGCTCGAACTTGCCGATCTGCTTTTCGGTGGCGCCGGTGAACGAGCCTTTCTCGTGCCCGAACAGCTCCGACTCGATCAGCTCCTCGGGGATGGCCGCGCAGTTGACCTGCACGAACCGCTCGCGGCTGCGCAGGCTGTTGCGATGGATCGATCTCGCGACGAGCTCCTTGCCGGCGCCGCTCTCGCCGAGGAGCAGCACCGTGGCATTGGTGGGTGCTGCACGCTTGATCGCGTCCCACACCTGCCTGAGCGCCGGGCTCTCCCCCACCATCTGGTGCCGGATCTCGACCGCGCGCTTGAGCGACCGGTTCTCGTTCTGCAGCCGCGTCTGGTCCAGCGCGTTCCGGATCGTCACGAGCACGCGCTCGCTCGCGAGCGGCTTCTCGATGAAGTCGAAGGCGCCGAGCTTCGTGGCTTCCACGGCGGTGCTCACCGTGGCGTGCCCCGAGATGATGACCACCGGCAGCGATTCGTTCGACTGGCGGATCTTCTGCAGCGCCTCGAGGCCGTCCATGCCCGACATCTTGATGTCGAGGAACACGAGGTCCGGCGGCTCCCGCTCGACGATCGCGATCCCTTCCGGTCCGCTCGACGCTTCCTGGACGTCGTAGCCTTCGTATTCGAGGATCATCCGCACCGACCGGCGGATCTCCGCCTCGTCATCGACGACCAGAATCCGTGCTTTCATCGCCATGCGGGGGGCTCCGCCCCGCCGCTCCCCCCTACACGCTCACTCGCGGGGACCCCCGGCCCCGCTCCGTTCGCGTGGCTCACTCGCTGTCGCCCGTTCGCTGTCATCGAGACTCGTCCACCGTCGCGGTCACGAACGCGTGCTGGTTGAGCGACGGATCGTAGCCGTAGAAGGCCAGCACGTCGCCCGCACGCACCGTCGCCACGATCTTCTGGTAGTCGGCGGCCGACCGGATCGGCTGACGGTTGATTTCGGTGATCACGAAGCCGCGGCGCATGGCGGGCACGAACGCGGCCCCCGCCGGATCGACGCGGGTGACCACCACGCCCCGGATGGAGGGTGGGATTTCCATGCGGCGGGTGAAGCCGGGATCGAGATCGCGAACCGTGAGGCCGAGCGGCGGATCGCTCGGCAGGGGCTGCGGCGCCGGCGGACGCGCGGTCAGGCCGGAGGTCGACGTGTCCGCGGTCTGATCGCGCGAGGGACGCTCGGTCAATTTGATCGAGGCGGTCTGATGCCGTCCGTCGCGCAGCAGCTCGAGCCGCGCCAGCGAGCCGGGCTGCCGGCCCGAAATGTCGCGAATCAGCTCCTCGTTCGTCCAGATTTCGCGGCCCTCGACCGACAGGATGATGTCGTACGGCCTCACCCCGGCGCGCTCCGCCGGTGAATCGTTGTCGACATCCTGCACGAGCGCACCGCGCGCCACGGGCAGCTTCAGCGACCGCTGCAGGTCCGGCGTCACATCCGTGAGATACACGCCGATGAACCCGCGCGACACCTTGCCGTGCGTCTTGAGCTGCGGCAGGATCGCGGCCGCCTGGTTGATCGGCACCGCGAATCCGATGTTGCTCGCGCGGGAGCTGATCGCGGAGTTGATGCCAATGACTTCCCCACGCGCGTTGATCAGCGGTCCACCGCTGTTGCCGAAATTGATCGCCGCGTCGGTCTGGATGTAATCGTCCAGGCTGGCATCGAACAGCTTGCGTCCGATGAAGCTGACGACCCCGACGGTGACCGAGTGCACGTAGCCGAGGGGATTGCCGATCGCGCAGACCCACTCGCCGACGCGGAGGTCGTCGGAGTTGCCGAGCGGCGCTTCCGGCAGTGCGCCGGCGCCCGACACCCTGATCAACGCCACGTCGATCGCCGGATCGGATCCGATGACGTCGCCGCGCAAGGCGCGGCCGTCCGCGAGCGTGACCGTGATGCGATCGGCATCTTCGATGACGTGGTAGTTCGTCAGGATGTAGCCCTGGCGGTCGATGATGAAGCCGCTGCCCGAGCCCTGGTGCGGCAGCTCGAAGTCGCGCTGCTGGGGATCCGATGTCTCGTCGGTTCGGCGCCGCCGCGCGTCACGCCCGCCGCGCGACGCGGCGTCGATGTTAACCACCGCCGGATTGATCCGCTCCGCCACGTCCGCGAAATTGACGGAACCCCGCGCATCCGACGCGGTGCGGGCGCCGCCGCGCGGCGGGGCGGTCCGCGGCGCGCTCGAGATCGTCGGCGAGGGGGTCAGCCCGCCCGCGATGATGATGCCCACGAGGAACGCCACGGTCGAGGACAGGATGACCGTGACGAGGGTGAACCGCCTCACCCCTTCATTATAAGGTCGCGGAATTCCTCTTCGTTGAGCGTCGGCACGCCGAGCGTCCTGGCCTTATCGAGCTTGCTCCCGGCGTCCTCCCCGACCACGACGTAGCTGGTCTTCTTGCTCACCGAGCCCGACACTTTCCCACCGCGCTGCTCAATCTCCGCCGTCGCTTCTTCCCGACTCATCGACGGAAGTGTGCCGGTCAGGACGAACGTCTTGCCGGTCAACGGCCCCTGCGCCACCACCTCCGGTGGGGGCTGCTGGCTCGTCATGTTGACGCCGGCCGCGCCGAGCTTCGCGACGAGCGCGCGGTTGTGCTCCTCGTCGGCGAAGGCTCTCACCGACGCTGCCAGCACGGGACCAATCTCCGGAATCGCCTGCAGCCGTTCGATCGGCGCCTCGAGCATCGCGTCCATCGTCCGCAGATGCCGCGCCAGCGTCGAAGCTGCCTTCTCGCCGATGTGACGGATGCCGAGCGCGTAGACGAGCCGCGACAGATCGTTCTTGCGGCTCCGGTCGATCTGCTTGAAGACGTTGTGGCCGACTTTGCCGAGCTTGCGCGCCACGGCCCGTTCGGACCGCGGCTCGCGGGGCGTGACGACGAGGTTCTCGAGCTGCTCGGCGGTGAGCGCGTACAGATCGCCGAAGTCGCGCACCAGCCCCAGCTCGATCAGCTGGTCGACCAGCGACTCGCCGAGCCCTTCGATGTTCATGGCGCTGCGCGACGCGAAATGTTCGAGGCCGCGCCGCAGCCTTGCCGGACACGAGGTGTTCTCGCAGCGCCAGACGACCTCGTCCTCATCGCGCGCCAGCGCGCTCCCGCACGCCGCGCAGATCGTCGGCATGACCCACCGCTGCGAGGTCTCCGGGCGCAGGCTGAGGACCGGCGCGACGACGCGCGGGATCACGTCGCCCGCCTTCTCGATGATCACCGTGTCCCCTTCCCGGATGTCCTTGCGCTCGATGTCCTCGGCGTTGTGGAGCGTCGCCATCGAGATCGTCGAGCCGGCGACGACCACCGGTTCGAGCACCGCGTAGGGAGTGTTCGCGCCCGTCCGACCGACGTTCACGCGAATCGCCAGCAGCTTGGTGTGCGCCTGCTGCGCGGGAAACTTGAAGGCGGTCGCCCAGCGCGGGAACTTCGCGGTCGTGCCCAGGCGCTCGCGGAGCGCAAGGTCGTCGACCTTGATGACGACGCCGTCGGTGTCGAACTCGAGCTCGCGCCGCGCATCCCCCCACGTGCGGCAGAACGCGATCACGTCCTCTATCCCGCCGCACGTGCAGTAGTGCGATTCCACCGGGAGCCCCCACGACGCGAGCAGCGCCAGCGTTTCGGCGTGCGTCGTGATCTTCCGGCTAAAGCCGGAAGCTACAGGGTCGGAACCGTCGCGTCCGCCTTCAGGCGGAAGCACCATCTGATACGTGAACGAGGACAAGCGCCGCTTCGCCACCATCGCCGGATCCAGATTCCTCATCGTCCCGGCCGCGGCGTTGCGCGGGTTGGCGAAGAGCGGCTCGCCGCTCTCCTCGCGCTCCTTGTTCATGCGCTCGAACGACGCGCGCGGGAGGAACACTTCGCCGCGGACTTCGAACGTGCCCTTCGGCGCGCCTTTCAACGACAGCGGGATCGCGCGGATCGCGCGGACGTTCGCGGTCACGTTCTCGCCGCGGACGCCGTCGCCGCGCGTCGCGCCGCGTACGAGCTTTCCGTGCTCGTAGGTGAGCGCGATGCTCAGGCCGTCGATCTTCAGCTCGGCGACGTAGGCGACGGACGCCGCGACGAGGCCCGCTCCCTTGCGGACCCGCTCGTCGAACGCGCGCAGATCGTCCTCGTCGTAGGCGTTGTCGAGGCTGAGCATCGGCGCGATGTGCTCGACCGTCTCGAACCCTTCGACGGGACGGCCGGCCACGCGCTGCGTCGGGGAATCGGGCGTGACGAGATCGGGGTATTCGGCTTCGAGCCGCTCCAGTTCGTGGAGCAGGCGATCGAACTCCTCGTCGGAGATCTCCGGCGCGTTGTGGATGTAGTAGCGCTCTTCGTGGTGGCGGATCTGCTGACGGAGTTCGTCGAGGCGTGCGGCCGGATCGGTCATGCTGGGTGTAGGACTGCGCGGTAGGGCGCATCTTTAGGTGCGCCTCCACGACGGCGCCTCTAAAGAGGCGCCCTACCGTGAGGCGCTATGCAGGCAGCCTCTTACCGGTCACGGGCAAGGACGTAATCGGTGAGGGCGACGAGCGCGTCGCGCTCGCGCGTCGGCGGGAACACGTCGAGCGCCGCCTTCGCGCGCGTCCCGTACTCCATCGCCCGCGCGTAGGCGAGCTCCGGCGTGCCGTGCTCGCGCAGCAGACGGGTGATCTCGCGCCACTGTTCGCCCGACACCGCGCGCTCCTGCACGACCGTGCGGATCAAACCGTCTGCCTCGGCGCCGCCGCGCTGCAGCAGCAGGATTACCGGCAGCGTCACCTTGCCCTCGCGGAGATCGCCGCCGACCGGTTTCCCAAGCGCGGTTTCGTCGGCGGTGTAGTCGAGGAGATCGTCGACGAGTTGAAACGCGATCCCGAGATTGAAGCCGAACTCGCGCAGTGCCTGCTCCTGCTCCGGCGTCACCCCGCCCAGCATGCCGCCGATCTGCGCGCAGCCGCCGAACAGGTAGGCGGTCTTGCGGCGGATGATCTCGAAGTGCTCGTCCTCGGTGATGTCGACGTCACCGGTCTTGGTGAGCTGATAGAGCTCCCCTTCAATCATGCGCAGCGTGACATCGCACAGGAGCCGGATGATCTCCAGCGAGTCCTGCGTCAGCGCCATCGCCATCGACTTGATGTAGAGATAGTCGCCGAGCAGCACCGTGATGTCGTTGCCCCAGCGTGAATGCACCGCGAGACGGCCGCGGCGGAGATCCGCGCCGTCGATGATGTCGTCGTGCACGAGCGTCGCCGTGTGAATGAACTCCACCACGGACGCGTAGAGCACGGCGCGGCTGCCGCTGTAGCCCCCGAGGCGCGCGGCCATCAGCAGCACCGCCGGACGCACGCGCTTGCCGCCGCTGTTCTGGATGTACCGGCCCATCTCGGGAATGAGGGCGACGCGCGACTGGATGTGCCGCACGAACTCCTGCTCGACGAGATCGAGGTCGTCACGAATCGGCTCGAAGATCTGGGCCAGATCCGCGGTCACGGGGGAGGGCTGCGTGATGTCGCTCAAGGGAATGATGTCAGGTTGTCGGCCCACAATATCGGATGCCCCGCCGGAGTGTCAACGCGCTAAGCCGTTCTAGGCGCGGAAGTTGGACGGAACAGCGCGTCGAAGTTGGCGGAGGTTGCAGCCTCGAGCGACCCGATCGGCTCGCCGCGCAGCTCCGCCAGCGCGGCCAGCACCCGCGCGACGTGCGCCGGCTCGTTGCGCTTGCCGCGGTGCGGCACCGGCGCGAGATACGGGCTGTCGGTTTCGATCAGCAACCGATGAACCGGAACCATCTTCGCGGCCTCGCGGATGTCCCCCGCCTTCGGGAACGTGACGATGCCGGCGAAGGAGAGGTGGAAGTCAATCGCGAGCGCGCGCTCGGCCATCGCGCGATCGCCCGTGAAGCAGTGGAACACGCCGCGCAGCCCGGCGCCCGCCTCGCGCAGGACCGCGAACGTATCGTCTGTCGCTTCGCGCGTGTGAATGATGATTGGCAGGTCGAGCGCGCGCGCAAGATCGACCTGCGCGGCAAACACCTCGCGCTGCACCGGGCGCGGCGAGAAGTCGTAGTGGTAATCGAGGCCGATCTCGCCAATGGCGCACGCCTCGAACGTCGCGGCGTGCTCGCGCGTCGCGCGCGCCGAATCCCCGGGACGCGCCTGGAACGCACCGGCGTTGTGCGGATGCACACCGGTGGCAAACCGCACCGCGGACCATCGTGCGCGCACCTTGCCGGCACGCGCCGCTTCCTGCTCGTCGCCGGCCGAGAGGATGCAGAGCGCGGTCGTCAACCCCGCATCCTGCGCGCGCGCGATGGTGTCGCCGAGGTCCGCCTCGAACGCCTCGTCGGCAAGGTGACAATGCGAGTCAATCACCGAATGCGCGAGCCCGGAGGGACGTCCCCGTCGAAGCTGACGAGCGTCGGCTTCCCGCCTTCGGGGCTGGCCGCGAGGATCATCCCGTTCGATTCGATCCCCATCAGCTTCGCCGGCTTCAGGTTGAAGACCACGCCGACCGTGCGGCCGACGAGTTGCTCCGGCTCGTACGCTTCCGCGATCCCCGCGACGAGCGTGCGCTGCTCGGTGCCGACATCGATCGACAGCTTCATCAGCTTGCGCGAGTTCGGCACCTTCTCCGCCGCCAGCACCTTGGCCACGCGCATATCGATCTTCATGAAGTCGTCGATCGTGATGCGGTCGGTATCGGATGCCGCCGGCGCCGCGACGGGCACCGGCGGCGGCGGCGGTGCCGCGCCGGCGGCCGCGGTCGGAATCGAGATGGGTTCTTTCGGTGTGTCGGACACCTGTTTGCTCCTGCCAGAGTGTTGCGGATTTGCGGCCCGCCCGACCTGAAGGTCGGGCCTACTGGTCGCTATCCGTGTAAATCCGTGTGTATCCGTGGTGGATCTATCCCTGGTGGATCTATCCGTGCTGGATGATCTCTCCGCAGTGGATTCAATACGCGGCCACAGCGCATCCCCTTTGAGAATCGTGCGCTCGCCGTGGTTCCGCCACGCCGCCGCGTCCAGGCGCACGCGATCTACGACGTCGTGTTCGCCGATGCGCCGCAGGATCTCGGCCGCCGATCGCGGCATCATCGGCAGCAGCAGGATCGCCGCGACCCGCACCGCCTCGGCGACGTCGAACAGCACCTGGCTGAGGCGAGCCGCGTTGCGCTCGTCGCGCGCGAGGACCCATGGTTCCGTCTCGGCGATGTATTCGTTGGCCGCGTCGATGACGCGGAACGCCGCCGCCGCGCCGGTCTCGAGGGCAAAGCGATCCATCGCGTCGCGATACTCGGTCAGCGCGGCCGTACCGACCTGCGCCAGCCGTCCGGCGTCGCCGGCGGGCAAAACGCGCCCGCCGCGGTACTTTTCCGTCATCGCGGCAATGCGGCTCACCAGGTTGCCGAGATTGTTCGCGAGGTCGGTGTTGTAGCGCTCCTGGAACCGCTGCCACGAGAAGTCACCGTCGCCGCCGAACGTGATCTCCTTGATCAGATAGAGCCGCAGAGGGTCGACGCCGTAGCGCGCTGCCGCTTCTGACGGATCGACGACGTTGCCGAGCGTCTTGCTCATGCGCTGGCCGTCGACGGTCATGAAGCCGTGGCCGAAGACCTGTTTCGGCAGCGCCACGCCGCCGCTCATCAACATCGCCGGCCAGATCACGGTATGGAACCGCGTGATGTCCTTGCCAATCACGTGGAGGCTCGCCGGCCACCACCGATTGAACATGTCGTCATCGGCGCCGAAGCCCACCGCGGATGCGTAGTTGATCAGCGCGTCGAACCACACGTAGACGACGCTGTTCGGATCGTTGGGCAGCTGGATGCCCCAGGCCTGCCCGGCGCGGCTGATCGAAATGTCGTCGAGCCCCGCGTCGAGCAGCCGCAGGATCTCGTTCCGGCGAACGTCCGGCTCGAGGAACTCCGGGTGCGCCTCGAAGTGTTTCAGCAGCTTGTCGCGATAGGCGGACAGCCGGAAGAAGTGGTTCTTTTCCTTGATCCACTCGACGGCGCCGTGCAGCGGACACTTGCCGTCGACGAGGTCCTTCTCCTGCTTGAAGGCTTCGCAGCCGACGCAGTACCACCCTTCGTAGAAGCCCTCGTAGACGTCGCCGGCCGCGGCGATGCGGCGCACCAGCTCCTGCACCGCCGTCTTGTGCCGCGGCTGCGTCGTCCGGATGAAGTCGTCATACGAGACGTCGAGCTGATCCCAGACGCTCCGGAACTCCCGCTCCATCAGGTCGCAGTACGCGAGCGGCTCCATCCCGAGCTCGCGCGCGCGCCGGAAGACGTTCTGCGAGTGCTCGTCGTTGCCCATGACGAACAGCGTCTCGATGCCGCAGAGCCGCTTGTAGCGCGCGATGGCGTCCGCCGTGATCTTCTCGTAGGCGGTGCCGAGGTGGGGACGGCTGTTCACGTAGTCGATAGCCGTCGTCAGATAGAACCGGGACATCCGAACAATCTTATCGCGTTTGCGGCGGCGTACGCTGTCACGCGCGACGGGTCATCACGAAGACCACGAAGAGACGAAGATCACGAAGAGACCGTCGGCCGTAACAGTGAAGAGCGCCACTATTTCGGCCTGGCATCGAGGCGCGCCTTGATCGCGGCGGCCTGCACGGTTTTGATCGACACGCCGCGTTCGGCGGCGAGGCGGACGCAGTCGTCGAACTCGGGAGCGGCGTTCAACTCTTCGCCGTCGCGGCGTGCGATCTTGAAGCGCACGGTGCCGTACGGGGTCTCGACCGATTCGACGACGCGATCGAGGAT
>JBKPRU010000207.1:0-26927 GCA_046734675.1 Acidobacteriota bacterium
GTCCGGCGTAGACGTTCTTATACGTGCCGCCGGGCAGCGTCGCATCGAGTGGGCCGCCGCGCCCGATCGGCGCGCCGAGATACAGCACGTGCGGGTTCGGGCGATACGTGCGGCCGCTGAGTGAGTGCGCCTGCGCGTAAATCACGGGACCGTTCTCACCGTCAGCGCGCACTTCCATCGTGAAGCTGGCGCCGACATTCCAGCTCACCTTCCAGAAGTACCACCGCGAGCTGTCGAAGCTGCGCTGCTCGCGATCGCAGTCCCGTGACACGCCGTCGCCGGCAATCATGCGGCAGCTGATCGATCCGGGCTGCGGGTAATTGCGACCGCGAAGTTCTCCCGTGAAGCGAAACGAGTTGGTGGTGATGTCGTCGAAGCCCTGCTGCATCGCAAACACCTTGCTCTTGTCGCCCTCGCCGCCTTCGTCGGCGCCCTTGACCATCACGGAGAACTGACCTGACGTCAGTGTCACGGGCAGCACGTAGGTGACGTGGCTGTCGTGACCGTCGAGGCGCAGCCCTTCACTCGTGAATTGCGCGGGTCCGGCGATCTGTCCGACCGTGCGGCCACCCGTCAACGGATCGACCAGCTCGTTGTCGCGGATGAATCCGCCGACCGGCGCCTTGAACGTCGCGTCCGATGACCACGGCCCGAGCGCGCCCTGATAGGCCGCGCGCGCGCGCCACGTGTAGGTCGCATCGGGCGTGAGCGCGATGCTCGGTGTGTGTTGCACGTTGTTGGGGCCGCTGCCGCCGCCGCCGACGACCTGCGAGTCGTAGATGACGGTGCTACCGCTGCGAATCTGGAATTGATACGAAAGCGGAACGTCCGCGAATTTCATCTGCGATTTCTGCGCGACCAGGACCACCGCGTCGGGCTGCGCGCCGTTGACCGGAGAGACCGGCACCGGTGCGGTGGCTTTGAGCGTCGAACCATCGGGCGCGGCGGCACTGTCGCCCTGCACGCCGGATGACGGAGAGGTGGGCGCCTGATTGGATTTGCCGCACGCGATCGCGAGCGCGAACAGAGCTGTCGCTGCACACAAGGAAAGCTGTCGTGACATCAATCGTGCTCCGAGGATACCGGGGTTAGTGCACGCTGGGGAACGCGCGATCGTAGCGGGTTATTTTGCGTTTCGTAATGCACCCGAGGGGTACCTGCCGTGTTACGATCTCCCGACCTCGGGGCTGCGCATCGCCGCGGACCTCGCCTCTCAGCTCAACAGGAGACGATTTGAAGATGACGAAAGCCGGACTTCTGGCGCTTTGCGTGTGTGCGGGCGTCGCGCACCCGGTCGCGGCGCAGACGATGCAGTGGACGGATAAAGGATTCGTGACGGTGAATGGGGGCGTGCAGGTGGGATCGCACGATCTCACGGCGACGCAGTCCTTCGACCTCTACGACGAGACCGCCACGGTCACGTCGAGCTCGAAGGTGAAAAGCGGCGGCCTCTTCGACATCGGCGGGGCGTATCGCGTGTGGCAGAACGTGGCGGTCGGCGTGGTCTACTCGTTCACGTCGAGCGACTCGAACGCGACAATCAACGCGAGCATTCCGGATCCGATTCGCTTCGACTCGCCGCGCTCCGTGCAGGCGAACGCCAGCGGCCTGAAGCACAAGGAGAACGTGCTGCACCTCGACGCCACCTACATGATGCCGGTGACCGACAAGATCGACGTCGGCCTCTCGGCCGGGCCGTCGATCTTTTTCGTCAAGCAGGATGTCGTCGCGTCGCTGCCGATCGTCAGCGAGCCGGGACCGACCGTCGGCGCGCCCGTCGTCAGCGGCGACAGCGAGACAGCTGTTGGCGTGAACTTCGGCGTCGACGTGACCTACCTCGTGTCGAAGAAGTGGGGCGTCGGCGGGCTCGCGCGCTATACGTGGGGGTCGGCGACGTTCGCCGGTACGGACGATAGCCTGACGCTCGGTGGGTTCCAGATCGGCGGGGGGCTTCGCGTCCGATTCTGAGAATGACGGAGGACGGATGGCGGAGGACGGTCCGTCAGACGTACAAGCCAAGGGCCGCGCGTGAGCGCGGCCCTTCGTATTTTCAGGACAGGAATTTTCTGTCTTCCGCCTTCCGTCTTCCGTCTTCCGCCTTCTACTGAATCTCGCAGACGTCGACCCGGATGTTCGGCACCGTATTCGGGCCGCTCCACGTCGGACCCTGCGCGCCTTCCGCGTCGTTCAGCACGTCCCACTGCCGCTGACCGTTGCCCTGGCCCGAGCAGATGATGTCGCAGGAGTAGCCGTCGCAGCTGCTGCCGCCGCCCTTCCGCAGGATGCCGAACGGCGCGCCCGAGATGCCGTTGCGGGTCAGCGACTGCGCGGTCGACCGCAGGAAGCTCACCGTCTGGCTCGATGACATGTGCCCGAACTTGGCGCGCTCGCACGAGACGATCGTCTCGGGGTTGCTCGAGTTGCACGGTCCGCCGGGCGCCGGCGGCGTCGGCCCGGGACTCGGCGGTGCGGGTGTCGGGGCCGGCGTGCGGAACGTCTGCGTTCCCATCCACGCGCTGGTCGTTTCGCCGTCGCTCACGCGCACCCGCCAGAAGTAGGTCCCTCCGGCGAGCGGCGCCGTGGTCATCGACGTCTGCCCGTTGCCTTCCGGGAAGATGCCGGCGGTCACCAGCGGCGCGAACGCCTGGTTGATGGAGACCTGGAACTCGTAGGCCTTGCTGCCCACCGGACCAACCGTCGTCGAGTTCGCCACGGTGAGCGTCGGCGTGACGTTGGCGGTGATCGAATTGTTGACGGGCGCGATTGCCTGCGGCGGGTTGATCCCCGGCTTCGGGAAGATCTCGAAGCCCGCGCTGGCGAAGGGCCCGGTGTTCGCGCCGTCCTCCGCGCGCGCGCGCCAGAAGTAGACGCGGCCGATCTCGAGCCGATCGAGCTGCACGCTGGTGCGGCCGTTCTCGCCCGGGGCGACGCCGGCGCGGCTGAACACCTTGGTGCCGAACCCGCTGTCGGCCGCGACTTCGAACGTGTAGGACAGCGGACGCACGCCGGTGGAGGACGAGTTCCCGATCAGCAGCCGGATCGGCTGCTCGGATTCCTTGAACTTGACTCCCTGCGCGGGTGAAACCAGTGTGGGCGCGCTGATCTCGACGCCGGGAATCGGACCTGCGACCGACGGACTGAGCGGGTTCGAGCTTTTCTTCGTCTCGCACCCGGCGAGCGCCACGACGAGCGCGCCGATCGCCACGCTGCGTCGGGCGGCCGTTGATCTGGCGACGATGGACTTCATAGCGCTACCTCGGACACCAAGGGTTACGAACGCAGGCCGGCGGCACGCGTCGCAGGTCCGTGCCGACGACAATTATCGGCACGAGGGGAAATTGTCTTTAGGGAGAACGTGCGGGGAGCTGGGGAAGGCCCCGAGTTCGAGTAGTCAGAATAGCACAGCTCTTTACGCGGAGGCGCTGGCTTATTGCGTCGGAATGTTACGCCGCCGGCGAGGAGCTCAGCCGGTGGCTTGTGCGGGGCGTGTCAGATAAACGAGGCCGCCGGAGAGGGAAAAAATCATGATCAGCGCGGCGCCCATGAACGACACGAGCAACGCCGACTCGAGCGGGAGCCCGAGGCGCGTGAAGTAGAACCCGAACGTCGCTTCGCGGACGCCGAAGCCATTCATCGAGACGGGCAGCATCTGCACGATGAACGAGATCGGCACGATGACGGCGAGCTCGGCGAAGCCGATCGGGATGGCGAGGCTGCGCGCGATAGCTACGTAAAAGAGCACGAGCACGCCTTGGACGATGACGGCGCCGCCGAAACAGCCGGCCAGCGCGGCCGGCGTTTCCTTGAAGCGCGTCAGCGCGTCGGTGAGTTTCGCGAGGCGCTGATCCACCCACTCCTGGTGAAAGACGCGGAGCGGCTGCAGCAGCTTCGTCATCGTCTCCGGCATGAGCAGCGCCGGCGTGGCGACGATCGCGCCCAGCCCGAAGCCGGCCCACAACACGCCGGGGCCCACCGGGCCCACCGCCATGCGATGCATCATCGTCGCGCCGCTCGCTGCCATCAACGCGAGCGCGAGCAGGCCGATGCCGCGATCGATCAGCACCACGGTGGTCGCGAGCGTCTTCGAGCCGGCGGCTTTCGCGGTATCGGTGACGCGGACCACGTCGCCGCCGATGTTGCTCGGCAGGAAATTGTTGAAGAAGGTCGCGACCAGAAACGACGAGGTGAGTGCCTTGAACGAGAGGCGCACGTGCTGGGCGCGCAGCAGCAGCCCCCAGCGCCACGCGCTCGCCAGCACCATCAGGAGGTAGAGCGAGAGCGCGGCCGTGAGCCACACGAGCGACGCGTTGCGCGCGTAGCTCCACAGGCGCGTGAGATCGACGCGCGAGAGGAGCAGCGCGAGCAGTCCGATGCTGACGATTGTCTTGAGCGCGGCCAGCAGGAGCGTGCGCGTGCGTGACCGGCGCGGAGCTTCGTTCTCGTGAATCACAGGTACAAAGGAGCGGCGCGTCGAGGACGCACCGTTCCACAAGACTACCACGGAGGAGGAGGGCCAACACGGTTCCGGCTTTGTGTGTTGGTCTGTGTTCTTCTGTGGCCGTGTTTGTCTGTGTTCTTCTGTGGCAGTCTTCCGGGTCCTGTGGCGTACAATGACCTGATCTCTCGATGCGCATCCTCATGATTGCGCCGGAGCCGTTCTTCGAGCCCCGGGGCACACCCTTCAGCGAGTTCCATCGAATTCGCGCGCTGGTCGAGCTCGGCCACACGGTCGATCTGGTCACCTACCCGTTCGGGCGCGACGTGTCGATGCCGGGGTTGCGCGTCTTCCGGAGCCTGCGGCCGCCGTTCATGGACGGGATCGGCATCGGGCCGTCGTGGCGCAAGCTGCCGCTCGACCTGCTGGTCATGGCGACGACGATCCGCCGCGCGGTCGCCGGCCGCTACGACGCGGTCCACTCGCACGAAGAGGGCAGCTGGTGGGGCGTGGTGGTCGCGGCGGTACTCGGCGTGCCGCACCTCTACGACATGCATTCGAGCCTGCCGCAGCAGCTCACCAACTTTGCCTACAGCCGCTCGCGTACGCTCGCGGCGATTTTCCGCGCGCTCGAGCGGTTCGTGATCCGCCGCTCGCGTGTAGTGATCGTCATTTGTCCGCAGCTCGAGGACGTGGTGCGGGAGATCGATCGCGCGGTGCCGTCCGTGCTCATCGAGAACGCGCCGGGATCCGGTGACGCGCCGACGGCCGGGTCGGGCGCGGCAGTCCGTGCCTCGCTGGGAATTGCCGCAGGCACGCCGATGATTCTCTACACCGGCACCTTCGAGGCGTATCAGGGCCTCGACCTGCTGTTCGCGTCGATGCGCCGGGTGATCGCCTCGCGGCCCGACGCGCGGCTGGTGCTGGCGGGCGGCCGCCCGGATCAGATTGGCGCGGCCCGCGCGCAGGCCGAGCTCGGAGGGATCGCGAGCGCGACGATCTTCGCCGGCCAGCGTCCGTCCGAGGAGATCCCGGCGTTCCTCGATGCCGCGGACGTGCTCGTCTCGCCGCGCAGCCTCGGCACCAACACGCCGCTCAAGATTTATCAATACCTCCGCGCCGGACGCGCCATCGTCGCCACGCGGCTG
Organism: Acidobacteriota bacterium; assembly: GCA_046734675.1. GTDB lineage: Bacteria > Acidobacteriota > Vicinamibacteria > Vicinamibacterales > 2-12-FULL-66-21 > QHWT01. The sequence goes on from JBKPRU010000207.1 coordinate 5,584, forward strand.
CTCACGCACACCCAGGTGCTGAACGACGAGGTCGCGATCCTGACCGACGCGAGCGCCGAGCGCTTCGCGACCGGCATCCTCGACGCGCTCGCCGATCCGGAGCGCGCCCGGGCGATCGGCGCGCGTGCCCGTCAGCTCGCCGAGACGAAGTACAGCTACGAAGCGTATCTGGCGCGCACGCGCCAGGCCTGCGCGCACCTGTTCGGCGACGCGACGCCGCAGATGGCCGGCGGTGTCGCGTGAGTGCCGAAACACACTCCGATCACTACAGCTACGCCGTCTATGCCGATCCCGCGATGGCGGAGCGCTTCGACGCGATGCGCTTCAGCGGGCCGATCGGCCGGCTGATCGCCGACACGCAGGAACAGCAGATCGCCGCGTTCCTCGAGCCCGTGACGGGACGTCGCGTGCTGGATGTGGGAACCGGAACCGGACGGGCGGCCATCGCGCTCGTCCGCCGCGGCGCGATCGTCACCGGCGTGGACGCGTCCGCCGAGATGCTGGAGGTCGCGGGCCGGCGCGCGCGCGAGTCCGGCGTGGCCGTGACCTTCGCGCGGGGCGACGCCCATCGCCTCGAGTTTCCCGATCGCAGCTTCGACGCGGTGGTCTGCCTGCGGGTGCTGATGCACACGCCGGACTGGCGGCGCTCGCTCGCGGAGCTCTGTCGCGTCGCCGCCGATCGGGTCGTCTTCGATTATCCCGCGCGCTGGAGCGCGGCCGCGCTCCAGGCTGGCGCGCGCCGCGTCGCGCATCTCTTCGACGGCCGCGTCGAAGCGTATCGCGTCTTTTCATCGCGCGCGGTCGCACGCGCGCTCGACGCCGAAGGCTTCCGCATCGCCGGCGAGCATCGCCAGTTCGTCCTGCCGATTGCGCTGCACAAGCGCGTCGGCTCGGAAGGGTGGACGACCCGCACGGAAGCGCGGCTCGAGCGCCTGGGCCTGATGCGGCGCTTTGGGTCTCCCGTCACGATCGTGGCCCGGCGTTGCGCGTCCTAGTCACGGGCGCGAGCGGGTTCACCGGCGGCCATCTCGCGCGCGGCTTGCGCGCCCGCGGGTACGAGGTGCGGGCGCTCGTTCGCGAATCGTCGCGAGGTGACGCCCTGCGCGCGGCCGGCATCGACATCGCGGTTGGCGATCTCCGCGACCGGACGGCTCTGCGACGCGCCGCCGAGGGCGTCGAGGTCATCTACAACATCGCCGCCTTGTATCGTCAGGCGAGCCTCCCCGACAGCGTCTACCGCGACGTCAATGCGACGGCGGTCGGCAGCGTGATCGACGCGGCCGCAGACGCGCACGTCCGACGCGTCGTCCATTGCAGTACGGTTGGTGTCCACGGCGACGTCGAGCGCCCGCCCGCCAACGAAGATGCGCCGCTTCGTCCGGGCGACATCTATCAGGTCGCGAAGGTCGAAGGGGAAGCCGTCGCGCGTCAGGCGTCGGCGCGGACCGGGGTCGAGGTCGTGGTCGCGCGGCCGACGGGAATCTACGGCCCCGGCGATCGCCGCCTGTTGAAGCTCTTTCGCGGCGTTGCGCGTCGGCGCTTCGTGATCCTTGGACGCGGCGAGATTTTTTATCACCTCACCTACATCGACGATCTCGTCGAAGGCTTCCGGCTCTGTGCCGAAGTGCCCGCCGCCGCCGGGCGTACCTACATCCTGGCCGGCGGCGAGGTGACGACGCTGAACGAGCTGGTCGCGATCGTCGCCGAGGAAGCCGGTGTGCCGGCGCCGAAGGTGCATCTGCCCGTGTGGCCATTCTGGCTCGCCGGGGCGGCGTGCGAAGCCGTCTGCGCGCCGCTCGGGATCGAGCCGCCGCTCTATCGGCGGCGAGTCGATTTCTTTACGAAGAGCCGCGCGTTCGACATCTCGCGCGCGCGCGCGGAGTTGGGATACGAGCCGAAGGTTGGATTGAGAGAAGGCGTGCGGCGCACGCTGGCGTGGTACCGAGCGAACGGATGGCTTTAGCGGAGTGGCACGCGCAACTTTCTTAATGCGCGTGGGGCCCCACCCCCACGCGCCTTACGCGCTTCGCGCGACGCCCTTCGGGCTTGCCGCCGCTCCGCGGCGGGCTTCTGTCTTCGATCCGGCAACCGGGAACCGGCAACCGACAACTATCACGGCGCGCAGAACCAGAACGCCGGCGTGACCTGCGTGCCGCCGGCGCACGGCGCCCGCGACACGCGGACGGCATCCTCCGGATGCGCGTCGACGATCCGGTTGTAGGTGCGGATGCGGACCGCGTCGTTCGCAGCCAGCTGGATCCGCTCGCGCGTCATGAACGTGACGTAGTAGGCGACCCAGAAGTCCGCGTAGCCGTAGCGCACCCCGCGTGCGTCGAGCTGTTCGATCAGCAGCCGTTTCGCGGGCACCGGAGGCCCGGTGAGGTATTCACCGATCAATCGTGCGTGCGCCGCGAGCGAGACGCCGACCACGAGCGCCGCAAGCGCCATCCACGTGACCCGAAGCACGCGTGCGCGCTCGACGGCGAGATACCAGGCCGCAAGGCCGCACGCCCCGAGCAGCGACAGCAGTTCGTAGCGCATCGTGTAGAAGTTGACCTCACCGCAGCGCGCGGCGACGTACCCCGTCGCGGAGAGCAGCGCGACGAGGACGAGATACGCGCAGAGGTCGTACTGAGGCGCCCACCCGCGTGTGCGCGTGACGGTCGCGGCGACGCGGACGAGCGGAATGCCGAACACACCGACGAGCAGCCACGCGGCGCCGGACCATCCCTGGCGCAAGGTGCTCTCGATCCCGAAGTCGGTGAGCCGCTGCGGCTCGAGGCCGAACAGCTTGGGCCAGTGGAGGGTGAACAGCGCACCGGCGCCGCGCACCATCGCGCCGGGCGCGACGCACGTCCGATGGACGATCTCCAGCAGGTTGTTCGACGGCATCTTGCCGTAGAGATCCATGATGGTTGTTCCAGGCCCCGCCGGTGACGATACATAGCGATGCAGGCCTTGCACGGCGACCCAGATACAGGCGGCGACGGCGAACATGACCGCCGCGTGCATCCACCCGTCGCGCGTGCGGAACGCACCGCGTGCGGCCTGAATCACGAGTAATGCGACGGCACCGTAGATCGTGAACTCGCGGTTCAAGAAGCCGATACCAAGGGCGAGCCCGAGCCAGACCGGGCGGCGGCGGAGGATCCAGAGCAGGAGAATGTAGAGGAACGGCTCGAGATTGGCGCCGTTCGCGGTGAGGACATGTGCGGCGGCGATCGGCGCCGCCAACACGAAGAACGATGCCGCACAGGCGGCCAGCGCCGGCCGCAAGCCGACTTCACGTTCGAAGAGCCGCACCAGCAGCCACGCGACGGCGAGGTTGATCGCCAGGAGCGGCAGCTTCAACGCTGTCACGGTTGCGCCCGCGACACGCATCACCGGCGCGGCGAGCCAGGCTTCGACGCCAAGCAGATACGCCTGGCCGTACCAGAAGACCGGAAACGCGCGCCCTTCGCTGAGGTGCTTCGCCATCAGGCCGGTGACGGCCTGATCCGAATCGAAGTGGCTGCCCGGCACGAAGACGAACACCGCGGACCGTGAGACGACGAGTACGACGACGACCGCGAGGACGATCCACCGCTCGCGGTTCCGGCTGTGCTCTCTATCCGTGTGCATCCGTGTGCATCCGTGGTGGGCATCCCTCTCTGTGCATGCGTCCGTGGTGGACGGGCAGGCACGGACTTATCATATAGGTCGCATCTGCATGAGCGAGACTCACGGAATCCCGCGCGCGCAAGACCAGTTGTTCGCGCCGCGTCAGTCGGCGCGCGACAAGTTTTCGGCGCTCGTGGTCGGACGACCCGGTTGGGGTCCGCTCCTCAAGTACGAGCTCGTGCAGCAGCTCTCGCAGAACGTCGCCGGCGCAGCCGGCTTTGCGTTGCGCAAGGTGATGTATCCGTGGCTGCTCGGCGCGTGCGGACGGAACGTCCTGTTCGGGCAGAACGTGGTGCTCCGGCATCCCCACAAAATCCGCATCGGCGACAACGTCGTCATCGACGACAACTGTCTGCTCGACGCCAAGGGGGACGCGAACGGCGGCATCACGATCGGCAGCGGTGTGTTCGTCGGCCGTAACTCGATCCTCTCGTGCAAGAACGGCGACATCCACCTTGCCGACGGCGCAAACATCGGCTTCAACTGCGAAATTTTCTCGGCCAGCCGCGTGACGATCGGACGCGACACGCTCGTCGCCGCCTACTGCTACGTCATCGGCGGCGACCACGACTTCAGCGACCCGTCGCAGTCCGTCCTGACGCAGGGCCGTCGATCGACGGGCGTGAATATCGGCGCGGGCGCGTGGCTCGGCGCCGGCGCCAAGATTCTCGACGGCGTGTCGATTGGCGACCGCGCCATCGTCGGCGCCGGCGCGGTGGTACGCGAGAGCGTGCCGGATGCGGCGATCGCGGCCGGCGTGCCGGCGCGGATCGTCGGGCAGCGCGACGCGGTGGTGGGATCGTGACTCCGGCTTCGCCGTTGGAGCCGCGTAGCGGCGACATCGCGACGAAGCCGCGAAGCGGCGAAGGCGGACGGCTGAATGTCTTGCAGGTCTGCGACCATCTCGGCTGGGAAGGGTCGCGCATGCACGGCGTGAAGCGGCTCTTCGCATGGATGATCCCGCGCTTCGATCCGTCGCGTTACAACGTCTCGCTCGTCAGCCTTCGCAAGAAGGATCTCTCCGAGGAGACGCTCGACGCGCTCGGCATCGACATCACGTATCTGCATCGCTCGAAGTTCGATCCGGCGACGCTCACGGACCTGCTGAAGGTGATCGATCGCAAGCAGATCGACGTGCTGCACCTCCACGGCTACGGCGCGACGACGTTCGGACGGCTGGCGGGGATGATGCGCGGGCTGCCGACGATCCTCCACGAGCACGCGAACCTCACGGATACGCCGTGGTTTCAGAAGATCGCCGACCAGATGCTCGCGCCCGCGACCGATATCGCGATCGCGGTCTCGAAGAGCACCGCGGACTTCGTCATCACCGCGCGGCGCATGCCCCCCGAACGGGTCAAGGTCGTGTACCTTGGCGTGCCGCTCGAAGAGTTCAGCCGTAAGCGTTCGCCGGAAGAAGTCCTGTCCGCCCGGCAGGAGCTGGGCATCGGTCCAGACGAGTACGCCATCGGTACCGTGACGCGGTTGCACGACTCGAAGGGCAATTCGTTTCTGGTCGACGCGGCCGCCAAAGTCCTGCAGGAGCGTCCGCACGGGCGCTTCTTCGTCTTCGGCGAGGGACCGCTGCGGCCGGAGCTCGAGGCGCAGGCGCGTGCACTCGGCCTGGGTGAACGCTTCGCCTTCGGCGGCTTCGCGCGCGATGTTCCGCGCGTCGTCTGTGCGTTCGACCTGAGCGTGTTCCCGTCGCTGTGGGAAGGGACGCCGCTCACGGTGTTCGAAGCGCTGGCGATGGGGAAGGCGATCGTCGCGACCGACGCGGACGGGCTCCTCGACGTGCTGACCCACGATCGCGACGCGCTGATCGTTCCCAAGCGCGATGCAGCCGCGCTCGCACAGGCGATGGTGCACCTGCTGGATCGTCCCGAGGAGCGCGCGCGCCTCTCCGGCAACGCCCGGCTGAAAGGGCAGCAGTTCGACATCGCCACGTTCGTTCGAAAGATGGAGCGGCTCTACGAGCTGCTGCATCGCACCTCGCGTGCGACGAAACGCCAGGGCGTGCTCCAGGCCGACCTCACGTTCCTGACTGGAGGGGTCCGCGCGTGACGTCCCCGTCCACGGCCGCCGCCGCGGCGGCCGGGCGCATGGCCGTGCGCCCTGGACTTTTCGCTGCGGCGCTGTGCCTGTGCGTGTACGGCGCGCTCGCGCTCACCGTCGACTTTCCTCGCGCGGCAATCGGCATTCAAAGCGACGAAGCCACGTACTACATGATGGGGCACAGCCTCGCCGAGGATGGTGACCTGACGTATCGCTACGAGGATCTCGTCCGCGTCTGGCGAGAGTTCCCGACCGGGCCCGCCGGCGTGTTCCTGAAGAAGGGACAGAAGATCGACGGCTCGCCGGATCCCGATCAGCAGCGGCTGTTCTTTGGTAAATCCTACATCTATCCGGTGTTCGCGGCGCCGTTCGTGAAGCTGTTCGGCACGAACGGCTTTCTGGTGCTCCACGCCATCCTGCTCGCGCTGGTCGTGTTCTGTGGCTACCTTTTTTTACACGCGCGCGCGCCGGTGGCTCCCTCGCTGCTGCTCTCCACCGCGTTTGTCGGCGCGACGGTGGTGCCCGTCTACTTCGTCTGGATCACGCCGGAGCTGTTCAACTTCTCGCTCGGCTGCCTGGCATATTTCTGCTGGCTCTATAAGGAGGTAGCCACGCTCGAGCGGTCCCCGCGCGCGACCGCGTGGCTGTTCACCTGGCGGGGCGATCTCGCCGCGGCGGCCATCATTGGCCTCCTGACGTTCTCCAAGCCGACCAATGCGCTGCTCGTCGCGCCGATCGTGTTGTGGCAGCTGTGGCGGCGACGCTTCGGCGTCGCCGTCGCGAGCGCGCTCGTCTTTGCGGTCGTGGCCGGCAACCTCTTCGCGATCAACATCGCGATCTCCGGCACCTGGAATTACCAGGGCGGGGGCGATCGCCAGACGTATTACTACGAGTTCCCATTCCAGAATCAGGCGCCCAAGACGGACATCGGGGTGCCGAAGTCGCGCGAGGAGGCGCTGACCAACATCATCTTCGACCCGCGCATCTTCGCGACGAACCTGCTGCACAACGCCGGCTACGTGTTCGCCGGGCGCTACGCCGGGCTGATCCCGTATTTCTTTCCGGCGGTGTTCGGGATCGTGATGTTCCTGGCGGCCGCGCGGCGGCGGCCGGCGTGGCAGTGGCTGGTGCTCGCGTCCGCGCTCGCGCAGATCCTCTTCTTCATCGTCGTCACGCCCTACACGTGGAACGGCGGCGGCGGCTCGGTCGGCAACCGCTATTTCATGAGCGCCTATGGAATTTTCCTGTTCCTGCTGCCGCCGATTGCCTCGATTGGCGCATCGCTGGTGCCGTGGATCGTCGGATCGATCTTCGTGGCCCCGCTCGTGCTGAATCCGTTCGTTGCGTCGTTCTATCCGGGGAACAACGCGAAGAGCGGCCCGTTGCGCCTGCTGCCCGTCGAGTTGACGCTCATCTACGATCTGCCGATCAACAACGAAGCGTCGCGGGTGCGGCAGTGGTTCGGCGACAACCCGGGGCAGGGCGATCCCGGTTTTCAGATCTACTTTCTCGACGACAACGCCTACGGGCGCGAGGCGGACAAGAGCTTCTGGACGCGCGGCCAGGCGCGCGCCGAGTTCCTGATCAAGACCGATCGTCCGATGAAGCGCGCGGTCATGACGCTGACGGCCGGTCCGGTTGCGACCGACGTGAAGATTTCCGTCGACGGCCGCGTCCAGCGCGTCCACGTCGGCGCCGGCGACACGCAGCAGGTCACGTTCACCCTGGGACCAGGCTTCCTCTACCAGGGCACGTGGCCGGTGTGGCGTGTATCCCTGGCGAGTAGCAGCGGCTTCACGCCGGTGTTCTACGGAGGAGAGGACAGCCGCTATCTCGGCGTTCGCGTGAAGCCGGTCCTCGTCCCATGAGCCGAATCGCGGTCGTCACGTCCAGTCCGCCAATGGCCGAGGGCGGGCACATGGTGATCGCGCGTGAGCTCACGCGCGCGCTGCGCGACGCGGGGCACGACGCCCACATCGTCATCACGCCGCAGAATCGATTTGGGAGGCAGGCCTCCGCCTACGCCGCGACGTGGCTCACGGATCTCGGGACGACAGAAGGGCGACGGATCGATCAGGTGATCAGCCTGCGCTATCCGAGTTATGCGGTCCGCCATCCGCGCCACGTCTCCTGGCTCAATCACACGATGCGCGAGTACTACGACCTGTGGGACCGCTTCAGCGCGTCGCTCTCGCCGCAGGGGTTGCTGAAGGAGCGCGTCCGGCGCACCTTGATCCATGCCGCCGATCGTTACCTTCTTTCACACAACGTCACCCGCCTGTTCGTGCAGTCACGGACGATCCAGCAGCGGCTCGCCATGTGGCCCTCGGTGCAGTCGACCGTCCTCTATCCGCCGGCGCCGGAGCGCGCGTATCGCTGCGACGAGTACGGCGGCGAGATCCTCCTCGTCTCGCGCCTGACCCCGCTCAAGCGCGCCGATCTGCTCGTGCGCGCGCTTGCGACGACGGAGGGAACCGGCGTGCGCGCGGTCGTTGCCGGCGATGGGGAAGAGCGCGCCGCGCTCGAGCGGCTCGCGTCCGAGATCGGCGTGGCGAATCGCGTGCGATTCACGGGTCCACTGGCCGAGGAGCAGCTCGTCACCGAGCTGGCGCGCTGCCGCGCGGTGTGCTTTCCGACGTATCAGGAGGATTACGGGTTCGTCACGGTCGAGGCCTTCGCGTCGCGGAAGGCGGTCGTCACGTGCACGGATTCAGGCGGCCCCGCGGAACTCGTCACGGACGGCGTGAACGGGTTCATCACGTCGCCGACGCCCGAGGCACTCGCATTGGCGCTTCGTCGTGTGAGCGAGGATCGCGCGCTCGCCGAACGGCTCGGGTCCAGCGCCTATGATACGGGCGCGAAGCTCACGTGGCCCGAGACGGTGCGTCAGTTGGTCGTACAATGAATGCACGAACACGCCGGGTCTAAAGACCCGGCCTACGTGGAACGAACATCCGGCAACCCGCAACCGATAACCGACAACCCACGTGCCATACGCTTCAGAACTCGAGACCCGCATCGCGAAGAAGGTGACCAAGGCGATCACCGACCACAGCCTGATCGAAGACGGCGATCGGGTGATGGTTGGTCTGTCCGGCGGGAAGGACAGCTGGGCGCTGCTGCAGATCCTCGACGTGCTGCGGCGGCGCGCGCCGATTGAGTACTCGCTCGTCGCGGTCAACATCGACTCCGGCTACGAGGGCTACGAGCACGAGAAGATCGCCGCGACCTGCGCGGAGCGCGGCTGGGAGCTCCACATCGAGCACACCACGATCGGCGAGGTGATCGAAGACGTGCTGGAGGACAGCGAGACCCCCTGTTCGCTGTGCGCGCGGCTCCGCCGCGGTGCGCTCTACCGCCTCGCCAGGAAGGTCGGCGCGACCAAGATCGCGCTCGGCCATCACGCCGACGACTTCATCGAGACGCTCCTGTTGAATCTCTTCTTCCAGGGATCGCTGAAGGCGATGCCGGCGCGGCTCGTGTCCGACAACGGCGAGCACGTCGTCGTCCGGCCGCTCGTCAGCGTGCTCGAGTCCGAAGCGCGCCAGTATGCCAGAGCGTCGGGGCTGCCGATCATCGGCTGCTGCTGTCCCGCGTGCGGAGACCTCAGCCTGCAGCGTCAGCGCGTCAAACGCCTGATCGCCGAGCTGCAGGTCGAGCATCCGGACATCAAGAACTCGATGCTGCGCGCGCTCGGCAACGTGGCGTCGCGGCATCTGCTCGATAAGCGCCTCAATCCTCTCCCGGAACTGCGATCGCACGCCGCGAAGGTGATGGCGCTGACGCCAATTCCGGCGCGCTGATGCGCGCGGTCGTGCAGCGCGTCACCCGCGCCAGGGTCATCGTCGACCGGCAGGTCGCGGGCGAGATCGCCCAGGGTCTCGTCGTCCTTCTCGGCATCGCCAACAAAGACACGGCGAGCGACGTCCAATACATCGCCGGCAAGATTCGCGACCTGCGAATCTTTTCCGATAGTCTCGGCAAGATGAACGTCTCGGTGGCGGATGCGCAGGGAAGCGTGCTGCTGGTCTCGCAGTTCACGCTGCTCGGTGACGCCCGGAAAGGCCGCCGCCCCTCGTTCGACGGCGCGGCCCCGCCGGCGATCGCCCAAGCGCTCTACGACGATGTGGCGCGGGAGCTGCGTGCCTCCGGCCTTACCGTCGCGACCGGCGTGTTCCAGGCCGACATGCACGTCGAGCTGGTGAACGATGGACCGGTCACGATCCTTCTCGATAGCACGCGGCAGTTTTAACGAGGTGAATAGTCGATGACCCGAACGTTTGCAGCGGCCGTCCTCGCCCTTCTTACGATCGCCGCGCCGGCGATCGCGCAGCAGCGCCCGCTGGTGACCGAGGATCCTGAAACCATTGGCACGGGCAACGTGTTGATCGAGGGGGGCGTGGACGTGGCCACGGACGTCACGTATCCGGCGAGCGGCCTCAGCGGCAATCTCCTGCGGCTGCCGACGCTCGGAGTCAGCTTCGGGCTCAGCTCGATTGCGGAGCTCCAGCTCGATGGCGGCCTCTACAACCACCTCGCGATCAAATCGCGTGATGCCGCGCCGCTCTCCAGCATGCTGGACGTCACCGGCGATTCGACGAGCGACTTCCAGGACATCATCGTCGGCACCAAGATTCGCGTGCTGCCCGAAACCGAAGCGCGGCCGGCGTTCGGCCTCCGCTTCGCCACGCGGCTGCCGAACGCGAGCAACGAAAGCGGCCTCGGCCTCGACACCACGGACTTCCTCGCCACCGTTCTCGTCGGCAAGACCGTCCAGTCCATCCGCGTCGTCGGAAACGTGGGACTCGGGATCCTCGGTGATCCCGTGAGGGGCGATAACCAGAACGACGTCCTGCTCTACGGATTGTCGGTCGCGCGTGCGGTGCAGCAGGGACTCGAAGTGGTCGCGGAGATCAACGGCCGCGCGAACACGCGCGGCGACGACGCGCCAGTCGGTACGAAGAGCCAGTCGCTGGTGACGATCGGCGGACGGTTCACGCGCAGCACGGTCCGCGTCGATGCGGGCCTGCTCTTCGGCCTGACGCAGTTCGATCCCGACTTTGGTTTCACGGTGGGCGCGACGTGGGTGTTCAAAGGATTTACGGTCCCGTAATCAGTGGATTTCGTTCGTCACGCGGCGGGTCTAAAGACCCGCCCTACACCTGTCCATGTCCGTCGCCCCACGTAGGCCGGGTCTTTAGACCCGGCGATGTCTGCGCCACCGGTTTGCTATAGTTCCGCCTCATGCATCTGAAATCCGCGCGCGCGGTGTTCCTCATTGCGTTGCTCTCGATGTCCGTGTTCTTCGCGATCGCTCCTTCCGCGCAGCAACAAGGTGAACAGACGGGTCCTCCGCAGACCGCGACCGTCGAGCCGCTGAAGTTCCGTTACATGGGACCGGCGCCCGCGGGCCGCATTGCGACCGTCGCGGGTGTGCCAGGCGATCCCAAGACGTACTACCTCGGCTCCGCGTCGGGCGGCGTGTGGAAGTCGACGGACGGCGGAATCACGTTCGCGCCCATCTTCGACAGTCAGCCGGTCGCGGCGATTGGCAGCATCGCGGTTGCCGCCACCGATCCCAACACCATCTGGGTCGGCACCGGCGAGCCCTGGGTGATTCGCTACAGCGACGTGATTGGCGATGGAGTTTACAAATCGACGGACGCGGGCGCGACGTGGAAGCACATGGGGCTGCCGGAGACTGGACGTATCTCGCGGGTGCTGATTCATCCGCGCGACGTCGACACCGTCTACGTCTGCGCGCAGGGACGGTTGACCGGACCGCAGGAAGAGCGCGGCGTGTTCAAGTCCACCGACGGTGGCGCGACGTGGCAGCGCGTGCTGTTCGTCGACGTCAACACCGGCTGCTCCGGCCTCGCCATCGACGAAAAGGATCCGAACGTCCTCCTCGCCGGCACGTGGCAGGTGGAGCAGAAGACGTGGGTCCAGCGCAGCGGCGGACCGGGCAGCGCCCTCTACATCACCCGCGACGGTGGCACGAAGTGGACGAAAATCACCGCCGGCATGCCGAAGCCGCCGGTCGGCAAAGTCGACGTGGCGATCGCGCCATCCGACTCGAAGCGCATGTATGCGCTGATTCAAACCGCCGATCAGGGATCGCTCTGGCGCTCCGACGACGCGGGGACGACCTGGAAGGTCGTGAGCTGGGATCGATCGCTCATCGGGCGCGCCGGTTACTACATCCGCCTCGCCGTCAATCCACAGAATCCCGACGACGTGTTCGTCATGAGCAGCAGCATGCACCGCTCGCAGGACGGCGGGAAGACCTTCAGCGGCAACGGCGGCGGGCCGTTCCCATTCACGCAGGGGCAGGCGAGCTGCGGCGACTGCCACGACGTCTGGATCGATCCCAAGGATCCCGTCCGCTACATCCTCGGCGACGACGGCGGCGCGAACATCAACACGCGTCAGGGCATCGTACGCGTCCTCATTCCGAATGGGCAGATGTACCACGTGCACGTCGACAACCGCGTGCCGTACTGGATCTACAGCAATCGCCAGGACGACGGGACGATGCGCGGCCCCAGCACGTTTTCGGAGGGAACCGGCAACGGCCGGTTGCCTGAAGGCAGCACCATGCCGCGAGCGCCGGTCTCGACCGGCCGCGGACGTGGCGGCGGTGGTGGCTTCGGCGGCGGCGCCGGGCGGGGCGCGCTGGGGATTGCGTGGCAGCCGAATATCGGCGGATGCGAGTCGGGATTCACGATCCCCGATCCCACCGACGCGAACATCGTTTATGCGTCGTGCTACGGGAACAAGGTGACGCGCTGGGATGCGACGACCGGCACGGCGCGCTCGATCGAACCGTGGATGGTCTCGCTCGACTCGCCGCCCAACGAGGTGAGGTATCGCTGCCATTGGACGGCGCCCATGGCGATCGATCCGTTCGATCCCAAAACGGTCCTCTATGGATGTCAGCTGATTCTGAAAACGAGCAACGGCGGCCAGTCGTGGACGGAGGCAAGCCCGGATCTTTCGACGAAGGATCCCTCGCGCATCGTGTCGAACGGCGGGCTCGTCGGCGACAACCTCGGGCAGTACAACGGCGAGGTCGTGTGGGACATCGAGTACTCGAAGAATCAGCGTGGTCTGATCTGGGCCGGTACCAACGACGGAAAGCTCTGGTACACGAAGGACGGCGGCGCGAACTGGAACGACGTTACGAAAAACCTCAAGGACCTGCCGCCCTGGGGCACGTTCACGCAGATCTGGCCGTCCACCTTCGATCCTGGCACCGCCTACGTCGCGGTCGATTTCCACCTGATGGACGATCGCCGTCCGTACATCTATAAGACGACAGACTTCGGGTCGACGTGGACGAAGGTCACGGGCAACATCCCGTCGGGGCACCCGCTCGATTACGTGCTGTCGCTGTCCGGGAATCCCAATCGCAAAGACATGCTGTTCGCCGGCACCGGCCGCGCGTTCTACTACTCGCTCGACGACGGGGCGAACTGGACGCAGCTGCGCGAGGGATTGCCGCCGGCGCCGGTGAGCTGGATCACCGTCGAGCCGCGCTTTCACGACGTGGTGATCTCCACCTACGGGCGCGGCCTCTACATCCTTCCCGACATCGCGCGTCTCGAGCAGGCCGGCCAGACGTCGCCGACAACCACGACGGCGCAGCTCTACACGCCAAGCACGCTGTTTCGTCAGGCGCGCAACGCCTTCATCCAATACGGGCGTCCGCACTTCACACTGACGTTGCCGTCAGCGCCATCGTCGCCCATTCAGATGGAGATCCTCGACGCCGCAGGAAAGGTGATTCGTACGCAGCAGTTCACCGCGAAGCAGGGACTGAACGGGTTGAACTGGGATCTCGGCTACGACGGTCCGACGCTGGTGGCCCTCCGAACGACGCCGGCGGAGAATCCACACATCTGGGAAGAGCCGCGTTTCCAGGGGACGGACGTCCGCCGCATCACGCACTGGGGCATCACGCCGCAGACCGGCATCCCGCTCGCGGCGCCCGGCAAGTATCAGGTGCGCGTGACCGTCGACGGGAACACCCTCACGCAGCCGTTCGAAGTGATGAAGGATCCGGCGGTCCTCTCGTCGGTCGAAGACCTGCAGGTGTCAACGACCACGCAGATCCGCATCCGCGACGACATCACGCAGACGTCCGAGATGGTCAACCGCATGGAGATCTGGCGCAAGCAGATCGAGGATCAGCTGAAGGCGAATGCGGCGAAGGCGGCGGTCGTGAAGACGCTGAAGGATCTCGACAAGGCGATCCTCGACGTCGAGCTGAAGCTGGTGTCGCGCTCCGAGATGCTCAGCGACGACAAGTATTTCCCCGAGGCCTATAAGGTCTACATGAACCTGATCTGGTTGAGCGGCGGCGTCGGCCAGGGTGCGTCGGACGAAGCGGGCAGCATCGACTATCGTCCGACGGAGACGCAGATGCAGGTGCTCGAGGTGATCGAGAATGAGCTCGCGGCCGCGAAAGCAAGCTTCGAGAAGCTCGCCTCGACCGACGTGCCGGCGTTCAACAAGGCGATGGCAGGGAAGGTGCCGCCGATCGGCGACACGCTGCGGACGCTGTCGCAGCAATGAAGACGGAGTGGCCACCAGCTATCAGCCACCAGCTACCAGCGATAGAACGCGTCGACCGCCGCGATCTCCTGGGCGCGGCGCTGGTCGTCCCACGCGAGTTCTTCACCAGCGACACGCGCTGCGCTCTCGACGAGCGCGGCGCCCGGATGCCCGGCTGCGCCGAGCTCGGTGCGCCGGATCACGATGTCGGCAAGCGTGCACGCCATCTCACTGCGGATCACGTAGATCACTTCCGCGCCGACGGCGGTCTGTCCGCTGACGAGCGGCATGCGCCAGTCGCTGCGCTCCGCCATGAGGCGGACGATCGGGGCGCAGCGATCGCCATAAATCGCGGTCAGTCGCCGGATGATCGGCGGGGCCAGCTCCAGGCCGACCGCGCGCGCGGTTTCGATCGCCAGCGCTTCATGATCCGCGATCCCAGCGCCGGGGAGCGGCTCTCGATCCGTCGGTAAAGCCCGGGCGCTGCCGCCAAGCTTGCGCGCCGCCGCGCGCACCGCACGTGCCGCGACCGCGCGCGCGGTCGTGTACTTCACGCCGACGACCGTCATCGCGCCGGGTGAGCCGTCGCGCGCGTGATCGAGGATGCGCGGCGCGGACAGGAGATCGGGCCGGCCGCCGCGGCCGCGTTCGGCCGGGACGATCCCGCGGTGTACGAGTTGCACGTCCCCGCGCGTCAGCTTCAGTGCCGGGAACGCCTCGTTCGCTTCGGCGATGAACGCGTCGACCTCGGCCGCCGACACCGAAGCATCCGCAGCTGTCTTGAACTCGGCAGACTGGCCCGTACCGACGAGCGCGGTGCCGCGCCACGGGACCAGCGTGAGCATCCGTCCGCCGCGCGCGGGAGCGGCAAGGGCGATGTCGCTGGCCCGCTTCGACGTGACGAGGTTCATCGCTTTCACGAGCGGAAACTCTCGCGTGACGCCGAACGCGCGCATGATCTCCCCGGCATGCGCGCCGGCGGCGTTGATCGTGAGCCGGGCGGCCACGTCGAGCTCGGCGCCGGTGAGCCGGTCGCGCACACGCATACCCGCGATCGCTCCTGCTTGTTTGAGCGGCTGCAGCGCCTCGACGTAATTGGCGAGGCGGGCGCCGTGCGCGTCGGCGGCTTCGGCGAAGGCAATCGCGAGACGGCTGGTCTCGACGATCTGGTAGTCGTACCACATCGCGCCGCCGGTGAGTCCGTCCGGCCGCACGCCCGGGAACAGCTTCAGCGTCGCGGCGCGCGATGAGAGCCGCGGCGGCGGCAGATGCAGTTCCGGTTCGACCCCCTCGTTGCGCCGGCGCCCGAGCCAGCGATCGAGACGAAACGCCGCGGCCAGCGCCAGGCGATTCTTCACCACCGATCGGTACGTCCCGACGATGAAGGGAAGCGGCCGGAGGAGGCGCGGCGCCAGACGCGCCAGCGTGCGGCGTTCCAGGATCGACTCGCGGGCGCGATCGATGCGTCCGCTCTGCAGCGAGCGCAGGCCGCCGTGCGCGGTCTTCTGGTGGTTGAACGAGGTCGCGGCCGCGAAGTCGTCGCGCTCGACGAGTGCGACGCGGAGCCCGCGCAGCGACGCCTCACGCGCGATCGCCAGCCCGTAGATGCCGCCGCCGACGACGAGGATGTCGAAGACGCCGCCGGTCAACGAATCCAGGTCGCGTGCCCGCATCGGTGTGTATCTTATAGTGGGAAGCTGCGGCGGCCTTCACTGATCACGGCCGACGGCTCATCACAAAGGCCACAAAGGCCACAAAGGCCACGAAGGCCACAAAACAAGAAACTAATAGAGTTGTTACCTTCGTGATCTTCGTGATCTTCGTGACCTTTGTGATCTTCGTGACAAGGCCGTGGCCCGTGCGCCCGTCAGTGGACGTCGCCGCTCAGTGATCTTCATGCCCGACAACACACAGGTCCGCGACTACTGGGACCACCACATTCACGACCTCGAGATCACGACGCATCCCGTCGGCTCGCCGGGGTTCTTCGCGGATCTCGATCAGTATCACTTCGAGAAGCTGCACCACCTGCCGCGCCTCATCGACTTCAACGGGTATCGCGGGCAGCGCGTGCTGGAGGTTGGATGCGGCGCGGGCACGGATCTGGTCCGCTTCGCGAAGGGGGGCGCCGTCGTGACCGGCGTCGACATCGCGCCATCCGCGATCGCGCTGGCGAGAGAGAACTTCCGCCACCACGGGCTCGATGGGGATCTCCGCGAGGCGGACGGCGAGCACCTGCCATTCCCCGACGAGTCGTTCGACTTCGTCTACGCGCACGGCGTCCTGCAGTACACGGCCAACGATCGCGCGCTGGCTGCCGAGTGCCGTCGCGTGTTGAAGAGCGGCGGCACCGCCGTGTTCCAGGTCTACAACCGCATCTCGTGGCTGAATGCGCTGTCGAGGCTGATGAAGGTTGGTCTCGAGCACGAGGATGCGCCGGTGCTCAAGAAGTACAGCGCCGGCGAATTTCGCGACGTCCTCTCCGGCTTTCGCGAGGTGCGGATCGTCGAAGAACGCTTCCCGGTGAAATCGCGGCTCCACGGCGGGTGGAAGGGAACGGTCTTCAACACATTCTTCGTCGGCACGTTCAACGCGCTGCCGCGCGCGTGGGTGCGCCGCTTCGGCTGGCACCTGCTGGCCTTCTGCCGCAAATGACCATCGTCAAGGCACACGCCTACGGAAACGATTTTCTGCTCGTCGCCGAACAAGAAGCGCCGCCGCCGGCCGAGCGCCCGGGCGCGGTGCGCGCGTGGTGCGAGCGCCACCGCGGCCTCGGCGCCGACGGCGCGATCTTCTACAGCGACGGCCCGCGCGGCGCGTCGATGCGCCTGCTCAACGCGGACGGCAGCGCGTCGGAGATCTCCGGCAACGGCGTCCGCTGCCTGGCCGCGTGGCTCGCGCGCGGGCGATCCCTGCAGCCCGGCGCATCCATCGAGATCACGACCGACGCGGGCATCAAAGGTCTCGAGCTGCTGGAGGTCGAACGCGGCATGCGCTACACGTTCCGCGCGGCGATGGGGCAGCCCGAACACGTCGAGCAGCGCATCATCGACGTCAATGGCGAGGCCGTGCAGGTGGTCACGCTGCGCGTCGGCAACCCGCAGTGCGTCGTGCTCGGCGAGGTCAGCGACGATCGCCTGTATCGGATCGCCTCACGGCTCGCCGTGCACCGCACGTTCCCCGAGGGCACCAACGTCGAACTCGCGACCGTCGAAGCGCCCGATCGCGTGCGCATCCTGATCTGGGAACGCGGCGTCGGCCCCACGGAAGCATCGGGCACGGGCGCGTGCGCGGCGGCGGTCGCCGCGATGTCCTACGGCGGCGCGTCGCGCAGCGTCGACGTGGTGTCGCCCGGCGGCACGCAGCATGTTCAGTGGAGCAACGCGGGACTGTTGCTGACCGGGTGGGCAGAGCTGGTGTGCGTCGCCCAGATGGTGTGATTGCCCCGACGCCTGGGCACTGACGAACACGGAGGGCGCGGAGAGGGCGGAGAGGGCGCGAACCGATTTGAAAACCAAAGAAACCGTCCTCTCCGATCTCTCCGATCTCTCCGTCTTCGTTAGCTCACAGGTGCCGTAAGTTATTTGGGGCGGCGGCGCGCTGGGCGCTGCGGAATCCCTTCGACTTCACTCATCGCCTTATCGAGTTTCTCGCGGAACGGCGTCAGCTTGTTCGGGACGTCGGCGTACTCGCCGGAATCGATCGCTGTGCGCGCTTCTTGCAAGGCGGTGCGCGTCTCGATCAGCGTGGCGCGCGTGGCTTGAAGCTCGCGCGCTGGCACGCGCGCCGCTTCGGCGGCCTTGAGACGCGTGTCGAGCTGCATCGAGCGCGCGGAAATCTCGGAATAAATGTGTTCGGCGGCGCTGCGCGCGCGGGCCTTGCCTTCCGCAGCCTGACGCGCCGCGTCCTGCGCGCGTTCACGCGCGTCGAGCGCGTAGCTGAGCGCCTGACGATAGTCGCGCTGTCCGACCGCATCGTGCGATTTCTGCAATGCGGAGCTGGCGGCGGAGTACTCCTCGACTGCGTACTTGTCTGCGCCCGCGGCACGCGCCGCGTCGATTGCACCCTGGGCCTGATCGATTTCTTTCTGGGGGGGCTCGGAGCAGCCGACCGTCAGGAGCAGCAGTCCGATCGCCGCAAGGCGACGCATCGGACCGAAGTATAGCAGCAGCGGTGAAGGCTCATGAAAATGATGTCTGCGCACGATCGCCCGCGCGAGAAGCTGGAGCGCCATGGCCCGGGCGCGCTTGGCGACAACGAACTGCTGGCGATCGTGCTCGGCCACGGCGCGCGGCAGGCGAGCGTGCTCGATCTCGCGAACACCGTGTTGAGGTCGGTGGGTGGACTGCACGGGCTCGCGCGCGCATCGGTGGACGACCTGCGCCGCATCCCGGGGATTGGCGTCGCGCGCGGCGCGCAACTCGTCGCCGCGATGGAAGCCGGCCGGCGCACGCTGCGCCGTGTGCCGCAGCACCGGCCGCAGATCATCTCGGCGTTCGACGCCGCGGAGCTGCTGATCCCGGAATTCGGCAGCCGGCGCGTCGAGCATTTCGGCATCCTGCTGCTCGACACGAAGCATCGATTGCTGCGCGTCAAGGTCCTGTCGGTCGGCACGCTCGACTCGAGCCCGGTCCACCCGCGCGAAGTGTTTCGCGAGGCGGCGATGGGCGGCGCCGCCGCGATCGTGCTGTTCCACAATCATCCGTCGGGAGACGCCAGGCCCAGCGACGAGGACCTCAGGCTGACGCTGCGTCTCGTGCAGGCGGGCGAGCTGATGGGGATCGATGTGCTCGATCATGTGATCCTCTCCGAAGTGCAGTTCTGCAGCTTGCGGCGGCAGATGAGTACACTGGCGGAGGCGCTTGGGGCGGACGGGACGAGGAAGACGGATGCCGGATGAGCGCCTGGGGCCGCGGCGAGCGAGCGAAGCGAGTCGAGCCGCAGCGCCTGGGGGTGGGGCCCCAGGCGCATGGAGGGATGCTGCGACCCGCCGGGGCTGAAGACCCGGCCTACGTGACATTAACGACAAGTTGATGTGGTGATGCTTTACTTCGACTGCTTTTCAGGCGCGTCCGGCGACATGATCATCGGCGCAATGATCGATCTCGGGCTGCCGATGGACGCGCTCAAAGGAGCGCTCGGCAGCCTCGCGATCGAATTTGGCGAGGTGACGTCGGAGCGCGTGCTGCGCGCGGGCGTGTCCGCGACGAAGTTCCGGCTGGTGGAGAAGGCGTCCGCGGCCGAGAGTGCATCGCACAAGCATTACCACCTCAAACACATCGTCGCCGCGATTCGGCGATCGGCGTTGTCGACCGAGGGGCAGGATCGCGCGGTGCACCTCTTCGAACGGCTCGCCGGCGCGGAAGCCGCGATTCACAACACGCCGATCGAGCGCGTGCACCTCCACGAGGTCGGCGCGCTCGATTCCATCATCGACATCGTGGGAGCCGTGTACGGCTTCGAGTGGTTCGGGGTCGACGATGTGATGGCGTCGCCGTTGAACGTCGGCGGCGGCACCGTGAAATGTGCGCATGGTCTGTTCCCGGTGCCGGCGCCGGCGACGGCGCGTCTCCTCGAAGGCGTCCCCGTGTACTCGGACGGACAGTCCGAGCTGGTCACGCCGACCGGGGCGCTGCTCGTCACGCACTATGCGAAGGAGTTCGGGCCGATGCCGGTGATGCGCATCGAGCACATCGCCTACGGCGCCGGCGACCGCGATCCGAAGGATCGTCCCAACGTGCTGCGCCTGTTGCGCGGTGCCCGCGAGGAAGCGGAGCGGGGCGCAGGGGTCCCCGCGAGCGACCGAGCCGGGGTGTGGGGCGGAGCCCCACGTGAAGAAGACCACCAGATCGTCAAGTTGGAGTCGGAAATCGACGACATGAACCCGCAGCTGTTCGGGCCGCTGATGGACGCCCTGCACGCGGCCGGCGCGCTGGACGTGTTCTACACGCCGGTCCAGATGAAGAAGGGACGGCCGGGCACGCTCGTCACGATCATCGCGCCGCCCGACCGGCGAGCGGCGCTGACCGAGATCCTGTTCCGCGAATCGACAACGATTGGCGTGCGCTACCAAGAGATGTCACGCACGATCCTCGATCGCGTCGTCGAATCGGTCGAGACCCCGTACGGACCGGTCCGATTCAAGATCGCGCGCCGCGGCGGGGAAGAACTGAACGCAGCTCCGGAATTCGACGACTGCGCCCGCCTCGCCGCCGAGCGTGGCGTCTCGATCAAGGCCGTCCAGGCCGCGGCGATTAAGGCGCGCCTCGACAAGACCGCCCAGTCGTGATTGCCGACGCTCGAACCCGGTAATCCGATAGAATTAATCGGATGTCCCGGTTCTACCTGACGACGGCTATCGACTATGTGAATAGCCGTCCCCACCTCGGAACCGCCTACGAGAAGATTACGGCGGATGCGATTGCCCGCTACAAGCGGCTGGTGGGCGTCGAGACGCGCTTCGTGATGGGCAACGACGAGCATTCGCAGAACGTCTTCCGACGCGCGCGCGACCTTGGACTGGAGCCACTCGCATACTGCGATCTGATGGAGCGCGAGTTCAGGAACGTCTGGGACCACCTCGACGTCTCGTACGACGACTTCATCCGGACGACCGAACAGCGTCACCGCCAGGCGGTGCAGGAACTGGTTCGCCGTATTGCCGCGGCGGGGGACGTCTACGAAGGCTTTTACGAAGGCTGGTATTGCACCGGCTGCGAGGCCTTCAAGCAAGACAAGGATCTGGTCGACGGCAAGTGTCCGCTGCACGGGGCGGTGGAGTGGATCAAGGAGAAGAACCACTTCTTCAGGCTGTCTGGGTACCGCGACAAGCTGCTCGAGCACTTCAAGGCGCATCCGAAGTTTCTCGAGCCGGAGGTCCGCCGGAACGAGATCCTGCGGCTGCTGGAAGCTGGTCTCGAAGACATTTCGATCAGCCGCGCGGGGCAGGCGTGGGGCATTCCGGTGCCCGACGATCCCAGCAGCGTCGTGTATGTCTGGTTCGACGCGCTCATCAACTACGCCGCGGCCGTGGGATTCGGCACCGACCAGGCGCTCTTCGAACGCTGGTGGCC
>JBKPRU010000208.1:0-6199 GCA_046734675.1 Acidobacteriota bacterium
GTCGGGCGAGAAGAACCTCCTGATGGTCGAGGCCTACCTGGTACACATCGAGAAGCAGTAGGGCGTCGCGCGCGTCGCGTGCTCACGACCGCGCCGTGCGACGCGCCTGCGCCACAACCCCCACGGTGAGCAGAACCGCGCTGCCCAGGCACGCGCGCGGGATCGTCTCGATGCCCAACGCCGTTGCGCCGACGCCGACCAGGCCGGGCAGCACCGACAGTCCGATTGCCGACGAGGCGATCTGGAAGCCGACGGCGTTCGCGGCATGCGCGCGTCCGAGACGCGACGGCGTGAGCGCAACGAGCAGCGGAAAGATCGGTCCGCACGCGAACCCTGTGAGTGCCACGCCGAGCAAGGTCACGATGCTGCCTGCGTTCAGCGTGACCAGGGTCGTGCCGACGAGTACCCCGGCGAGGGCCAGGCGCAGCAGCATGCCCGCGTGCACGCGCGCGCCGGCGATCGCGGCGACCAGTCGTCCGCCCGTCAGCCCGGCCCAGAACAGCGTGACGATGACGCCGGCCCGCTCCGTCGGCATGTGCCGGCCGATCGTCAGCAGCGTGAAGGTCCACGCGCCCATCGAGGATTCGACGCCGGAGTAAATGAAGAAGGTCGCGACGCCGAGCCAGGCGGCCGGCAGGCGCAACGTCTCGCGCGGCGGCGCCGCGGTGCGATCGGGCGCCGCGCTGTCTGACGCGTGGTCGGCGGCCGGCCACCAGCTCGCGGTGGCGGCAAAGAGCGCCGCAAGCGCGACCTGGGCGGCTCCCACGATGATGTAGCCGCGCTGCCACGCGTGCCCGGCGTGTAACACGGCGGTCATGATCATCGGCCCGGTGGCCGCGCCGATTCCGAAACAGGCGTGCAGCCAGTTGAGTGCGCGCGGGCCCAGGTGGATCGCGGCGTACGTGTTCACGCCGGCATCGATCGCGCCCGCGCCGCCGCCGAGCACGACGCCAAGCCCGAGGAGGACAAGCCATTTCGGCCCGGCGGCAAAACCAAACAGCGCGGCGGCGGTGACGGCGCAACTCGACGCGAGGAGCGCGCCGAGCGTGAGACGGCGGAGCAGGCGGCCGCTCGAGGAACTCGAGACCACGTAGCCCGCCGTCGTGGCGACGAGCAGCCCGCCGAGCGCGTCCAGCGCCACGCCGAACGTTGCGCGCATGGAGGGCCATGCGACGCCGAGCAGCCCGTCAGGCAAGCCGAGGCTGATGAACGCGAGGCCGGCAAGCGGCGCGAGCAGACGCGGCACGCACTCCCTACAATACGCGCCTTCCCCGTAGCTTCCGGCTGCAGCCGGAAGATCCCGGCAGGTGAGACCGGTGTAGTCTTTCTCCGCAGGAGGATTCCCGATGAAGAGATTCGTGGCCCGCGCGTCTGTCGCGGCAATGATCACGCTGGCCGCAGCCAGCGCGTTCGCTCAGGGTGACGAGAAGAAGGTCGTCTACATGCCCGCCGACAAGGTCACCGCCGCGTTCGCGAAGGGCGGACCGATGATTGAAACGGGCGGTTACAAGCTGTTCGCGGGCCGCCGCGACAAGGACGGCCAGGCCGAAGTGCACGCGCGTGACACCGACGTCATCTACGTCCTCGAAGGCACCGCGACGATCGTCACGGGTGGACAGGTGACGAACGGCAAGACGACGGCGCCCGACGAGACTCGCGGCGATGCCATTGCGTCCGGCGACGAGCGTCCGCTCGTCAAAGGGGACATCGTCATCGTTCCAAACGGGGTCCCGCATCTCTTCAAAGACGTGAAAGCGCCGTTCCTCTACTACGTCGTCAAGGTGACGTCCGCGGCGGGCTCACGCTAGCGATCCGTGTACATCCGAGAGCAGCCGTGGTGGATCCGTGGTGCTACCCTGATCGGATGATGTGCATCCGCGTCCTGACGCTCTCGTGCGTGGTCGCGCTTGTCTGTGCGCCGGCCGTGCACGCGCAGGCTGCCGCGCGCCCACAAGCGGCTTCGCCCGCACGAACCCAGGCGCTCGGTGAGCTCTCGAAGTCGCTTCAGGATCTCGCCGAGAAGGTCAGCCCGTCGGTCGTCCAGATCTTCGTGACCGGCTACGCGCCGCCCGAGGAACAGAACGAGCGCGCGACCGGCGATCCGGTCATCGAACGCAGCAGCGGATCCGGCGTCATCCTCGACGCCGACGGCTACATCGTCACCAATGCCCACGTCATCGAGAACGCGACGCGGCTCGAAGTGGAGCTGCCGTTTGCGGCGACCGGTGGCGCGCCCGGCCGTTCGATCATCAAGCGACGCGGACGTGTGGTCGCGGCGAAGATCGTGGCGATCGATCACGAGACGGATCTCGCAGTGGTCAAGGTCGATGCGTCCGGCCTCCCGACGCTGCCTTTCGGCGATTCCGATTCGCTGCACCCCGGACAACTGGTGCTCGCGTTCGGCAGCCCGCTCGGCCTCGAGTCGAGCGTGACGATGGGCGTGGTGAGCGCGGTGGCGCGGCAGCTCGAGCCGGAAGACCCGATGATCTACATCCAGACCGACGCGCCGATCAATCCGGGCAACAGCGGCGGCGCGCTGGTCGACACCGACGGACGGCTGGTGGGCATCAACACGCTCATCTACACGCAATCAGGCGGCAGTGAAGGCATCGGCTTTGCCGCGCCGGCGAACATCGTGCGCAACGTGTTCACGCAGATTCGCCGCCACGGCCGCGTCAAGCGCGGCGAGGTCGGCGTCTCGCCGCAGACAGTGACGCCCGTGCTTGCCGAAGCGCTCGGCCTTCCGGACGAAGCGGGGGTCATCCTTGCCGATGTCGACGAGGACGGGCCGGCCGGGCGCGCCGGTTTGCGGGCCGGGGACGTCGTGCTCGCGCTCGACGGCAAGCCGATGGAGAACGGCCGGCAGTTCCGCGTGAACCTCTACACGCGGCCGATCGGCGAGGTCGTGCGGCTCGAGGTCCAGCGCGGCACGGAACGGCGCACGGCGTCGGTGACGGTTGCCGAGCGTGAGAACGATGCGACGCGGCTGCAGGAAGTGGAGTCGATCCCGCACGAGACGCTCCCGGAGCTCGGCATCCTGGTCGTCGATCTGAACGAGCGCGTCGCGAAGATGTTGAACGACGTGCGCGCGACGGTGGGCGCGGTCGTCGTCGCGGTCGCGCCCGACGCGCCGTATTCGCAGCAGGGGAAGCTCGTCGCCGGCGACATCGTGCGCGCCATCAACGGGACGCCGGTGCGCAACATGGTCGACCTGAAGCGCCTCGCGGCGGTGCTGAAGCCAGGCGTCGCGGTCGCGCTGCAGGTCGAGCGCGAAGGGACGTTGCGATACATCGCGTTCCGCGTCGGGCGCTAGCGCGTTCACCGCCGGGTCTAAAGACCCGGCCTACGTGATATCCACACGTGCCTACGTGACACACGCAGGCGCGTGCGACAGCCACAGGTGTAGGGCGGGTCTTTAGACCCGGCGATCAGCCAAAGGCGCCTGCGACGGCCACCGGTGTAGGGCGGGTCTTTAGACCCGCCGACCAGCGAAAGGCGCGGGACCGATCGCGGACGCTACAAATCCCGCCGCTGATAGACGACGAACGCGCAGGCCGCGAGCGCCGTGGCGACGAGGAGCAGGACCCCGATGTCGCGCGACCACGTCGCATCGTTCATCTCGAGGATGGCGGGCGCGTTGTAGTAGTGATATGGCGCGATGACCCGGAACGGGCGGGCCGGGCGCCAGAGTTCCGCGAGTAAGTGCACGAGATACAGGAGCACCGCGGTCAGGCCGGCAAGGCCGACCGCGGCGCTCCGGCGCCGCACCGCCGCCGCAATCAGCACCGACAACGACGCGAAGCACCACGCGACCGCCGTGAGATTGGCGCCAAGCCGCACTGTCGTGTCGAAGCGCGGCCACGACGCCGTCGCCGGCGCGAACGCGTGCAGCGCAAGGCGCGTCGAGAGGACCATCGCACCGGCGAGCGCGGCCGCGGCACCGCACGCAACGATGAGCGTGCGTCCGATCACGAATGCACGCGGCACTGGCCGCGCGACCGTCAGGTCGACCATCCCCGATTCCACGTCCCACGCCGGCTCGGACGCCAGGAAGATCGCGGCTTCGACGAAGATCAGGATCACGACCGGATGAAAGAAACCAAAGGTCGCAAAGCCGGCGAACGACGTGAACACGAGGCCGCCCGACATCTGCCGCAGCCCCGCCGGAACGAGGGCCGCGAGCTGCGAGAAGAGCTGCCCTCGATACACGTCACGGGCGCTGATGATCACGAGCAACTGAAACCCGGAGAACAGCACGAGCAGCGCGAGCAGCAGCCAGCGCGCGCGGGCGATCGACCGCGTGACCAGCGCGATCAGCATGATGACGGCGCGCCCGAGTAGAGACCCAGCACGTACTCCTCGAGGGTGGAGGTCGCGATCTCCAGGTCGGCAACCGGCAGGCCGCGGATCGCGTGAAGGAGTGGGCCGGCGGGTCCCGAGACCTCCAACAGCCATTCGCGCCCGGTCGCCTCAATGAGGCGCACACCCGCGATCGAAGGCGGCGCCGGCGCGAGACCGTCAGAGAACATCACACGCACGCGACGCGGCAGCCCGTCGCGAATCTCGCGCAGCATGGCGATCTTGACCAGCCGTCCGCGCGAGACGAGTCCGACCCGATCGCAGAGCTTCTCGACTTCGGACAGGACGTGCGACGACAGGAATACCGTGCGTCCTTCGGCGCGGACGTCGCGGATCGTGTCGACGAACGCGTCGATCATGAGCGGGTCGAGCCCGGAGGTGGGCTCGTCGAGGATCAGCAGCGCGGCGCGGCCCATCAGCGCCTGCAGGATGCCCAGCTTCCGTTTCATCCCGTGCGACAGGTCGCGAATCGGCCGCGCGAGATCCGTGTCGCTCACATCGAACCGCCGCAGCAGCGTCTGCATCCACGCCGGATCCGGCGCCGGCTGCTGCAAGCGCCCGAGGAACGCAAGATATGCGCGTCCGGTCATCTCGGGATACACGGGCATCTCCGCCGGCAGGTAGCCGATCTGCTGCCGCACGCGGACGCTGTCGCGCTGGCAGTCGAGGCCGTTGACGCGTGCGCGGCCGCGCGTCGGGCGCACGAGATCGAGGAGCAAGCGGATGGTCGTCGTCTTGCCGGATCCGTTCGCGCCGAGAAAACCGAACGTCTGCCCGGCGGCGACTGTCAGATCGAGATCCTCGATGCCGACGACGGGGCCGTAGTACTTGGTGAGCCCCTCGATCGCGAGCGCGTCTACCGCCGCAGGCATTGGCCGATGGCATCCCACAACGCGAGCGGCGCGGCGCCGTCTGCCTCGATCACCTCGTCACCCGGTTGCGACGCAATCGTGAACAGGTCGGCGTCCGACCGCGACGGACCGCGCAGATCGCGCGTCAGCATCGTGAAATTGATCGCGAACGGCTGCGCGCCGACGCGGCCGCCGGCATGGAACTCCACCACCCGCGCGTCGTCGCGCCGGATCACGGCGCGCGCCTGGTCCAGTGCGATCGACGCGGGCGCCGCGGCAAGCGGCGGGACGACGATTTCATAGGCCGGCTCACCGTCGGCCGTGACCTCGGTCAGCGATGGATTCGTGCTCGTCTGCATGAGGCCGAGCAGGACCTGGAAGGCAACGCGACGCGCGTCACTCAGCGCGACCGGTGATGCGGGCACATTCGTGAAGCGCAGGAGCATTCCGCGATTCCCCAGACGCATGTAGCGGACGCGCGTCCGCGTGACCGGGTCGTCCGCCGCTCCCGCCGCGAGCTGGCCGTCGCCGGTGAACTTGCGCAGGCGCAGCCGTCCCGGATGGTCGTGGTCGATCGTTTCTTCGACGATGAAGCGGCCGCCCTGCGGCTCCGGCAACAGTTCCTGCAGGACACCTTCGAGCGAGAGGTTGTAGGTCATCGTCTCGATGCCTGACGCCCGTGCCGACAGCGCCTGCTGCGATCGGACGAGCACTTCCGCCGCCGACACGGTCGTGTTTCGATCGACGGTTCGCGCGATCCACACGAGCAGGAGCAAAGAGGCGGCCGCGGCCATCGCCCAGGCGGCGTACCGCCACGAGGAGCGCGGCACGGCCCGCAGCGTCGTGCTGCCGGAGGCCCGCGCCCCGGCAGCCGATTCGCGCGCGAGCCGCAGCGCGATTCG
Source organism: Acidobacteriota bacterium (assembly GCA_046734675.1). GTDB lineage: Bacteria > Acidobacteriota > Vicinamibacteria > Vicinamibacterales > 2-12-FULL-66-21 > QHWT01. The sequence goes on from JBKPRU010000208.1 coordinate 6,113, forward strand.
TGCGCGCGTCTCGTCGGACAACCGCACGCCCGACGACCCGCGGCGTGCGGCATCGAGGGTGGGATCCAAATCATCAGGAGTGGTGTT
>JBKPRU010000209.1:0-14973 GCA_046734675.1 Acidobacteriota bacterium
ACTGCGCACGCACATGCCCGACTTCAACGAGCTGAAACGCTAATCCGGAAGAAGACGGAAGGCGGAAGACGAAAGCCCCAACGGGGCGCCACCTGCAGTACCATTGAGGTTTCACTGGAACCCATCATGTCGACGCGTCAGACGTTTACGCCGCTTCCCGCCAGCGACTTCACCAGCGCGTTCCCCAACTCCCGCAAGGTGTACGTCGAAGGGCCGCATAGCTTGCGCGTGCCGATGCGCGAGATCTCGCTGTCGGGTGGTGAGCCGCCGCTGCGCGTATACGACAGCAGCGGACCGCAGGGCGTGGACGTCCGCGCCGGGCTGCCGCAGCTGCGGCGCGACTGGATCACGTCGCGCGGCGACGTCGTCGAAGAGGCGCGCGCGCTCGCCGACGTCGGTTCAGTCGAGCGCCCGATGCCGCCGGCGCTCGCAGCGCGGACCAAGACACGCCTGCGCGGCACCGGCGCCGCCACGCAGCTGCACTACGCGCGCAAGGGCGTCGTCACGCCGGAAATGGAGTTCATCGCCCTCCGCGAAGGCTTCGACGCGGAGTTCGTCCGCAGCGAGGTCGCGCGCGGCCGCGCAATCATCCCGGCAAACGTGAACCACACCGAGCTCGAGCCGATGATCATCGGCCGCCACTTCGCGGTGAAGATCAACGCGAACATCGGCAACTCCGCCGTCACCTCGTCGATCGACGAAGAGGTCGAGAAGCTGCGGTGGGCGACGCTCTGGGGCGCCGACACCGTCATGGATCTCTCGACCGGGCGCGACATCCACGAGACGCGGGAGTGGATCATCCGGAACTCGGCGGTGCCGATCGGGACCGTGCCGATCTATCAGGCGCTCGAGAAGGTCGGCGGCCGTCCCGAGGAGCTGACCTGGGAGGTCTACCGCGACACGCTCATCGAACAGGCGGAGCAGGGGGTCGATTACTTCACGGTGCACGCCGGCGTGCTCCTGCGCTACATCCCGATGACGGTGCGTCGCGTCACCGGCATCGTGTCGCGCGGCGGCTCGATCATGGCGAAGTGGTGCCTCGCGCATCACAAGGAGAGCTTCCTCTACACGCACTTCCGTGAGATCTGCGAGATCATGCGCGCCTACGACGTGTCGTTCTCGCTCGGCGACGGCCTCCGTCCCGGATCGATCGCGGACGCCAACGACGAACCGCAGTTCGCGGAACTCCGGACCCAGGGTGAGCTGACGCGGATTGCGTGGGAGTACGACGTCCAGGTCATGAACGAAGGGCCCGGCCACGTGCCGATGCACCTGATTCGCGAGAACATGGAGAAGCAGCTCGAATGGTGCGGCGAGGCGCCGTTCTACACGCTCGGCCCGCTCACCACGGACATCGCGCCCGGCTACGACCACATCACGTCCGCGATCGGCGCGGCGATGATCGGCTGGTACGGCACCGCGATGCTCTGCTACGTGACGCCGAAGGAGCACCTCGGACTGCCGAACCGCGACGACGTGAAGGCCGGGGTGATTGCCTACAAGATCGCCGCGCATGCTGCTGATATCGCGAAGGGCCACCCGCGCGCGCAGGCGTGGGACGACGCGCTCTCGAAGGCGCGGTTCGAGTTCCGCTGGCAGGATCAGTTCAACCTGTCGCTCGATCCGGTGACCGCGCGGGCGTATCACGATGAGACGCTGCCGGCCGACGGCGCGAAGGTCGCGCACTTCTGTTCGATGTGCGGTCCGAAGTTCTGCAGCATGGAGCTGACGCAGCAACTGCGGGCCGAAGCGGAGAACGGGATGGAACAAAAGTCGATGGAGTTCCGCAAGCGCGGCGAAGTCTACGTACCCCGCGATTGATGAACGCACGGCCCGCGACACCCGACGATGCGTCGGCGATCGCCGCGATCTACAACCAGGGGATCGAGGACCGCATTGCCACCTTCGAAACACGGCTGCGCATCCCTGACGACATTCGCGGCTGGATCGGCGGACGGCACCCGGTCGTGGTCGTCGAAGAGAACGGCGAGATCGTCGCGTTCGCGGCCACGAGCGCGTATCGCCCGCGCGACTGCTACGCCGGCATCGCGGAGTTCTCGATTTACGTCGCGCGGGAGCAGCGCCGCAAGGGCTACGGCCGCGCCGCGATGGTGGCGCTCTGCGACGCGGCCGAGCGGGCCGGGTTCTGGAAACTGGTGTCGCGCGTCTTTCCCGAGAACGCCTCGAGCCGCGCGATGCTCAGGTCAATCGGCTTCCGCGAGGTCGGCGTCTACGAGCGCCACGGCAAGGTCGATGGCCGCTGGCGCGACGCGGTGATCGTCGAGAAGCTGCTCGGCGAAGCGACGGAGTGACGCGCTCGCGCTCGGCGGGTCTAAAGACCCGCCCTACACCTGTCACGTAAGCCGTGTCACATAGCGGCCGTAGCGCGCCTCTTAAGAGGCGCCGTCGTAAAAGGCGCACCTGAAGGTGCGCCCTACCGCACTGCTGGTAAAGACCCGCCCTACACCTGTCACGTAAGCCGTGTCACATAGGCGGCCGTACGGCGCCTCTTTAGAGAGAGAGGCGCCGTCGTAAAGGCGCACCTGAAGGTGCGCCCTACCGCACTGCTGGTAAAGACCCGCCCTACACCTGTCACGTAGGCCGTGTCACACGTAGGCCGGGTCTTCAGACCCGGCTACGACAAGAACAACTCGTAGGCCGCGTTTCCATCCTCGCGCTGGAAGCGGTAGTCGAGCTCGCCGAGGAACTGCTCGAACCGCGCGACATCGTCCGGCGGCACCTCGAAGCCCGCGAGTACGCGCCCGAAGTCGGCGCCGTGATTGCGGTAGTGGAACAGGCTGATGTTCCAGCGGCCGCCAAGAGTATCCAGGAACTGCATCAGCGCGCCGGGACGCTCGGGGAATTCGAACCGACAGAGATACTCGTGCTCGACGGCGGCGCTGCGGCCGCCCACCATGTGGCGGACGTGGAGCTTCGCCACCTCGTTGTCGGTCAGATCCAAAGTCTGATAGCCCGCACGCATCAGCGCCGCCGCGACGTTCGCCGCATCGTCGCGCGAGCGCGTGGCGATGCCGACGAAGATGTGGGCGCAGTCGCGGCCGCTCAAGCGGTAATTGAATTCCGTGACCACGCGACGGCCGATCGTCTGGCAGAACGCGCGGAACGCGCCGGGCCGCTCCGGGATGGTGACGCCGAAGATCGCCTCGCGCGCCTCGCCCAGCTCCGCGCGCTCGGCGACGAACCGCAGGCGATCGAAGTTCATGTTGGCGCCGCTCAGCACCGCCGCGAGCTTCGCGCTCTTCGTGCCCGTCTGCTCGACCCACCGGCGCAGCCCCGCGACCGCCAGCGCGCCCGCCGGTTCCATGATCGATCGCGTGTCGTCGAAAATGTCCTTCACCGCCGCGCAGATCTCGTCGTTGGAGACGCGGACGATCTCGTCGACGGTGGCCTGGACGATCGGGAACGTCACGCGGCCGACCTCGCGCACCGCGACGCCGTCCGCGAAGATGCCGACGGTGTCCAGGACGACACGCGTGCCGGCGGCAATCGACTGATACATGGCGTCCGCCTCGTAGGGCTCGACGCCAATCACCTGCACCTCCGGCCGGAGTGCCTTCACGTAGCTCGCGATCCCCGCGATGAGCCCGCCGCCACCGACCGGCACGAAGATCGCCGACACGTCGCCGAGGCGATGGCGGAGGATCTCATTGCCGATCGTGCCTTGTCCCGCGATGACGAGCGGATCGTCGAACGGATCGACGAACACGCGCCCGGTCTCGCCGACGAGCGTGTCGCAGTGGCTGCGCGCGTCCGCGTAGGTGTCGCCGGTCAGCACCACGTCCGCGCCAAGATCGCGCACCGCCTGCACTTTGATCTCCGGCGTCGTCTGCGGCATGACGATGAGCGCGCTCAGTCCGAGGTGCCGCGCGGCGAAGGCGACACCCTGGGCGTGGTTGCCGGCGCTCGCGGCGATGACGCCGCGCGCGCGCTCGGCGTCGCTCATGTGGGCGATGCGGTTGTAGGCGCCCCGCAGCTTGAAACTGAAGACCGGTTGCAGGTCCTCGCGTTTCAGACGAATGTCGTTGTGGAGACGGCGCGAGAGCCGCGGCGCCGCTTCCAGCGGCGTTTCGTGGGCGACGTCGTACACGCGACTCGTGAGAATCAGCCGCAGCATCTCGTCGGGTGTGGGTGGAGGGCTCATGGCTCAGGGCTCAGGGCTCAGGGCTCAGGGGCTTGTCGCGCTTTGGCTTCATGTAGGCCGGGTCTTTAGACCCGGCTACAAGCTGCGGTCATACGCCTCATGCCCGCGGCGGGTCTGAAGACCCGCCCTACATCTGCTCTCGCGAAACGTGCGTGAGCGACGATCATATGCTGTCGTCATGCATTTCTCGAACAGCGGCCGCGGAATCGTGATCGCGTTGCTGGCGGTGGCGTGCGCATGCGCCGAACGATCGCAAGGCCCGCTGCCCACCGCGCCGCCGGCCGCTGTCCCAGCGGCTGCCCGTCACACGCACGAGAACCTGAACGCCGTGCTCTGGATGCAGACCGCGGCCGAATACAAGGCGTCGGCGATTCAGGCTTATCGTCTGGCGCAGCTGCAGCTCGACGCGGCGCTCGCCGATCCTTCCTGGACAGCGGCCACAGAGCAGGCGAACCCGTCGCGCCTGCCGCCCGCGGTCATCCTCGATCTCGATGAAACCGTCCTCGACAACTCGCCGTTCGAGGCGCGGCTTGCCGCCGACTCCGCGCCCTACTCGGAGGACGCATGGAATCGCTGGGTGGAAGAGCGCAAGGCCGGCGCGGTGCCCGGCTCGCTCGAGTTCCTCCGCTACGCGGTCAGCCGCGGCGTGACGCCGTTCTACGTCACCAACCGCGACCATCGCGGCGAGCAGGCGACACGCGATGTCCTTGCGAAGCTGGGCGTGCCGGTCGCGAACGACCGCGACGTCGTGCTCGCGCGACACGAGAACGGGTGGGATGCGTCCGACAAATCGTCGCGGCGGCAGGCGGTCGCGGTCACGCACCGCATCCTGCTGCTGGTCGGCGACAACTTCGAGGACTTCGTCAGCGGCACGCGCACGGGCGTCGCCGAGCGCGCCGCGCTCATGCAGAAGTACGACGCGTTCTGGGGACGGAAGTGGATCGTGCTGCCGAACCCGACGTATGGATCGTGGGAAAGCGCGATCACGTCCGGCCTGACGCAGCCGTCGGACGCGGACACGCTCGCGGCGAAGTACCGGGCCTTGAAGGGCGATCGCTGAATGCCGGGTCTAAAGACCCGGCCTACGTGGAAATCACGTTTGACAGGCGTAGGCCGGGTCTTTAGACCCGGCGACATGGGTTGTTGGCCCGGTGAATGGGTTATTGGCCCGGTGCCGCGGGGACGATCTGAATGATCGTCTTGAACCGCGCCGGCTCGGCGCCGCGCTTCGGATTGAGGTAGCCGGCCGATCCGCCCCACGTGTAATCCTTCACGGTCACGCTCGGTGGGAAGGCCATCGTCTCCTCCCTGAAGCGGCCGATGTCGAACTGGTGGATGGCCGGCTCCTCGAACACCAGCTCCCCCTTCTGCTTCAGCACGTTCCGGTAGTAGTTGACGATCTGCGGAAAGTCGGTGCTGGTGCCAAAGAGGTAATAGCGCTGTCCGCGGCCGGCATCGAATGAGCCGAGGAAGTCCGCACCGGGATAGATCGGCACGCCGAGGGTGGCTTCGCTCGGGACGTCGCTCGCCGACGGCACGCTCGGACGCGTCGGCGTCGCCGGCGGCGCGACTTTGGGCTGCTGCGGATCCGTGGCCGACGGAGTGACCGGCGCGGGCAGCGTCGGCCGCTCGCCCGGACGGGGGAACGGCTGCGGCGTTTGCGCGGACGCGGTTGCGGCTGCACCGGCCATCGCGATCATCACCGTCAGTTCGCGGAACATAACCATTATTATAGCCACCAGCAGGCCCGACCTTCGGGTCGGCCGTCTTGCGATCATGCGTCAGCTGCTCGAGTCCTGCGAGTCCCGCACCGGCACCATCCTCGAGACTATCGAAGCGCTCGTCCGCCTGGAGTCGCCGAGCAGCGACAAGGCGGCGGTCGATCGCTGCGGACGTGAGATCGCGGCGCGCCTTCGCGAGCTTGGTGCCCGGGTCGCGCTGCTGCCGCGTGATGCGCGAGGCGATCATCTCGACGCGCGGGTCGAGGGGACCGGCAAACCAGTCCTGCTGCTCGGCCACTTCGATACCGTGTGGCCCGTCGGCACACTGGAACGCATGCCGCTGCGACGCGAGGGTTCCCGCCTGCACGGGCCCGGCACCTTCGACATGAAGGCAGGCATCGCCATCGCCTTGGCTGCCGTCGCCGCTCTTCGCGACACCGGGACGGCGCACCCTCCGATCCACATGCTTTGGACGACGGACGAAGAAGTCGGGAGCGGTACTTCGCGGGACGCGATTGAAGCCGCCGCGCGCGAAGCCGTCGCCGTCCTCGTCCTCGAACCCGCGCTTCCCGGTGGCGCGCTGAAGACGGCGCGCAAAGGGTGCGGTGAGTTCGAGGTCGACGTGCACGGTGTGGCCGCGCATGCGGGCGTCGATCCCGGCAAGGGCGCGAGCGCGATCCACGAGCTCGCCGCGCAGATCGCGGTCATCGAGCCGTGGCAGGATCTCGAACGCGGCGTCAGCGTCAACGTTGGTGTGATCGACGGCGGAAGCCGTCCCAACGTCGTCGCCGAGCACGCGCGCGCGATTGTTGACGTGCGCGCGCCGACGATGGCCGAGGCGCGGGCGCTGGAGTTGCGGTTCCGCGCGCTGCAACCGCGGCGGCCCGGCACGCGTCTGACTGTAAAAGGCGGGTTCGAGCGGCCGCCACTGGAGCGCACACCCGCCGTCGCGCACCTCTTCTCGATCGCCCGCGACGTGGCCTCTCTGCTCGGGCGCGATCTGACCGAAGGGGCGACTGGCGGCGGCTCCGACGGCAACTTCACCGCTGCGCTCGGCGTGCCCACGCTCGACGGGCTGGGAGCCGTCGGCGATGGCGCGCACGCGGCGCACGAACACGTGGACGTCGAGCAGCTGCCCTGGCGAGCAGCACTCGTGGCCGGCTTGCTCCACCGCCTCGCCCCTGGCGTGTAACTCGCATCAACCGAAACCGCCCCGGACGCACGGGAACATCGCGGCACGCTGCGGTGTTCTTATGATCAGACCTCCGTGTGTTCCGAGGTCGAAGGAGATCCTGCCGCTCTCGCGAATCGCGGAAACGGCTGGGATACAATTGCCACCATGCCGAATGGACTGAAGACCGCGCTCCTGTTGGGGCTGCTCAGCGGGTTGCTGCTTGCGATCGGACAATGGCTCGGCGGAGCCAACGGCCTCGTGATCGCGTTCGTGTTCGCGGCCGTGATGAACTTCGCATCGTACTGGTTCTCGGACAAGATTGTCCTGCGCATGTATCGCGCGCAGGAAGTCGCAGCCGGACACCGTCTCTATACCGTCACCGAGCGTCTGTCGCGGCAGGCCAACCTGCCGATGCCGAAGGTCTACGTGATCCCGGATCCGTCGCCGAACGCGTTTGCGACGGGCCGCAATCCCGAGCACGCCGCCGTCGCGGCAACCGAGGGCATCCTGCAGATTCTCACCGACAACGAGCTCGAAGGCGTCGTCGCTCACGAGCTTGCGCACGTGAAGCATCGCGACATCTTGATCAGTTCCGTCGCGGCGACGATTGCCGCCGCGATCATCATGGTCGCCAGGATGGCGCACTTCGCGGCACTCTTTGGCGGCTACGGCGGACGCGGGGACGACCGCGATCGCGGGAACAATCCCATCGCGCTGCTCGCGCTGGTGATCCTCGCGCCGCTCGCGGCGGCGCTAATCCAGATGGCGATTTCGCGCTCGCGCGAATTCGCGGCTGATGCAGGCGGCGCCCAGATGACGGGAAATCCCTACGGGCTCGCGGATGCATTGCGGAAGATCGATGCCGCCGCGCGCCGCGTGCCACTCGACGCCAACCCGGCCACGGCGCACATGTTCATCGTGAAGCCCTTCTCGGGCGCCGCGCTGATGAACCTTTTTAGCAGCCACCCGCCCATCGAAGCGCGTATCCGTGCCCTCATGGGCGGATTGAGATAGGAAGCGGCAGTACCACTTTCACGTGACGACGGAAGGAGGACGGCGGACCCGTCCTCCCGCCGCGCTGTGGTCACGGAGCCGCACTCCACTTTCCCTTATTTGCCGCTGTCCTTTCCCTTCAGCGATTTAAACGGGCCTCAGCCAACCGCCCTAGTATTGGCTGGCATTTTGCTGCGCCACTGATCACGGTCGCCGCGCGGCCGCTGACGGTGGGAGGGGACCTCGTGGAAGATTTCGACATCCCGCAGAACAAGATGGCCGACTCGGCCGAGCGCGTCGTTGATCGCGCGGTCGAGGAGGCGCGGCGCCGTGAGCATGCGCTGCTGACCAACGAGCATGTCTGCCTCGCATTCGCCCAGGTCGAATGGGACATGTTTGGGCAGGTGATGCGAGACCTGGAGCTCAACCCGCACGAAATCCTGCAGGCGCTCGAGGAGCACCTCAGGCTGCTGCCGAGCGTACCGGGCCGCGACCTGCGGGTCGCGCCGTCGACGAAGCTGTTGTTCAAGCTCGCGCTGCTCCACGCCAGCCGCTGCGGCCGCCACACGATTGAAGCGACGGATCTCTTCTCCGCCATCTTCGAGGAGACACAGGGCATCCCCGTGTCCATCATCCGCCGCCACGGCATCGAGCCGGAGGCGCTGGTCTCGCGCCTCGCGACGCGCATGCGCGATCACGAGCTGCGGGAGGAGCGGCTGAAGAAGCGGTTCGAGCTGCCGCCGTTCCTCAAGCACTTCGCCACGAACCTGAATCAGCTGGCGCGGCAGGACAAGATCCCGCCGGTCTTCGGGCGCGACGACGAGATGGATCGCGTGCTCGAGATCCTCTGCCACCGCGAGCGCGCCAACTCGGTGCTGCTGCTCGGCGAGCCGGGCGTCGGCAAGACGGCGATCGCCGAGGGCATCGCCCGCCGCATCGAGTTCGAGCCGGAGAAGGTGCCGGTCCGCCTCCGCGACTGCCAGATCGTCAACCTGCAGATGAACACCATGGTCGCCGGGACGATGCTGCGCGGGATGTTCGAGGATCGCATCCAGAACGTCATTCGCGAGATCAAGGAACGCCCGAGCCTGATTCTGTTCATCGACGAAGTGCACACGATGATCGGCGCCGGCTCCGCGCTGGGCGCGCCCTCGGACGCCGCCAACGTCTTCAAGTCCGTCCTGGCGCGCGGCGAGGTCCGCATCATCGGCGCCACGACGTTGAGCGAATACAAGGAATTCATCCAGGAGGATGAGGCGCTGGCCCGTCGGTTCCGCGCCGTGCAGGTGCAGGAACCGACGATCGAGGAGACGCGCACGATCCTCTACAACCTGCGGCCGCGCCTCGAGCGCAACTACTCGGTCCGCATCAAGGACGACGCGATCGAGACCGCACTGGAGATGTCGCCGCGCTACATGCGGCACCTCCAGCTCCCCGACAAGGTGATCGGCTGGCTCGACACGGCGTCGGTGAGGGCAGAGATCGATCGCCGCTGGGAAGTGGGCGGCGACGACGTCGTGCAGGTGATCTCGCAGGTCGCGCGCATCCCCGAGGACATGGTGTTCCGCGAGGTCTCGGATCGCTTCCGTGACATGGAATCGCGGCTTGGCTCGCGGGTTGTCGGTCAGCGCAAGGCGATCGACGCGGTTGCGCGGCGGCTGGTGCTGAACAAGGGTCCGTTGAAGGATGGCTTCGATCGTCCCGATGGCGTGCTGCTGTTCCTCGGTCCCACCGGTGTCGGGAAGACCGAGCTGGCGAAGTCCGTGGCCGAATTCCTGTTCGGCGACGAGAAGAAGATGATCCGCGTCGACATGTCCGAGTACCAGGACGGCGCGGTCGCGGTGGACAAGTTGATCGGCATGCCGCGCGGCATCGTCGGATCGGAGCGCGGCGGCGTGCTGACGAACCAGTTGAAGGACAACCCTTACTCGGTCGTCCTGCTCGACGAGGTGGAGAAGGCGAGCCCGTCGATGCTCAACCTGTTCCTGCAGGCGTTCGACGAGGGCTGGATCACCGACGGCCGCGGCAAGCGCGTCTATCTGAGCGACGCGATCGTCATCATGACGTCGAACATCGGCTGCGAGCATTTCCGCAAGCTGACGAACCCGCTTGGCTTCTATTCCAAGCAGGTCGGGATCGAGCAGGTGCAGGGGGACATCAGCCGCGAGCTCGAACGCCGGTTCACGCCGGAGTTCCGCAACCGCATCGACGAGGTGATCATCTTCTCGCCGCTCACGCACGAGGAAGTGCGGCAGATCGCGGTGCAGCAGGTCGCGAAGATCGGTGCGACGCTGGCGAAGAGCGGCCGCTCGCTGCAGGTGACGCCGGAGGCGCTCGAGCAGATCGTGCGCGACGGCTACAGCCTGGCGTATGGCGCGCGCTTCCTGAAGCGCGTCATCGAGTCGAAGATCAAGCTGCCGATCAGCCAGCGCTGGACGGAAGGGAAAGCGTTCGTCGCTGACGTGCGCGAGGGTGCCGTCGACATTTCGGTCGCGCCGGGCGCAGGCAGCTACCCGGCACTCGCGGCGACGGCGTAGCCTTCCGGCTAAAGCCGGAAGCTACAAGACGGATTCCAGTACGGAGAGGACTCCTGTAGCTTCCGCCTTCACGCGGAAGCGATCGCATCACCATCTGAATTCCGCTTGCTCTGGCCCGTCGTCCTCTCCGGACGGCGGGCCTTCGTGGTTCTGCACGCGCTTCGTGCGCTGATGCACGCGGTGCCGCTCCTGGAGCATGTCGATGAGCGCGCGGACGGTGCCGACGTACTCGGGCGTCGCGTAGGCGCCTGCGTAGAGGCGCTGGTAGCTCTCGACCATGTGCGGGAACGCGTGAGCGAGGAAGCCCATGAAGTGGTCTTTCGTCCCGCCCTTCAGATAGAGGACGTTCGCGCCCATGAAGGCGGCCCCGTGATCGGCGACCGCTTTGATGGTCGCGTCGAGCTTCGCGGTCTGCGTCGTGAAGCCGGGCACGACCGGCGCCATCAGGACGCCGGCGTTGATGCCCGCGTCGCGCAGCGTGCGGACCGCGCGGAGCCGCTGCAGCGGATGCGCGGTGCCGGGCTCGAGCGCGCGCCAGGCCTCGTCGTCCACGGTCGGGACGCTCAAATATACGGTGCACGACGCAACACGCGACAACTCGGCCAGGAGGTCGGCGTCGCGCACGATCATCGGGCCCTTCGTGACAATACCGACCGGCGTCCGTCCGGCGATCAAGGCCTCGAGCGAACGCCGCGTCAGCTTGTAGTGCCCCTCGATCGGCTGATAGGGATCGGTCGCCGTGCCGAGCGCGACCTGTTCGCGCTTCCACGCCGGCTTGTCGAGCTCCTGCCGCAGCACGTCCGCGAAGTTCACCTTCACGAAGATCAGCGACGAGAAGTCGTCGCCGGGCCCAAGCTCGAACTGCGTCTGATACCGCCGCGCGAAGCAGTAGTGGCAGCCGTGCGTGCAGCCGCGGTACGGGTTCAACGTCCAGTTGAAGGGCATGCCTTCGACGCGGTTCAGCGCGGAGCGGCAGGTGATTTCTTGATAGCGGGCCTCGTCGGCCCGACGCTGCGCCTGATCCAGCGACTCGGCCCCATGTTCACGGACCTGCAGCGCGATCGTCCTGGTCGTGGGCAAGGTGCGGCCGAGGTCGAAGAGCGTGGAGGAAGGCGCCATGTCTTCGCTCTATCTTCGCCTACCTTACCACACTCACGCCGGTCGGTACTGCGCACCTTCAGGTGCGCCTGCATGACGGCGCCTCTAAAGAGGCGCCCTACCGCCAGGTCAGGCCGTCAGCGTGTCAGACCCGCCAGAACTCAAAGAAGGTAGGCGAGCGCGAAGCCGATCTGGGCGACGAACATCATGCGGTACATGTGCGCCCACGAGACGTGGTTCTCTTCGACGGCCAGATCTTCCGGACGCCGCAGCATCAAGTAGCAGACGTAGAGTCCGTAGACGGTCATCACCAGCGCGAGCAGCTGCAGCAGCACGAAGTTGCCGGTGAGGACACCCGCGAACGTGCCGACCGAGATCATCAGGAACGGGATGACGAACGACGGCGAGATCATCCAGGCGGCGCGGCGGACGCCGTAGATGATCGGCAGCGTGCGGCAACCGCCGCGCGCGTCCCCTTCCATGTCCGCGAAGTCCTTGGTCGTCGAGGCGCCGAGCAGGAACAGGCCGAAGATCGCGCCGATGTACCACGGCTCCAGGCCGAACACGGTCTTCACCGACGACCACCCCGCAACCTTCAGCAGCACGCCGCGAGGAATCGCGATGGTCACGTTCGCCCAGATGCCGAGGCGCTTGGTTCGAAACGGCGGCACCGAATAAAGCACGGTGATGATGGCCGCGATCACGACGATCCAGAAGCACTCGTGGCGCCCGCGAGGCTCGACGAACCAGGCGAGCGCGAACGCGGCGGCATAAGTGACCCACGTGAAAGTCCACGCCTCGCGTAGCGAGAGGCGGCCGGACGGCAGCGGCCGCTTCGGCTTGTTCACGCGGTCGATCTCGAGGTCGTAGATCTGGTTGAGGGCGTTCGAGGCCGCGTTGAGCACCGCCGCCATCAGCGATCCAATCAGCGGATAAACGATCAGATCCGAATGCCACGCCTCACGCGGCGCGGCGCCGTAGGCGGTCGCGGCGCCCGATGCAAAGCCGAGAGCGGGCGCGACCAGCGTGAACGGGCGGCTGAACTCCAGCAGCAGGCGAAAACGGCTCATGCACCGATCCAGCGGACGATCATGGCCGCGCCGACCGCCGCGACCGAGGTGTTGATGAAGTTCAGCATGTCGTTGTTCAGAATGCCTGGCCCTTCGAGTGTCGCGCCCAACCAGCTTTCGACGAGCGCCCCGATCGTCGCGGCAATGACAATCGGGAAGAGCGCTGCGGCCGGAACCAGGCCGAGCGCGATGGCGAGGCCGGCAAGCGCGAACGCGCCAATCACGCCCGCCGCGGTGCCTTCGAGGGACATGGCGCCCGACGTGCCGGGCGGCACGCGTCCCAGCGTGGTAATCGACCAGGTCCGGCGGCCCCACGCTTTCCCGATCTCGCTCGCGATGGTGTCGCTGCCGCCGGCGACGAGCGCGGCCGCGAACGCAATCCGCGAGAGTAATGGATCCGCGCCGCTGACGGCCACGGCGGCGGCGATCGCCGCGACGCCGGTGTTGGCGATCGCATTGCCCGCGCCGCGCCGGCCGCCGCGTTCTTCCGCGATCCCCAGCACCGCTTTCCGCTTCAGTCCCACGCGCGACGTGGCGGACGCGGCCAGAAATGCAGCGAGCAACAGCAGCCATCCCTGCCAGCCCGTCGCCGTGAAGATGATCGTACCGATGAGGGCGCCCGCGACCGCGCCGGAGACCGATACGGTCCGCGCCCGGTAGCCAGCCCACGCGGTCACGAGGTTGGTGACGAACGCGGCGACGAGCGGAGGTTCGCGCGCCGTCCACCACGTCCGCGCCGCTTCGGGATCGACGAGCAGCGCGATCCACAGCACGGTGCCCGCGGCAATCGCGACCGACAGGTTGTCATCGAGCCGCACCGGGATGGTCTCCACCGCGGCCGCAACGATCGCGGCGACGGCGACGGCGATGGCGACATGGGTCCATGACGGAATGGGCGGAGCGGCGGCGCGACACCACCACGCGAGGCCGATGCCGGCGGCGCCGCCGAGCATCGCGAACGCGGCGCTGCCGTTGATCGTCTTGTCGCGGTTCCACGGCCAGCGGGGTCCGCCGAGCGCGCGGCCAACGAGCGTGGCCGAGCCGTCGCCGAGCGCGAGGATGCCCCAGGCCGCCGCGACGACATCGGGACGCCGGGGGAATGCCGCGATGAGCAGCAGCACCGAGGCCGGATAGAGCACGATGCCGTGCAGGCCGCGCGTCGCATCTCCTGGCCTGTACAACCGGTGCGCGATGCGGGGCAGTGCGACGATGTTGAAGAGGAGCGCCGCGGCCGCGAGCGCGAGCGCCTGCCACCACGCGATCCAGCGAAGGAGCAGCGCGAAGCCGCCCATTGCCATGTGGACGAACTGGCGCGCGGTCTCGGAGTGGGTGGCCGGCTCCAGCGCCGGACCGCGCCGCGGCGCGACGCCGCCGGTGCCGAGCGGGGACGCCCCTCGCGTCTCACGTTCCACCGTCTGTGGCCGCGGCGGTGGCGTCATGGCCGGGCGGAACGCATCACCGCGACCGTGTCGCGCCAGTAGGCGAGGAGGTCCGCCAGCGTGCGTTCGATTGGAATCGTCGCGCGCCAGCCGGTCTCGTCGGCAATCCGTCCCGCGTTCCCGAGCACGACCGGATTGTCGCTGGGACGCAGCCGTGCGGGATCGACCTCGACCCGCACGGGCGTGGGCGTCAGCGCCAGCAACGTGTCGAGGAGATCGCGGACGCGATACGCGCGGCCGCTGCAGACGTTGTAAGGCCGGTGAGGGTCGCCGCGGTCCGCCAGCGCGCGATAGGCGCGGACGGTGTCGCGTACGTCGGTGATGTCGCGGCGCGCCTCGAGATTGCCGACGCGAAGAATTGGCGGCGCGTCGCCGGCTTCGATCTCCGCGATCTGCCTGGCAAACGCGGACGTCACGTACGACGCATCCTGCCGCGGCCCGGCGTGATTGAACGGACGCGCCAGGAGCACCGACAGCGGCGACTCCGCCGCGGTCATCTCCTGCGCGAGCTTGCTCAGGCCATACGGGCTCGTCGGGCCGATCGGAAAGTCTTCGGAGATCGCCTCCGGGGATGGCTTGTAGATGAGCGCCGATCCGGGCACGACGATCCGGCAGTCGAGCGCGAGCTCGCGCGCGCTCTCGACGAGATGATGCGTCGCGAGCACGTTGCCGCGCAACGCGCGCACCGGGTCGTCCCAGGACCGGTGATCGTCGGCAAACCCCGCGCAATGATAGATGACCGATGGCCGCGACGCCTCGAGCGCGGCGCGCACCGATGC
>JBKPRU010000210.1:0-6979 GCA_046734675.1 Acidobacteriota bacterium
GCTCTCGCCGGCGATGGTCTTTTACTCGCGGATGTTCATCCAGGAATCGCTCTTCGCGTGCTTCGCGCTCGCGTTCGTGATCGCCCTGGGCCGCGCGGCGACGGGCGGGGCCGCGGGCTGGTCCGTTGCGGCCGGCGCCGCCGCGGGGCTCGCCGTTGCCACGAAGGAGACCGCGGCCATCGTGCTGCCGGCGGCGCTCATCGCGTGCGCGCTCGCGTCGTGGTCCGTCGGAGCGGTGTTTGCCGTGCGCCGATGGCTGGTCCCGGCTGTCATCGGCGTCAGCATCGCGGTTCTCATCGCCGCGCTTTTCTACTCATCGTTCTTGAGTGCGCCGGGCGCGATCCTCGGCCCGCTTCGCGGCGCGGGTACCTACCTCGATCGCGGCATCGATCCTGCGGCCCACGTGCACCCGTGGCACTACTACCTGCGCGTGCTCGCCTACACGTCGGATGGCGGCCTGCGATGGAGTGAAGGGCTGGTCCTGATCCTCACCGTCGTGGGCGCTGCCACGGCATGGCGCCCGCGCGGACGGCCCAGTGTTCTTCTGTGCTCTTCTGTGGCCCTCCCTCCGCGTTCTTCAGTGGCCCTCCGGACGTTCTGGCTTCGCTACCTGACTCTCTACGTCTCGATCGCGGCGGCGATCTTCTCCGCGATCCCCTACAAGACGCCGTGGAATCTGCTGCCGTTCTACGCCGGCGCCTTCGCGATCGCGGGAATCGGGTTTGCGACGCTCGTTCGCACCACATCGTCGCGCGTGGTGCGCACAGTGCTGGTCATGGTTGTCCTGCTGGCGTCCGCGCAGCTCGCGGCGCAGGCCTGGCGCGCCTCAGTTGTCTACGCCGCCGATCCGCGAAACCCGTACGTCTACGTCCAGACCGTTCCTGACGCCGTGCGCATGGCGGCGCGGATCCGCGGATTGTCCGCAGTGCACGCCGACGGCGCCGGGATGCAGGTCTCGGTCATCGCGCCGCCGCACGAGCAATGGCCGCTGCCCTGGTATCTCCGCTCGATGCCGAACGTCGGCTACTGGACGGCGCCCGGCGATCCGCTCGCGCTGCAGGCGCCCGTCATCGTCAGCTCGATGGACCACACGTCGGCGCTCGATCGCGAGCTCGGGGATCGCTACGTCTCGGAGTTCTTCGGCCTGCGCCCCGACGTGCTGCTCGCGCTCTACATCGAGCGCGGGTTGTGGGATCGCTTTCTCGCGAAGACGGCCGCCAACACGTCGACGAGCCTCCGGTGACCGCTCCCGAACTCGCGCTCGTCATCCCTTGCTACAACGAGGCCGCGCGCCTCGACCCGCACGCGTTCCTGAGTTTTCTCTCGACGCACCCGCGCGTCCAACTCGTCATGGTGGACGATGGGAGCAGCGATGGGACGGGGTTGCTGCTCGAACGCATGCGGGCGGCGACGCCCGACGCGGTCACGACGATTCGGCACGATGTCAATCGCGGAAAAGCCGAAGCGGTGCGCGCCGGGATCTTGACGGGCCTCGCGCGCCAGCCCGCCGTGGTGGGTTTTTTCGATGCCGATCTCTCGACGCCGCTTCGCGCCGTCGACGATTTTCTCGCCGTCCTGCGCACGCGGCCGGAGATCGAGTTCATCCTCGGCTCGCGCGTGATGCTCATGGGACGCGACGTCCGGCGGAAGCCCTCGCGCCACTACCTCGGCCGCGTGTTCGCGACCTCGGTGTCGCTGGCCCTCGATCTTCCCGTGTACGACACCCAGTGTGGCGCTAAGATGCTGCGCGTCACGTCCGCGACGGCCACGCTGTTCGCGGCGCCGTTTCGAAGCCGCTGGATCTTCGACGTGGAGCTGATTGAGCGATACTTGCGGCTGCCCGTTCCACCAGGGGAGCCCTCCCGGCGCGAGCGTCTTTACGAGTTGGTCGTGCCGGCATGGCACGACCAACCCGGCTCGAAGCTGCACTGGTCCGACTTTGCGCGCGCGATGGTCGACCTCGGATACATTTGGCGGGACCGCTTGGCTCACCGGCCGCCCGACGAGGACCGGGCACCGGCGTTCAGAAGCCGTGACGGGCAACGATTGAATGGGCACGACAGGCCCATCAGGAGAGCACACGATGAGTAACGAGAAAGAGTCACCGATGCGGGTGTCCCGGCGCACGTTCATGGGGACCGCCGCCGCAGCGGCCGGGATCACGATCGTGCCGCGTCACGTGCTTGGCGCCGGGTTTCAAGCGCCCAGCGACACCGTCAACGTCGCCGTCGTGGGCTACAAGCACGGCATGGGCACGTCGAACCTGATGAACGTCGCGCGCAGCGACAACATCGTCGCACTGTGCGACTGCGACGAGAGCGAAGCGGCGAAGACCGCGATGATCCGCCGGCAGATCCCCGACAAGTTCCCGAAGGCGGCGATGTACAAGGACTTCCGCCAGATGTTCGACAAGCAGAAGGACATCGACGCGGTCGTCGTCGCGACGCCGGATCACAACCACGCGATCATCGCGAACAGCGCGATGCAGCTCGGGAAGCACGTGTACTGCCAGAAGCCGCTCACGCGGACGATCAGCGAGGCGCGCGCACTCGCGGAAGCGGCGAAGAAATACAAGGTCGTCACGCAGATGGGCAACCAGGGGCACTCCGAAGAGGGGCTGCGCGTGATGCAGGAGTGGTTCGAC
This sequence comes from Acidobacteriota bacterium, assembly GCA_046734675.1. Lineage (GTDB taxonomy): Bacteria > Acidobacteriota > Vicinamibacteria > Vicinamibacterales > 2-12-FULL-66-21 > QHWT01. The sequence goes on from JBKPRU010000210.1 coordinate 2,645, forward strand.
GCCGGCGCGATCGGCCAGGTCCGCGAGGTGCACTGCTGGACCAACCGTCCGATCTGGCCGCAGGGGATGCCGCGACCGGCGGAGACGCCGGCCGTTCCCGAAGGTTTCGATTGGGATCTGTGGATCGGTCCGGCGCCGATGCGTCCGTTCCACCCGACGTATCACCCGTTCGGCTGGCGCGCGTGGCAGGACTTCGGCGCCGGCGCGATGGGCGACATGGCGTGCCACGTGATGGACGCGTCGTACACCGTGCTCAAGCTCGGCGCGCCGACCAGCGTGGAAGCGACGCTCGCCTACAACTTCCTGCCGCCCGGCCCCGGCGAGCGCGGATTCGGCAAGCGCGTCGAGTACAACGACAGCTATCCGCCTTCGTCGGTCATCCATCTGACGTTCCCGGAGCGCGGCAACCTGCCGCCGGTGAAGCTGCACTGGTATGACGGCGGCCTCCTCCCCGAGCGTCCCGCGGATCTCGAGCCGGAGCGCAAGCTGCCGGAGTCGGGGACGATCTTCATCGGCGACAAGGGCAAGATGTGGTGCGAAACCTACTCGGAAAGCCCGCGCCTCATCCCCGAGACGTTCATGCAGTCGTACACCGAGCGTCCCGCGAAGACGCTGCCGCGCGTGCCGGGCGGTCGCGACGGTCACGAGAAGAACTGGCTCGACGCGATTCGCTCGCACGGCAAGGCGGTCTCGGACTTCGAGTACGCCGGACCGTTCACCGAAACCGTGCTCCTCGGCAACGTCGCGCTGCGCTTCCCCAGCCAACGGTTGCTGTGGGACGCGCCCAACATGAAGGTCACGAACGTGCCGGAGGCGAACCAGTACGTCGTGCACAGCTATCGTCAGGGCTGGTCGCTCACGTAGGGCTCCACGGTGCAGGCTCCGGGCTTCAGGCCGGGAGCCTGCAGGTGTCGAAGGCGAAAGACAGAAGACAGAAGACAGAAGGCCTCAAGCCTGAGGACCTGAAGCCCCTGAAGCCTGAAGGCTGAAGCCCGAAGCCTCTTTCCGGAGGACGGCCTGCACTCTGACGCGCATCACCGCACACCAGACATCGACGGCGGTCTCTCCATCGATCGGCCGCGCGACCTGCGCGACGTGCGCCGCTTCTCTCACGAAGCGATGGCGACCGTCTACGAGGTCTACACGCTTCACGACAATCAGCAGTACGCCGCGCAAGCGGCGCAGGCGACGTTCGATCTCGTCGATCGGCTCGAGCGCGAGCTGAGCCGGTTTCTTCCCAACAGCGACATCACCCGCATCAACCTTCTCGAAGCCGGCGCGAGCACGCGCGTGACGCGCTCGACGCTCGAATGCCTGCTGATCGCGCGGCACATGTTCGACCTGACCGGCGGCGCCTTCGACGTTTCCATCGGCACTGGATTGCCATCGCTAGAACTCGACCCCGACGACTCCGTCGTGCGTGCGACCGAACGCGGCGTCGCCGTGGATCTTGGCGGGATCGGCAAGGGATACGCCGTCGACCTGATGGCGGAGCTGCTCGAGGAGTGGGACCTCGGGATCGCGCTGGTGCACGGCGGCTTCAGTTCCGTGCTGGCGTTGGAACCGCCGCCCGATCGCGACGGCTGGCCGCTGACGCTGAGCGATCCGCGCACGCCGTCGCGGGTCCTCCATCGGCTCTCGGTGCGTCAGACCGCGCTCAGCGCGTCGGGCCTGCGCAAAGGCGATCACATCCGCGATCCGCGCACCGGCGCGCCGATACGCGGGCGTCTCGCCGCGTGGGTGACGCTGCCACGTCCGCTCGATTCTGCGCGTGCCGACGATGGGGACGCCCCGCGCGCCGCGGCCGCAACCGTGGCCGACGCATTGACGACGGCATTCATGCTGCTCGATCGCGACGAAGTCGAGGCGCTCTGTCAGAGCAGCCCCGGTCTCGAGGCGTGGATCCTCGAGGAGGCATCTGGCGAAACCGACAGGCCGCTCGTGCATTTCGGGGCGCCGCCGACGGGTTGAACAGATCCCAGCAAGTGACGGTAGGGCGCCTCTTCAGAGGCGCCGTCGTGCAGTGCACGGCGCACCTAAAGGTGCGCCCTACCGTCCGTTCGCTATATGACGCGCGTTCTCCCCGTTCTCCCCGTGTACGTAAGCTCACAGGCCCCGAGTTGCGCGGTATACTTCCCCCGCGCCGCGCCTGAGCGCAGCGCCTCCAATCAGGACGTTCGCACTTTTCACGATGCGCCGCGCGCCGGCAGATGCCACGGGCCGCGCGCGCGTCGGGCGCTGACAGACATCGCGCGAAACAGCAGGAGACGATCATGGCCGGGCAGGACGAGAAGGGCACACCGAAGCCGCAGGGCGCATCGGACGAACCGAGGAAGCTCGGTCGCCGCGAGGTGCTGAAAGGACTCTCGACGGTCCCCGCGCTCGGCCTCTTCGGCTATGCGTGGCAGAAGCAGCGGCAATATCAGCAGGCGCGCGTCGACGAGATTGCGTCCGCCGCGAAAGCGCCCGAAGGCCTCCGCGAGGTCAACATCGCGCTGCTCGGCGCGGGCGCGCAGGGGCAGGTGCTCACCGACGCGATGCTGCGCATCCACGGTCTCCGCTTCCGCGCCGTGTGCGACATCTGGACCGAATACAACCAGAAGCGCGTCGTCAACAGCCTGAAGCGGTTCAAGCACGAACCGAACGCGTACGAGGATTACCGCGAGATGCTCGACAAGGAGAAAGAGCTCGACGCGGTGATCATCGCGACGCCCGACTTCTGGCATTCGCAGCACACGGTGGAGTGCCTCAAGGCCGGCAAGCACGTCTACTGCGAGAAGGAGATGTCGAACACGCTCGAGGGGGCGCGCGCGATGGTCGCGGCGCAGCGCGAGACCGGCAAGCTGCTGCAGATTGGCCACCAGCGCCGCTCGAACCCACGGTATCTCCACTGCTACGACAAGATCATCCAGGAAGCCAAGATGCTCGGCCGCATCGTCACGGTCTACGGGCAGTGGAACCGTGGTGTGACGCCGGATCTCGGCGCGCCGGATCGCTACGCAATCCCCGACGCGCGCCTGAAGCAATACGGGTTCAAGGATATGCACCAGTTCCGCAACTGGCGCTGGTACAAGGGCAAGGGCGGCGGACCGATCGTCGATCTCGGCTCGCATCAGATCGACATCTACGGCTGGTTCCTCGGCGCGAACCCGTCGCACGTGATGGCCAGCGGCGGCAACCTGTACTACGACCCGAAGACGCACGAATGGTACGACACCGTGATGGCGGTCTACGACTTCGACACGCCGCTCGGACCCGCGAAGGCGTACTACCAGACGCAGACGACGAACGGGAGCCAGGGGTATTTCGAAAACTTCATGGGCGACCAGGGAACGCTGCTCATTTCGGAGTCAGAGGTGAACTACGCAGGGCAGCTCTATCGCGATCCGAACGCCCCGTCATGGGACGAGTGGATTCAGAAGGGCTACGTCAGCGCGCCGAAGGAGCAGGAAGCCAAGGCAAAGAGCGACACGGGCGCGATCGCGGACGTGCGTGAATCGGTCGCGCCCGATCAGCACACGGTGCCAGTGACGCTGCGCGATCCGTATCATCAGCCCCACCTGCAGAACTTCTTCGATGCGGTTCGCGGGCAGGCCAAGCTGAATTGCCCGGCGGAGGTCGCCTACGAGACCGCCGTCGCGGTGCTCAAAGTCAACGAAGCGATCGACGCGAAGTCGCGCGTCTCGTTCAAGCCGGAAGATTTCAAGGTTTAGCACATGGATGAGTGGAAGATTTCGCGATCGGGGATGGTGGCGCTGACGGTGCTGCGGGTCGTCGTTGGATGGCACTTTCTCTATGAAGGACTCTCGAAGCTGACGTCTCCGTCGTGGTCGGCAGTCGGCTACATGAAGGTGTCGCGCGGGCCGTTCTCGGGTTTCTTTCACTGGGTCGCGGGCAACCCTCAGCTGCTCGATCAAGCGAACCAGATCACGATGTACGGCCTGACCATCGTCGGCGTGCTGCTCATCCTCGGCCTGTTCACGCGGCTGGCCGCGGCGGGCGGGATCGCGTTCGTGCTGCTGTTCTATCTGTGCAACCCGCCGTTCGTCGGCTACTTCTATTCGATCCCGACCGAAGGCAGCTACTTGATCGTCAACAAGAACCTGGTGGAGGTTTGCGCGCTCGTCGTAATCCTCCTCACGCGCACTGGCTTGTTCGCCGGCCTCGATCGCATCCTGCACCTGCTCTTCTTCCGCCGCCCGCGGCTCGCCACCGCCTGAGCGGGCGTTCGTCCAGTTGGGCTCGCAACCGCGTGAGCGACGCGCGCGCGGTAGGGCGCACCTTTAGGTGCGCCTCCACGACCGCCTAAAGAGGCGCCCTACCGTCACGCTTTCC
>JBKPRU010000211.1:0-10732 GCA_046734675.1 Acidobacteriota bacterium
CTACTGACCGAAGCGCTGCTCATCGCGGTGGTCGGCGCAGCGCTCGGAGTGTTGATCGCGTGGAAAGGGCTCGACCTGATCGTACGGTGGGTGCCAACCAGTTCGTTCGCCGCTGAATCCGTCATCGAGATGAATGTGCCGGTGCTGCTGTTCAGCACGGGCCTGGCGTTCGTGAGCTCGCTGGTGTTCGGCGTGTGGCCCGCGCTGCAGCTGTCACGTCCGGACCTCGGACGCGTCGCGCAGGCCAGCAGCCGGCGGGTCATCGGCAGCGCGCACGGCCGTCGATTTCATCGCGTGATGATTGGCGTCCAGGTCGCGTTGACGCTGCTGATGCTGACCGCGGCCGGCGCCGCCGAAAAGGGATTCCTGCGCCTGGCGAACGCGGAGTTGGGGTACGATCCGCAGAACACCATGTCGCTGCCGATCCCGGTGCATGACGGCACGTATGGGACGTGGAAAGAGCGTTCAGAGTATTTCGAGCGTCTTCGCGCGGCGGTGGCGTCGATGCCGCAGGTGGTCGCGGCGGGCATTTCGACCAATGCCACGCCGCCACTGAATGGCGGCGACACGACGATCGAGATCCTCGGCAGCACCACGCTCGAGAAGCCCGTCGCGCGGTCCAACTTGGTCAGCTCGGAGTATTTCCCTCTTCTTCATATTCCTGTGGCACAAGGACGCCTCTGGACTGCTGACGAAATGCGACGCGGCGCGCCGCTCGTCGTCATCAACCAGACGATGGCGCGGCAGTATTGGCCCAACGGCGACGCGCTCGGCCGTCAGTTGCGGATTCCGACTCTGAAGGATGAACCACCCTATTCGCCGGCCGCGCCGGAATCCTCCGGCGCGCTGCGGATCATCGGCGTCGTCGGCGACGCGCGCAACGACGGCTTGCGCAACCCGATCAGGGCGGCGTTCTACCTGCCGTTCACGCTGAAGATGCGGATGTTCACGCAGATCCTCGTGCGCACGCGCGTGCCGCCGCTGTCCATCCTTCGCGAGGTGCGCGCGGAGCTCGTGCGCATCGATCGCGACCAGCAGGTCATGCGGGTGCGGGATCTCCAGAGCTGGATCACCAATCTTCCCGAATACGCGCAGCAGCGACTGGTCGCGAGATTGTTCGCGATCTTCTCGTTGCTGGCGCTGGCGCTTTCAGCGGTGGGACTTTACAGCGTGGTGTCGTACGGCGTCGCGGCGCGGACGAACGAATTCGGGATCCGCATGGCGCTCGGGGCGAGGGCGGGCGACGTGGTGCGCATGGTGCTGTCGGCAACCTCCTGGAACGTCGGGGCTGGCCTGCTCGCAGGGGTATTCTTGTGTGTGGTGTTCGACAGGGTTGCAACGCGCTGGGTCACCGAGAGCTCGCGCGATCCGTTGACTCTGGGCAGCGTGACCGCCGTGCTCATTGCCGTCGCCTTCATGGCCTGCGTTGCTCCCGCATACCGCGCGGCGTCCATCGATCCGATGAAGGCGGTGCGGCACGAGTAGGCCGCAGGCGCGAACGAACCGCATGCTGCAACCAGCCGAATTGAAATCCGATCAGAAGCTCCTGTGGTCGCCCGGACGCGGCACGGACGTGTGGGCGCTCATGCAGGCGTGCGCAGCCGGCGATCTCGAAGGCGTGCGAGCGCTCGTCGCCGCGGATCCGTCGCTGGTGCGGTCACACTACGCCTATCGCAAGCCGCTCTACTTCGCCGTCCGCGAGAACCGGGTAGAGGTCGCCCGATTCCTGCTCGAACACGATCGCAACCCGCTCGACCTCTGGGTCGACGACGATCCGATCGAGATTGCACGCGATCGCGGTTACACCGAGATGGAACGGCTGCTGGCGCACACGCTCGAAACGAAGTTCAACGCATCGCCGGACGGGGAGCCAGTCGCGCTGGCGCTGCGGCATCACGATCTGAAGCAGCTGCGCGAGCTGCTCGATCGCCAGCCGGAGCTCGTCGGCAAAGGCGATCGGCGGTCGAACCAGCCGATCCACTGGGCCACGATGACGCGACAGCTCGAGGCGATCGATGAACTGCTCCGCCGAGGCGCCGACATCAACGCGCAGAGGATAGACGGCGGTCGGCCCATTCACCTGACCAACGGCGACTACTTTTACCGCGGCTGGCGGGACGTCCCGCCCGACTGGCCGGTGACTTCCTCACAAATCATGGCGCACCTGAAGGCACGCGGCGCGTCCATCGATCTGCCGACCGCGTGTCACACCGGCGACATCGATCGTGTGCGCGAATTGCTCCGACAGGATCCGTCGCTGGCAAACACGCTTGGAGAGTACGAGGGTTACTACCTCGGCGCCGGTGCGCCGCTTTCGAATGCCGCGACGGTCGGACGCATGGACATCGTGCAGCTGCTGCTCGATCACGGCGCTGACCCCAACCTGCCGGAAGAGCAGATTGCGCCTCGCGGCAAGGCGCTCTACTCGGCGGTCTTCCACGGACATTACGACATCGCGAAGCTTCTCCTCGAGCGTGGTGCCTTTCCGAATCCGCCGGTCGAGAGCTCGGGCGACGCACTGTGGGTAGCGCAGGAGTACCGGCCGGACAAGCGTATCGAGCAGTTGCTGCTTTCGTACGGCGCCACGCCGATGAAGGAGCACACCGATCAGGACTGGCCGAAGTCGGCGCACAACTGGCTGCGCATCTCGCCGCTGCACGAGGCAGCGCGCAAGGGCGATGTGCAGGAAGCAAAGAGACTGCTCGAGGCTGGCGCGGATCTGACCGCACGCGACGAGCACCTCGGTTCGACGCCGCTCGCCTGGGCCGCCAAATTCGGCCAGCTCGAGATGGTCGAGTTTCTGCTGGCACAGAGCGCCCCGAAGCGCGTGCCCGACGATCCGGAATGGGCCACTCCGCGCGCGTGGGCGATCAGGCGCGGGCACGAGGAGATCGCGAGACTGCTCTCCTAGTGGCCCCCTCGACGCTGATTTCTGCTTCCCGACCCGCGGCGCGCCGCAGCAGCGGCATCACTCTCCCCGAAGCGCGATGACCGGATCGATCCTCGTCGCCCGGAGCGCCGGCAGCCACGACGCACACTCGGTGACGAGCAGCAGAAACACCGACAGCGCCAGATAGATCAGCGGGCTGGTCGCGTCGACCTCGAACAGCATCTGCTGCAGGAGCCTCGACGCGGCAAGGGCGCCGGCGATCCCGGCGACGATCCCGATCAGCGTCAGACGGCGGCCATGACCGAGGACCATTCGCATCACCGCGCCGCGTGATGCGCCGAGCGCCATGCGAACGCCAATCTCGCTGGTCCGGACGGTCACGAGGTGCGCCATGACGCTGTAGACGCCGAGCGTGGCGAGCACCAGCGCCAGGACCGCGAATCCTCCCAGCAGCATCAGCGCCAGTTTGCGATCCGCGACCGTCCGCGCGATCCGCGCGGAGAGCGGCTGCGGTTGCAGCAGTGGGAGGTCCGGGTCGATCGATCGCAGCGCCTCGCGCACCACCGGCAGCATCGCCGCGGCGCTGATGTTCGTCCGCACGAGAATATTCGTGAAGGCTTCCGGCCGCTGCAACGCCGGCAGGAAGTAATCCGCTTCCGGCGGCGTGTTCAAGCTGGTGCTGCGCACGTCGGCGACGACGCCGATGACCTGCGAGGGCAGTTGCGCCATGCCGGTGATCAACGTGCGCCCGATCGGGTTCTCGCCGGGAAAATGCCGCCGCGCGAACGTCTCGTTGACGATCACGACGTGCGGCACCCGGGAGTTGTCGCGCTCGTCGAAATCGCGCCCGGCCAGGATCGGAATACCGAGCGTGGCAAAGTAGCGCGGCGTGACGAGATGCCGGTTCGCCTGCGCGCGTTTGCTCAGCGGCGGGAGCGGGCGGCCGCTGATCGCCACTGGCGCCGGCGCCTGCCCGCCGGTCAGAGGCACGCGGTCGGTGAGTGCCGCCGCGGTGCTGAAGGGCAGCGTCGACAAGCGCTGATAGAACTGTTCGTAGAAGGTGACGAGCTTCTGACGGTCGTAGCGTGCCGGCGGCAGCGCGAGTTGCGCGGTGAAGACGCCGTCTGGCTGGAAGCCCGGCTTGACCTGCTGCAGCCGAGCGAAGCTCGTGAGCAGCAGACCGACCGCGATCAACAGCACCAGCGAAAGCGACACTTCGGCAACGAGCAGAGCGGATCGCAGGCGGCCGCCGGAGCCGATGGTCCCGCGTCCCGCTTCCTTCAGTGCTGACTGCACGTTCACACCCGCCGCCTGCCACGCCGGCAACAGGCCGATCGCCAATCCGGTCACGAGCGACACCGCCACCGCGAAGCCGAGTGCCAGCGGCTCCATCCGAATCTCGATCGCGCGCGGAATGAAGTCGGCGCCGAAAGCGATCAGCGCCGCCAGCGCCCACTGTGCCAGCAACACGCCGATCGCGCCGCCAAGGACGGCGAGCAGCATACTTTCGGTGACGAGTTGGCGGACCACGTGGAATCGTGTTGCGCCGAGCGCGAAGCGCGCCGCAATCTCGCGTCGCCGGCCGGCAAAGCGCGCGAGCACGAGGTTGGCGATGTTCGCGCACGCAATCAGGAGCACGCATCCCACCGCGGCGAAGAGCAGCAGATAACTCTGCCGCTGCTGCCCGACCGCATCCTCCAGCAGCGGCACCACTTCGATTTGCGACGGTGCGTCGACGTTGGCGGGATAGGCAGCGCGGTAGTTGGCGGCCACCACGTTCATCGCGTCGCGCGCCTGGGCCAGCGACACGCCCGGTCGCAGGCGGGCGATCGCTTGAAAGAAGAAGCCGCCACCATTCAGCTGCGACGGGGCCAGGAATGCCACTTCCGTGGGACGCGGAACCCAGATCTGCAGCTGATTCAGCGGGAACGCGGTTGCCGCCTCGGGCAGGACGCCGATGATGACGTACGGCGCGCCATCGAGCGTCAGTGCCTGCCCGAGCACCGACGGGTCGCCATTGAAACGCTGCTGCCACATCGCGTGGCTGATCAGCACGACGTGCGGTCCGCCGGGTGAATCTTCCGCGGGCGAGAAATTGCGGCCGATCGTCGGCTGCAGGCCCAGGGCCGGCAGCAGTGACGCCGAGGCCTGGAGGCCAACGAGCTGTTCCGGATCGCCGCGTCCGGTCAACGTGAACACGTTGCCGATCGACAGCGCGAGATCGCCGAACACCTGCTGCTGCTCCTGCACCGCGGTGAACCGCGAGTAGGAGAACCCGACGCGCGTCAGGTTCTGCTCATCGTTCGTCGAGCTCAATCGGACGAGCCGATCGGGATCGCGATACGGCAGCGGACGCAGAAAGATCGAGTTGACGACGCTGAAGAACGCGACATTTGCGCCGATGCCGAGCGCGAGGCCGCCGATGGCGACCAGCGCGAAGCCGGGCGACTTGAGCAGCTGACGGATCGCGTAACGGATCTCGGACATGCGGCCTCCGTGACGCGAGTATAGCCGCGGTCAGGATCCCTTTTGCCTCGCTGATCCCCGGCCGGCGGCAATCCATCCCAGTCGAGTGAGCAGTGAGCCCACGAGCGCAGCGACGCTCGCGGCATTGCGCCATGAACGCCGCTGACTCGCGGCGCGCAGCAGCAGCGGCACCGGTCCGGAGAGGACGCCCCCCGCCCGGATGATCCATCCGCTCGTCCCTTCCCGCAGCGGCGCGAGCGCGCGCTCCTGACGCGTCTCGATCGCCGCCCCGATCAGCGTCTCGACCGCCGCCGCGCCGACGGCAAGGTCGTTCAGCGACGGCTCGTCGTGTCCCATCAACGTCAGGATCGCTGCCGCAGACGCCACGCCGGAGGCGGCGAAATGAATCGGCAGCAATCGGACGTTGGCGTGCCACACGGGAATCGCGGTCGCGCCAATCAGCACGCCGGTGTAGGTGAGCATGCCGGCGCCGAGTGTCGCGCTCGTTCCCGACGCGATCGCCGCCGCCGTGCGCACCGCGGGCATGTTCGTGACAGCTGGCGCGAGCGCGAGCGTGCTGCTGGCCGAGAACGCGGTCAACGTCCACGACCCGATCGACATCGCGCTCTGTGGCTTGAAGACGCGCAGCATGTTGATGAATCGCTCGGGGCGTCCGAGATCGGCCGTCAACAGCGCTGCCGAGAGCGGTGCGCCCGCGGCCGCGATCCATTTCGCATCGCGCGCGAGCGTCCCGTCGCTGCGCGTCCACTCGGCCACGCTGCCGATGATCGCCGCGGCCCCGGCCGCGCCGCCGACGAAGAAGTAGAGCGGGACCTCCCACGTCCAGACCGGCGGCTTCAGTAACGGGACGTCATAATACGTGTTAGTGGCCACCTTGCCGCCTCGCGAGGAACGTGACGGTGGTGCCAACGATCGCACACAGCGCTGCGGCCGCCGCCGACCGCCAGCCGTCGCGCAGGTAGATCGTCGGCACTTCCGGACGCGAAGGCAGGTTGTAGGCCTCCGGATCGCCGCGGACGATGAACATCGCGTGAATCCCCTGCACGCTCGTCTCGCGCGGATCATAGATCACGGCATCCTCGATGCCGCGCGCATGCAGCGTGTCGATGCGCTCGGCGGCACGCTCACGGAGCGCGCCGATCTCGCCGAACAGAATTGACTGCGTGGGACACGCCTTCGCGCACGCCGGCTGCTCGCCGTCGCGCTGCCGGTCGTAGCAGAACGTGCACTTGAACGCGCGCCCGTCGTCGGGACGACGATCGATCACGCCGAACGGACAGCCGACGACGCAGTAGCCGCAGCCGTTGCAGACGTCGGGTTGGACGTAGACCGTGCCGAGCTCGGTGCGGACGATAGAGCCGGTGGGGCATGCCTCGAGGCAGCCCGCGCGCTCGCAATGTTTGCAGACGTCCGACACGAACGACCACGACACCTGCGCGCCCGAGTTGCCGCCGACGCCGAGCGCCGTCTGCATCTCGACGAAGGCCACGTGCCGCCAGGTCGAGTGGCCGAGGTGCATGGTGTTGTCGTACGACCGGCCGGTCCAGTCGTAGCCGTCGGCCGGCACCTGGTTGTATTCCTTGCACGCGACCTCGCACGCCTTGCAGCCGATGCAGAGCGTCGAGTCAGTGAGAAACGCGGTGGTTGCCAACGTGGTCGCCTCGCATCAGCGATTCGAGATACGTGAGTGCGGCGGGGCCGCGCGGCCGTCGTCCCGCCGCGATATGGCAGACGAGCCCTTTCGTCTCCATGATTCGGACGTTCGGCTCCTCGGACATCGCGATCAAATCGTTGGCCGAATCCCCCGTGACGAGTCCTTTCGTTCCCCAGTGATACGGGAGTCCGACCTGATGGATCACGCGGCCGTCGACGCGGAGCGACGGCATCCGCGTCGTCACCAGCGCCCGCGCCTCGACGATGCCGCGCGGTGACGCGACGGTGACCCAGTCGCCATGCCGCGCGCCGATTTCGTCGGCCAGCTCGGGTGAGATCTCCGCGAAGAATTCCGGCTGGAGCTCCGCCAGATGCGACAGATACCGGCTCATGCCACCGGCCGTGTGATGTTCCGTCAGTCGATACGTCGTCAACACGCAGGGAAAGCGTGCGTCTCCGAGCGGCACGTAGGCGTTGTTGCGACGGACCTTCTTGTCCGCCGGCGGGTTGTTCGGGCGTTCGGGGTACAGGACGTTGGCGAGCGGCGATTCGAGCGGTTCGTAGTGCGTCGGCAGAGGACCGTCGCGAAGTCCGATCGGTGCCCAGATCCAGCCGACGCCGTCAGCATGCATGATGAAGGGCGCATCGCCGCGGAGCGCGTCGTCACCTTCCGCGTTTTCGGGAGGCTTGTAATCCGGCGGCTTCGTCGCGGTGAAATCGGGGACGTCGAGACCGGTCCACTCGCGCGTGGCGGGGTCCCACCACACGAGTTTCTTGCGCTCGCTCCATGGCGTCCCATCAGGGCGTGACGAGGCGCGGTTGTACATGATGCGGCGATCGGCCGGCCACGAGAACCCCCATCCATGTCCGAGATAATCGCGCGACTGACGTTCGTTCGCGCGGTTGCGACCCGGCTCCGGATAGACGCCCGAATAGATCCAGCATCCGCACTCGGTCGATCCGTCCGCCTTCAGCTCGCGGAAACCGGAGACGAGCGATCGTCCGGCAACGCGGCGGCCGTTGATCTCCTGCAGCACCTCCGCGGGATCCGGCTCGTCGAGCGGACCCTCCGTGCGATAGTTCCACGTCAATGCGTTCAACCCGGCGTTGCGCGGACGCGGATCGCGCGCGGCCTTCTCCTTCAGGCGTCGGCCGAGGTGATACATGAACCACAGATCGCTGCGAGCATCGCCGGGCGGCTCGACCGCCTTCTCGCGCCACTGCAGCAGGCGCTGTGTGTTCGTGAAGCAGCCTTCCTTCTCGACGTGGCTGGCCGCCGGCATCAGGAACACTTCCGTCTTCACGTCCTGCGGACGGAGCTCGCCGCGTTCGACTTCCGGAGAGTCGTACCAGAAGCTTGCGGTCTCGATCTCGACGAGGTCGCGAACCACGAGCCAGTCGAGATTCTCGAGCGCGCGCCGTTCGAGCCGCGAATTGGGTGCGCCGACGGCGGGATTCTGTCCGAACACGAACAGCCCTTCCATCCGGCCGTCGTCCATCTCCAGCCAGTAGCCCTGGTGCGAGTGATCGCCCGTGATGCGCGGAAGCCAGTTGTAGCCGTATTCGTTCTGTGCCGTCGCCGCGTCTCCGTACCACGCCTTCAGCAGGCTGACAATGTACTTGTCGATGTTGTGCCACCAGCCGCTCTTCGTGCCGTTCTGCTCGATGTAGTCGCGGAGCGTGTGCGTGCCCGATTCGAAGTTGGGCATCGGCAGGTAGCCCGGCATGATGTCGTAGAGCGTAGGGATGTCGGTGGAACCCTGAATGGAGGCATGGCCACGAAGGGCCATGATGCCGCCGCCCGGCCGACCGATGTTCCCGAGCAGCTGCTGAAGAATTGCGGCGGCGCGGATGATCTGGACGCCGGTCGAATGCTGCGTCCAGCCGACGGCATAGCAGATGGCGGCGGTTTTCTCCGGTCCGGATGCGGCGCTGTAGGCGTCGGCCACACGCAGGAACTCGCCGCGCGGTGTGCCGCAGACGCGCTCGACGAGTTCCGGGGTGTAACGGGCGAAGTGCCGCTTGAGGAGCTGGTAGACCGAGCGCGGATGCTGCAGTGATTCGTCGCGCGGTCCGCCCATGAGCAGCGTCGGATGACCGCCGCGGCTCTTGCCCCAGAGCCCGTGCGCGCTGCTCGATGTTTCCTCCGTGGCCGCGCCGCCGGCCTCCCTGCCTTCATACAGCCACGAGTCGGTGATGTACTTCTGTTCCTCCTCACTCCATCCCGAAAACAACCCGCCGAGATCCTCGGTGTCTCTGAAGTCCTCACGGATGATCGTGGCGGCGTTGGTGTAGTGGAGCACGTATTCGCGAAAGTCGCGGCGGTTCTCGAGGACGTAATTGATCATCGCGCCCAGGAACACGAGATCGCTGCCGGCGCGAATCGGCACCCAGATGTCGGCCATCGCGGAGGTCCGCGTGAACCTCGGATCGACATGGATGATCGTCGCGCCTTTCTCGCGCGCATCGACGACGAACCGGAATCCAACCGGATGCTGCTCCGCCATCGACGATCCCATGATCAGGATCGCATCGGCGTTCGCGAGATCCTGCTGCGCAGTGGTGGCGCCGCCGCGGCCGAACGACGTGCCCAGACCGGGCACGGTGGAGCTATGTCATATCCGAGCCTGATTGCTGACCGCGACCATGCCGAGCCCGGCGGCGAACAGCTTCTTAATCAGGTAGTTCTCTTCGTTGTCGAGGGTCGCGCCGCCGAGATGGGCGATGGTCCGGACCTGCATCAGCGGCTTGCCGTCGACCTCCTCGACGAACGCGCGTTCGCGCGCCGCCCAGACCCGATCCGCGATCATGTCCATCGCCGTCTCGAGATCGAGTTCCTGCCAGGCCGTCGAATAGGCCGGGCGGTACTTCACGCGCGTCAGGCGGTTGGAATGCGTGACGAGCTCGTAGCTGGCTGCGCCCTTCGGACAGAGATGGCCGGCCGATATCGGCGACGCGGGATCCCCTTCGATCGACACGAGCTCGTTGCCGCGGTGATACACCAGCTGACCGCAACCGACGGCGCAATACGGGCAGATCGAGCGCGCAACGGACGCGCCGGCATGGCGCGGGCGCAGCGCCTGCGTCCGAGGGCTCATCGCCTCCGTTCCGTCGCCGCTCGCGCCGGTCGCGAGTTGCAACAGTAATGGCCATTTCATTTGCGCCTCCCGACATCGGTTCGCGGAGGGGATCCGCCGCCACGCGCACCAGGTACAGTCGCGTGCAAGCTTTTGGCCGGCTGCGGTGCGACACAAGCGCGACAAAGCTCAACCGCGCGTAACCTTTGCGACGCGGTCTACGTCACTAGTGACATGAGCCTTCCTGTATAACTCATAGATCGAACCCTTCGGTACCAATGCTGAGAAACGTCGACGTCTTGCGTGTAGGCCGCACCGGACCCTCGCGGGATTCGATTGCCATCGAGGAGCCGCTGGAAGTCCGGCTGCACGGGACGCCGTTCGCCGTCCTCATGCGAACGCCTGGTGACGATCGCGCGCTTGCGGCTGGATTCCTGCTCGCAGAAGGCGTGATTCAGGGAGCGGCCGACATCGGCGCCGTCGAACACTGTCGTCATCCTGACAACCCCGACGCCCACAACATCGTCGACGTCTTCCTCTACGGCGAAGCCGCCACCGCGCTGCCGGCACGGCTCGATGCGAAACGACACATCACGACGACATCGTCATGTGGACTCCGCGGACG
>JBKPRU010000212.1:0-6151 GCA_046734675.1 Acidobacteriota bacterium
TTCGGTGCGTCCCTCCGCGACGGCCAGCAGGAACTGCAGCAGGCGCTCCTGGATGTCCGGCGACAGGCGGCTGACCATGCCGAGATCGATCAAGCCGATGCGATTGTCTTCGGTGATGAGGACGTTGCCGGGATGCGGATCGGCATGGAACACGCCGTCGATGATCACCTGGTGCAGGTAGGCGCGAAAGAGTTCTTCGGCGAGATCGGGGGCGCCGGCTTCTGCCAGCACGACGGGGTTGATCGCGGTGATCTTCTGCCCCGACAGGTATTCCATCGTCAGCACGCGCGACGTGGAGTAATCCGGGATCGGCGTCGGAATGACGATGCGCGAAAAGCGGGCGAGGTTGGTGCCGAGCGTGATGAGATTCTGCGCCTCGCGCCCGTAATCCAGCTCCGCGAGGATCGAACGCCGCAGCTCCTCGGTCATGCGGCGCAGCCCGTAGCGCCCCATCTCGGTGTGCGCGTCGAGCAGGCTCGCGACTTCCTCCATCGCTTCCATGTCCGTGACGACCTGCTCGCGGACGCCGGGACGCTGCACTTTCACGGCAACGTCGCGTCCATCGCGCAGCGCTGCCCGATGCACCTGCCCCAGCGAGGCGGCTGCGAGCGGCGTGGGCTCGAAGCGCGAGAACGCCTTCGACAGCCGCACGCCGAGCTCCTCGGTGACGATGCGTTCGACGTCGGCATACGAAAACGGCTCGACGTCGTCCTGGAGGCGCGACAGCGCGCGGAGCGCGTCGGGTGGAAGCAGATCGCCGCGGGTGGACAGCAGTTGTCCGACCTTGACGAAAGTCGGACCGAGATGTTCGAGGTCGCGGGCCAGCGCGTCGCCGGTCTCTTTGTCGACGCCGGCGCGGAAGATCAGGTCGGACCGCCCGTATTTGAAGAAGAGAATGGCGATGTCGCGATAGCGGCGCAGGTAATCAGGCTTGAGGGACAAGCCCATCTACAACCTCCTTATGGTGGAGGTTGCAATGTTCAGGCCGCTATCGCTTCCGTTCCGCAGGTCCGCCCGCCGTGGGCTTGGCGAGCTCGTTCGTCTGCAGCCCCGGGACGGCGACGCCGCGCAGCGCGAGCTGTCCCTGGCGCGAGTAATCGATCGACTCGGCGAGGATGCGCTCCGCTTCCTCCGGCGCATGAAAGCCCGTGGAGTTCTCGGCTTCCACGAAGTCGAGCATGAACTGCGCGCGACGCTGGAGCTTGCGCGGCAGGTCGAGATCCGCATCGGACTTGCCCGCGGCGCGCGCGTCCTTGATGTCGTTGATGAGCGCGACCAGCGCTTCCATCGCGCGGTTGCGCAGCGAGAACACGCGGTCCTGAATCGTCTCGACGCGCGCCTTCAACTCTTCTTCCGGCCAGTGATGGCACGTCTGGCAGGCGCGGTTGATGTTGAGCACCGGGCTGCGCACGTGGTGATCGCTGATCTTCAGCGCGCCCGACCGCATGTAGGGCATGTGGCAGTCGGCGCAGGTCACGCCGCTCCGCGCGTGGATGCCCTGGTTCCACATCTCGAACTCGGGGTGCTGCGCCTTGAGGACGCCGGCGCCGGTCTCCGCGTGCACCCAGTCGTTCTGCTTCTGCTCGTCGTAGTAATCGAGGATGTTCTCGACCTTGATGCCCTTCGCCCACGGGTAGACCAGCCGCTTCTCGGGGCCGCGGAAGTAGTACTCGACGTGGCACTGGCCGCACACGAACGCGCGCATCTCCTGGCGTGTCGCCATCGTGTTCGGGTCGTAATTCTGGGTGCCCTGCGACGCCTTCAGCGCACGAATGCCCTCGAGGAAGCCCGGTCGCGTCACCCGCAGCTGCATCGTCGAGGGATCGTGGCAGTCGATGCAGGAGACCGGATGCGTGACGTGCTTGCGCGCCTCGGCGTACGGCAGGTGATTCATCGCCTCGAAGCCTTTCATCAGATCGCCGCCGCCCATCTGCTTGTAGGGCACGTAAATCGAGGCGTGGCAGTGGATGCACGTGCCCGGCTGCTTCGTCACCTGCTGACGCTCGGTGAACACCTGGTCATCGAGCATATAGGCGTGGCCGCGCTCCTCCCGGAAGTCCTTCGAGAAGGCGTAACCCGCCCACATGATCTTCAGACGCGGGTCTTCCTCGAGACGGGATTCGGCGACGACCGAGCGCGGATCGGCCGCGCTGGGTGTGCGTGGCACCGCCTCGCTGCCGCCGTACCGCGTCCGCACCTGATCGACCGTGCGCTTGTAGCCGTCGTACTGCAGGGGAAAGTTCTTGCCCCAGATCGCGGGGTCTTCCGTCTCGTCGTTCAGTTCGACGACGCGATAGAACGGATTGCGCCCCTCCTGCTTGCGCTCGAAGATGTTGACGAGGAGCGCGACGATCGCGAGCGCTGCGACGGCTGCGAAGGCGGCAACCACGAGGAACAGTGAAGGGCCGCTGAACCGGCGGCGTGAAGCAACGGGGTCGGGCATGTCTACTCCAGGTGTCCGACGGTGCGATGGCACCGCACGCAGCGCAACCGTCCAGCCTCGCCGTGCGCGCCTTCAATCGCCGTCACAATCTCTTCGTGGCATTTGCGGCACGCGCGTTCGGTGACCTCGAGGTCGCGCGGCACGATTTGGATCTGATCGGGAAATCGACCGGTCGTGAATGCGAACGAGTGGCGGAAGCCATTCTCCGCCTTGGTCATGTACTTGCCGACGAGGCCCGGAGGTGTATGACAATCGTTGCAGACCGCGACCGAGCGATGCGAGCCTTTCAGCCAGCCGCTGTACTGCTCTTCCATGACGTGGCAGTTCGCACACGCCCGCGGATCGTTCGTCAGATACGACCCGCCGCGCGCGTAGATGAACGTGTAGCCGCCGATCGCGGACAGGATCCCGATCGCCGAAGCGGACACGAGTGGCAACAGACGCAGCACGGACCGATTCTACCCACGGATGCGGACGGTGTGATCCATCACGGATAGATCCACCACGGATGGACACGGATGGACACGGATGAACGGCCTCTGGCGAACCCCACCCCGAACCCTTTGAACCCCTTGAACCCTTTGAACCCTATCTCGCTACTCCTCGCGTCCGAGATGATCCAGGCCAAGCTTCCGGATCCGATCGCCGAGCGTCGAGCGCTTGATCTGCAGATGTTCTGCGGCCCTGGACTTGTTCCCGTGGCTGATCTTGAGCGCCCACGTGATGAGGTGCGTCTCGACTTCCCTCAGGCGGTCGTCGAGCGACGCCGCTTCAGGGTGCGCGAGCGGATCGACGGGGATGGGGATTGACTGCATCCGTGTCTGGAACAACAGAGTGGCCGGCATGCAGCCGACGCGGACGGTGCTGCACGTGCAGGTCTGCGCGATGCGCTCGCAGGCGTTCTCCAACTCGCGGACGTTGCCCGGCCAGCGATAGCGCTGGAAGGCGTCGCGGACCGTCGGCGACAACGCCGGCACCTGCTCGCCGCGCGCGCGGAAGAACCGACGGACGAAGTGATCCGTGAGCAGCGCGATGTCTTCTCGCCGCTCGCGGAGCGGCGGCAGCCAGATCGGTACGACGTTCAGGCGGTAGAACAGGTCCTCGCGAAACGTCCCTTCGCTCGTCAGCTGCTTCAGACTCCGCTTCGATCCGCTGATGACGCGGACGTCGATTGGAATCGAGCGGGTGCCGCCGACGCGCTCCACCGTGCGGTTCTGCAGCACGCGCAGCAGCTTCACCTGCACCGACGGCGGCACGTCGTCGATGTCGTCGAGGAAGATGGTGCCTCCCTCGGCGAGCTCGAACCGCCCCGGCCGATCCTTGATGGCGCCGGTGAAGGCGCCGCGTTCGTGGCCGAAGAGCTCCGACTCGATCAACGTCTCGGTGAGGATCGCGCAGCTCACCGGCACGAACGGACGACGCCGTCGGCGGCTCGTCTGATGAATCAGATTGGCGATCATCTCCTTCCCGGTGCCGGTCTCGCCGACGATGAGCACGTTGCTTTCGCTGTCGGCGATGACGCGCACGAAGTCGAACACGGCGCGCATCCGCGGGCTGCGCCCGATCACGACCGAGTCCATCGAGAACGCGTCGAGTGGCGGTGTGTGAGGTGCGGAGTCGTCAAACTCGGCCACGATGCCGCCGATACCGCAATGGCAATGCCAGGTCGGCCACTCGCCTGAATCCTGGATGAAATCTGCGACGTCCAGATCAGTGCGGCCGGCACCGCGGCGCGCACCGCCGGATTTCCGGCACTCGCGCGAACTCGCGATCGGTGGTGAGTGGGACGGTCCGAGTTTCCGGTGTATTTCGGCGAATCGTGGCGCGGATCCGCCGCGGCATGGTCTTTGTGATTCCCCGTGGCAATGACTGCCAACACCACCGCGTCGTTCAGTGGATTGCTCAAGCAGTACGACCGTCCCGGGCCGCGGTACACGTCATATCCAACCGCGGTCGAGTTCGACCAGACGTTTGGCGACGACCAGTACCGCGACCGGCTTGCGGCCGCGTCGAGGCGCACCGGCGATCCGCTGTCGCTCTATCTTCACCTCCCGTTCTGCGAGCACCGTTGCACGTACTGCGGGTGCATGACGATTATCACGGCCCGGCGAGAAGTCGCGGCGCGGTATGTCGATTACCTGGAACGCGAGCTCGCGATGGTGTCCGGGTGCCTCGGCGATCGCCGTCGCGTGGTGCAGCATCACTGGGGCGGCGGCACGCCCACGTATCTGTCGCTCGAGCAAATCGAACGACTCGATGCGACCGTGAAGCGTTACTTCGACCTCGATCCGCAGGCGGAGCGCGCCATCGAGATCGATCCGCGCGTCACCTCGCGCCAGCAGCTCGAGCTGCTGCGCCGGCTCGGCTTCAACCGGCTGTCGATGGGCGTGCAGGACTTCACCCCCGAGGTGCAGGCCGCGATCAATCGCCGTCAGTCCGAGGCCATGACCCGCGATCTCTGCGCGTTCGCGCGCGCCGTCGGCTTCGAGTCGATCAATGTCGATTTGATCTACGGGCTGCCGCGCCAGACGCTCCGCACCTTCGGCGGCACGCTCGCATCGGTCATCGATATGGGTCCCGACCGCATCGCGGTGTACTCCTACGCGCACGTCCCCTGGCTGCGTCCACACCAGAAGGGCATCAACGAAGCGGAGCTCCCCGATACGAACCTGAAGTTCGAACTCTTTGGATCGGCGATTGAGACCTTCCTCGCCGCCGGCTATCAGGCGATCGGGATGGATCACTTCGCGCTGCCGGACGACGAGCTGGCAGTGGCCGCGCGCGAACGGCGCCTGCACCGCAACTTCATGGGGTACACGACCCGCCCCGCGCCCGACATGATCGGCGCCGGCGTCTCGGCCATCGGCGACGTCGAGGGCGCGTTCGCGCAGAACGAGAAGAAGCTGCCGCGCTATTACGCCGCGATCGACAGCGGCCGCTTCCCGGTGGAACGCGGATACGCGCTCAGCGCGGACGATGCGGTGCGGCGCTACGTGATCACCGAAATGATGTGCAACTTCCACGTCAGCCGCCCCGCCGTGCTCGCGAAGTTCGGCGTGCATTTCGACACGTATTTCTCCCGTGAGCTCGACGCGCTGCGCGCCCCCGGCGGTCCGGTGGCTGACGGGTTTCTCACGATCGACGGCACCGGCCTGACCGCGACCGGCGCCGGACGGCTGTTCGTCCGCAACATCTGCATGACTTTCGATCGCTACCTGCCGTCGCACGCCGGACGGCCCGTCTTCTCACGCACGATTTGACCAGGACGCTGGATCACGACATGAGCACCTGCGGCGCATCCCGACAGACGGCGGTTGTTCTCTTCAACCTGGGCGGACCGGACGATCTCGACGCGGTCGAGCCGTTTCTCGTCAGCCTCTTCTCGGATCGCGAGATCATCGAGCTGCCCTTCGGCGCGCGCCTGCAGCCGCTGATGGCGCGACTGATCGCAAAGATGCGCGGGCCGTCGGTCCGCCGCAACTATCAGTCGATCGGCGGCGGTTCGCCGCAGTTGCGCATCACGCGCGCGCAGGCGACAGCGCTCGAACGTCGCCTCAACGGCAGCGACCGATCGCGCCTCTATCGCGTGTTCATCGCCATGCGCTACTCCCGGCCGTCTGCCGACGATGCTCTGGAAGCGATCGCCGCGGCCGGCATCCGCCGTATCGTCACGCTCACGCTGTTCCCACACTATTCGAAGGCCACGAC
>JBKPRU010000213.1:0-6658 GCA_046734675.1 Acidobacteriota bacterium
GAGGATGAGGACGGTTCGGGGTAACGGATGCCGAAGCACGGGCGGCGGCATCGCAAGCGGAATACCCGTTTCTCTTTGCGCAGAAATGCGCCAAGTTCCGCAGACCTGCCGTTTGGGAGATTACGAGTCTGTGTGGCGGGAGTACAGAGATGAAAGGGCGTGCGCTACCGGTAGGGCGCCCGCGGGCATGACCTCCGCGTCGCGCATGGCGGTCATTGTCACGTTCGTCGCGAGCCGAGCAGCGTCAAGCCCAGCGCCCCGAGCCAGGCGCTGGCCATCGCGATGCGATTGAGGTGCGGCTGCACGCCGCCCGATGCTGCGCTCGCCGCCGCGCATTCGCCGGCGACCTGCGCGACCAGCCGCGGATCGCCGTAGGTCTCGCCGCGCGCGTCGCAGCCGACGGTGCGTCCAGCGCGAATCGCCTCGACGACGCCCGCCCCCGAGATCTCGCGCGCGAACACATACGTGCGGCAGATGCCGATCGGCGCGAGGTAGTGAAAGTCCGACGCGCCGATCTGCGCGATTCCCGGGTGGATGCGCGTCGCCGCGACGACCGCGTCGTCGAGTTCGCGCGCGATTCGCCCCGACCCATGGCGCGCGGGATGCGCCGATTCAATGCCGTCGACGTCGGCGAAGGCGGCGCCGATCGCCTCGGCGGCGCGCGAGTCCGGATGCGCCACGATTGCCACCCCGCCTTGCGCGTGCACCGCCGCTGCGACGCGCGCCGCGGATCGATCCCACGGGACGGTGCGGGAAATCCCCACCGCCGTCATGTGATACGCCGGCGTCGTCACCTCCTCCCCGGGGAGGAGCAGCACGTCCGGCGTGGCCGCCGCGAACCAGCGCGCGATCCGCCACGACAGCATGTGGTTGTGATTTGTGAGCGCGATCACGTCGAGGCCGTGGCGCCGCGCCTCGCGCGCCAGCGTCCAGGGCGGCAGCGCGCCGTCGCCGGGAAAGCTGTGGACGTGGAAGTCGCCGGCCAACACGTGGAAGCCGTCGACCACGCGCGGCGCTGAGACGACAGGCCGTTCGCTGAACGATCCGAGGAGGACGCCGCCGATCCACAGGACCGCGGCGGCGACACGCGCGATCGTCACCGTCCGAACATCCCGAGGATGCGCGGTGCGATCGCCACAGCGAGGCCAAACACGCCGAAGCCGATGCCGAGCGTCAGCGCCTGGTGCGCGATCGTTCGCTTGAGCGCATGGGGGTGCGGCATCGCCAGCGCGGCGCGAAAGAAGGCGAACACGATGACGGCCGTCCACGCGATCGGCACGACGATCGACGCGAGCGGCCATCGGACGTCGCGGGCCGCGGGCGTCGTGACGGCGGCCCAGAGCGCAAACGCCAGCAGCCACAGCGACCACGGCGCATGGCCCATGAAGAAGAGGTCGAGCAATCGCGCCGTCCCGAAGGTGCGGCGCGACGCCGCCGGGATGACGGCGAACGCGGCGGCGAGTTGCAGCGCGAGCACGAGGCTCCAGCACGCCATCACGTTCGCGATGAGGCCGACGCTCACGTGCAAGGTCGCTGCGATCGACACCGCCGTCGCGATCGCGATGAGAACCGTGACCGGACGGTAACAGGCGTCGATCGGAGAGACCGCCTGGGGGTCGGCGACAAGTCGCGCGAACGCGCGCTGCGGGCTGCGCAGGATCTCGAGTTCCGGTGACACGCGGCAGATGCGAGTTTAATCGATTGCCGCGATGCGCGGCTTGTAGGATGCTGTAGGGCGCCCCCGGGCCGTATGGAGACCTCCCCTACCACTCTCCTCACCCTCCGCGTCCGCCATGACCAGGACGTCGTCGCCGCACGGCAGCGCGCCGGCGATCTCTCGAGCCTGCTCGGGTTCGATTCGGGCGAGCAGACGCGCATCGCGACCGCGGTCTCCGAGATCGTGCGCAACACCGTGCGCTACGCGGGATCGGGCGAGGCGGTCTTCGCGATCGATCGCGAGTCGAAGCCGCAGGCGCTCGTCATTACGGTGACCGATCGCGGCCCCGGCATCCCGCATCTCGACCGCGTGCTCAGCGGCCGCTACAAGTCGTCGACCGGCATGGGCCTCGGCCTCGCCGGCGCGCGGCGGTTGATGGACGGCTTCGACATCGAGTCGAACGACCGCGGCACGCGCGTGACGCTGCGCAAGACGCTCTCGCCGCGCGCCCACGTCGTGACCGAAGCGCGCCTCGAATCGATCCTAAGTACCGTGCGCTCGCGTCAGCCTTCGGGCATTGCCGAGGAATTTCAGCGACAGAACCAGGAACTGCTGCGCGCGCTCGACGAGCTGCAGACGCGCCAGGAGGAGCTCGTTCGTCTCAATCGCGAGCTGGAGGACACCAACCGCGGGGTCGTCGCGCTGTACGCGGAGCTCGACGAGAAGGCCGACCATCTCCGCCGCGCCGACGAGCTGAAATCCCGTTTCCTGTCGAACATGACGCACGAGTTCCGGACGCCCGTGAACTCGATCCTCGGTCTGTGCAACCTGATTCTCGAGGATCGTCAGCGTGAAGGGCGCGACCCGGAGCAGGAAGTCATCTACATTCGCAAGGCCGCCGAACAGCTCGGCGAACTGGTCAACGACCTGCTCGACCTCGCGAAGGTCGAAGCCGGCAAGACGACGGTCCGCCCCGGCCCGATGGACGTCACCAAGCTGTTCGGCGCGCTCCGCGGCATGCTGCGGCCGCTGCTCCTCAATCAATCCGTCGCGCTGGTCTTCGATGCCGCCGAGCGTCTGCCGATCGTCACCACCGACGAACCGAAGGTCTCGCAGATCCTGCGCAACCTGATCTCGAATGCGCTCAAGTTCACCGAGCGGGGCGAGGTACGCGTCTCCGCGATCCTCGGTGACGACGGCAAGACGATCGCGGTCAGCGTCGCTGACACGGGCATCGGCATCGCGCCCGCGGACCAGGAGCGCATCTTCGAAGAGTTCACGCAGGTCGAGCACCGGCTACAGCGCGGCGTCCGCGGCACCGGGCTCGGGCTGCCGCTGTCGAAGCGCCTCGCCGAACTCCTCGGCGGCACTTTGAGTCTTCAGAGCGAACCGGGCGTCGGATCGACCTTCACGGTCACGCTGCCCGTGCACTACGAGGTCGAAGACGACGTGCCCGAATTCACGTGGACGCCGGATCCCGACAAGCAGCCGGTGCTCGTCGTCGAGGACAAGGCGGACGAACAGCTGATCTACGAGAAGCTGCTGAAGGGGACCAGCTTTCAGATCTACCCCGCCGTCACTGTCGATCAGGCCGACCGCGCGCTGACCGTGATGAGGCCGACGCTGGTGATCCTCGACATCCGGCTGCGCGGCGTCGAGTCGTGGGATTTTCTGCTGCGGCTCCGCCGCGACCCGCGCACGCAGGACGTGCCGGTGATCGTCGTCACGTCGCTCGACGAGCGCGACCGCGCGTTTGCGCTGGGCGCGCAGGCCTGCTTCTTGAAGCCGGTGTCGCGGCGCGCGCTGCTCGACACGATGGCAGCGCTCACCAGCGGTCCGAGCGGCGAACCGACGCGCGTGCTGCTCATCGAGGACGAAGAGATCTCCCGCTACATCATCGCGCAGGCGCTCGACGGGGCGTGCCACTTGACGGCCTGCTCCGACGCCGCGGAAGGGTTGCGGCACGCGAAGGAGCAGGCGGCCGACGTCATCCTGCTCGATCTGATGTTGCCGGGCATGACCGGCTGGGAGGCGCTCGACGCGCTGCGCGACGATGTCGCGACGCACGATCTGCCGGTCATCATCGTGACCGCGAGCGCGCTCGACCCCGCAGGCCGCGCGCAACTGCTGTTGCACGCACGTGACGTGATTGCCAAAGGAGACCTGACCCGCGAGCGCCTGCTCGGCGCCATCGCGGCCGCGGTCCACAGATGAGGCCACAGAAAGAAGAGGGAAAGCCACAGAAAAACACAAAACGAACACACAGAAAAAATTCTCGTTCGAGTATTTTCTGTGTTGGTCTGTGTTCTTCTGTGGCCCTCACTCGTGTTCGTCTGTGGCTTCCAGTCTGTGTTGTTCTGTGGCCATCATTCTGTGGCCCGATGTCGAAAAGGAGTAACGGTTGCTGACGGAACTCGTGGCGGTGGATGAAGCGGCGCTGCTCCAGCGCTGGTTGGAAAATCAGTTCAACGCGGCGGCGTTTCGTCCCGATCGCGTCAGCAAAGGGGAACTGCAGGAGAACTCGTCGCGGTTCCTGAGTGCGCTCAAGCGTGCGCTGAATTCCGGGAACAGCGACATTCACAGTGCGGACTGGGCCGCGGTGCGCCACGTCCTCGACGCGCTGTCGAGCTCGCGGGCGGAGCAGGGCTTCTCGCCCTCGGAAACCGCCACCTTCATCTTCTCCCTCAAGCAGCCGCTCTTCGAGCGCGCCCGGGCGACCTACGGGAAGGACGCGGGCAAACTCGCCGATACCACGTGGGAGATCACGGAGGTGCTCGACAAGCTCGGGCTGTATACCGCGGAAGTCTTCCAGCGCGGACGCGAAGCCGTGATCGTCCGCCAGCAGCAGGAGATGCTGGAGCTCTCGACTCCGGTCGTCACGCTGTGGGACGGGATCCTCGCGCTGCCGCTCATCGGAACGCTCGACAGCGCTCGAACGCAGGTCGTCATGGAAAGCCTGCTGCAACGGATCGTTGACAGCGGCGCGGCCATCGCGATCATCGACATCACCGGCGTGCCCACCGTCGATACGCTGACGGCGCAGCACCTGCTCAAGACGGTCGCCGCGGCGCGGTTGATGGGGGCTGATTGCATCATCAGCGGCATCCGCCCGCAGATCGCGCAGACGATCGTGCACCTGGGCGTCGAGCTCGGGTCGGTGGTCACGAAGGCCACGCTCGCCGACGCGTTCAGCGTGGCGCTGCACCGCGCCGGGCTCTCCGTCCAGAAGCAGACCGCGCGCAAGAAGCCGTCTGCCGACCAGGACCGCGACGCCGACGCGAACGAGGGCTGACGTGGAACGCATACCCATTCTCAAGATGGGCGAGTACCTCCTCGTCACCATCCAGGTCGACATGCACGATCGTCTGGCGATGACCCTGCAGGACGACTTGACGTCGAAGATCGTGTCCGCCCACGCCAAGGGCGTGCTGATCGACATCTCGGCGCTCGAGATCGTCGACTCGTTCATCGGCCGCATGCTCGCGGACATCGCCGCGATGTCGCGCGTCCTCGACGCCGAGACCGTGGTTGTCGGCATGCGCCCGGCGGTGGCCATCACGCTCGTCGAACTGGGCCTCTCACTGTCGGGCGTGCGCACCGCGTTGAACGTCGAGCGCGGCATGGAACTGCTGCGGCGCCGGATCGCCGATCGGAATCAGGACGATGCCGGTTCAGCTTAGCGAGGAACGACAGATCCGTCAGCCGGAGGACGTCGTGCTCGTTCGGCAGCTGGTACGCCAGAGAGCAGTCGAACTCGGATTCAACCTGGTCGATCAGACCAAGCTGGTGACCGCCGCAAGCGAGCTCGCCCGCAACACGCTGCAATATGGCGGCGGCGGCAAGCTGCTCCTCGAATCGCTCGTCGACGGGTTCCGGAAGGGCCTGCGACTCACCTTCGAGGATCAGGGGCCAGGGATTGCCGACATCGAGCTGGCGATGCGCGACGGATATAGCACGGCGGGCGGGCTCGGACTGGGCCTGAGCGGCGCGCGCCGGCTTTCGAGCGAATTCCACATCGATTCGCGTCCCGGCGAAGGGACCCGCGTGACCATCACGCGCTGGCGATGACGAGCGCCGGCGCCGGGTTCCCGGTCCAGGATCCAACGCAGGTCTCCGTGGTGCGCCGCGCCGCGCAGCACGTGGCGGTCGGCCTCGAGTTCACCGAGGAGCGCGCCGGGCAGGTCGCGCTGATCGTCACCGAGCTCGGAACGAACCTCGTGAAGCACGCGCAGCAGGGGGAAATGCTCCTGCGCGTGCTGGACGGCGAAGTCGACGGCGAAGCAGGTATCGAGGTGCTCGCGCTCGACCGCGGACCGGGCATCCCTGACGTCGCCGTCTCGCGCATCGATGGCTATTCCACGACCGGCACGCTCGGCCAGGGCCTCGGCGCGATCGGGCGCCTCTCGGACTTCTTTCAGATCTACACGCAGCCGACGGGGACGGCGGTCGTCGCCCGCGTCGGGCGCGAGCGGCCACCGGCCGTCGTGAGCCGACCGCGCCTCGAGATCGGGGCCGTGCGGGTCAACGCGACCGGGGAGGCGGTCTGCGGCGACCAATGGACCGCGCGGCTGCGGACCGAGCGTCTCGTCGTCATGATTGCGGACGGCCTGGGCCATGGTCTCTCGGCCCACGATGCCGCTCGCCGCGCCGTGACCGAGTTCGCCGCCATCCACGACCAGAACCCGGCCACCATCGTCAGCGACCTCCACGCCGCCTTGCGATCCAGCCGGGGGGCGGCGCTGGCCGTCCTGGCGGCCGACCTCGAGCGGGGCGTGGCCCGCTACGCCGGCCTCGGAAACATCTCGGCGATCCTCACCCTGGCGAGCGGCAGCCGCCAGAACATGGTTTCTCACAACGGCACGGCCGGCCATTCCGCGGCCCGGATTCACGAGT
The DNA here is from genome assembly GCA_046734675.1 of Acidobacteriota bacterium. Taxonomy (GTDB): domain Bacteria; phylum Acidobacteriota; class Vicinamibacteria; order Vicinamibacterales; family 2-12-FULL-66-21; genus QHWT01. The sequence continues at coordinate 6,551 of JBKPRU010000213.1, forward strand.
TCCAGTATCCCTTCCCCCGCGACGCCGTTCTGGTCATGCACTCCGACGGCCTCGCGACCCACTGGGACCTGGCGGCCTACCCGGGCCTGCGGACGCGGCATCCGAGCC
>JBKPRU010000214.1:0-23876 GCA_046734675.1 Acidobacteriota bacterium
GCCCGTGCCACGCGCCCCAGCGGTACACCGGCACTTCGACGAACAGCCGGCAGTGAGTCGGTTGCGGCAACGCCGTCGCCATTCGGAACCACGCCGCGGCGCGCGATGCGTCTCCGCTCGCGAGCAGCGAATGGCCAAGGCCGACGGCCGCTTCCGCGCGCTCGGGCGCGTCGGCGACGGCCGCTTCGAAATGCCGGCGCGCGGCCGGCCAGTCCTGACGGCCCGCATGGCACCGCGCGAGATAGAGGCGCGCCTGCCAACCTTCCTCGGCGAAGTTCGGGCGCTCAAGATACGTCTCGTAGGCGGACGCTGCCTCGTCGTAGCGCTGCGCCTCGCGCAGTCCGTTGGCGAGATAGAACAGCGCGCGCCGATCGCCGTTCTCCGTCCACGCCGACTGCAGCGTCGCCAGTTCGGCGCCGCTCTTCTCGGCATGACGGGCCACGCTCGCCGCGCCCGGTTTGCGCTCGTGCCAGACATGAATGTCCGACCGCAGCGTCCGCCGGGACATCGGCGTGTTGACTTCCTCGTGAGCGGCAGCGCCCGCGAAGCGCACGTGCCGCCGATGGATCCGCGGAAACGGAAACGCCAGGCCGGGAACGCGACGCTCGTCGGGCTCGAACAGCGTCTGGATCTCGATCGACCATGCGTCGATCTCGAGCGCGTCAGGAATGCGATCCGCGTGCTCGATCCACTCGTGGCCGTCGAGCACAATCGCCCAGTCGGTTTCGACGAGCGCCATCGCGCGATTGCGCATGCGGGGAAAATCCGGTGGCCGGCTCTCCTCGAAGACGAACGATCGAGTGGCGCGGCGTTCCGCAATCGCGAGCGTCTCGTCGCCGGATCGCGCGTCGACGCCAATCACGATCTCGTCGACCACGCTCGCCACCGAGTCGATCGCCTGTTCCAGCGTCGCGGCCTCGTTTGCGACCGTCATGCACAGCGTCAGGGTCGGCCGGCGACGCCCGTTCCGTGCGAGATCGATCAGCCCGGCGCGAATCGCGTCGGCGTCCGCGTCGTCTCCCGCCCGCAGCACGCGCGCCGGCGTGCGCCCGAGCGCCGACTGCGCGAGGGTGAGCAGCGCCGGTGAGTCGAACAGCACGAGATCGCATTGCGGCATGAACTCTTCGTACTGCCCCGGCCCGTGCACGAGCATGACGAACGGCTTCCGTAGAGTCGTCGCCCAATCAGCAGCCTCGCCGGTTGCCCACTGATGCGCGACGACCACGTCGGGCGCAAAGGTGTGGACCGTCGCTGAATCGATCGCATCGGACGTCGCGACCACGTCGTCGCCGCGGGCGCGTAGTGCTTCTGCGAGGGCGCGCATCGCTCTGCCGCTGCCCGATGCGTCCGCGAGATCGTAGGAGCGGCAGAGCACCCTCATCGCAGCGTCAGCCAGCTCCAGAACGTTCCGCCGGCCACTTGATCGCCGGTCGGAAGCGTCCCGCGCAGGAAATTACCGTCGACCGCTCGCCCGTTGTCGACTGCTTCGGGAATGAAGTCGCCCTTGATCATGATCATCAGGCGCCGTTCCTTGAGGATGCCGAACAGCTCGCGGTTCCACATGACGCCGGCGCCGGTGCAGGGAGTCGACGCGCCGGGGGGAATCACGATTTCCGTCGCCGCGAGGACGCGCCCCGCTGGTGTGAGCGCGTCGATCTTCAGGGGAATGAGCTCGGTCATCTCCTTCGGCACCTTGGCCCACACCTCCAGCCCCGGTGTGCTGCCCGCGATCGGTTCGAGCACGAACATCTCGAACGTGTTGTCGTCGATCGTGTTCGGCCCGAACGTCACCTCGCGCAGATCGCCCGGGTTGTCGGTTGGCTTGACGCCAAACGCGACGATGAAGCCGATGATGTTCGGGCTGTTCCGCTGCACGGTGACGAGGCTTTGAATCGGAACGCCGACGGCGCCGTGCGTCCAGCTGAGTGCGACGATGCGCGTGAGATCGTCGACGAGGCCGGGACCGGTCGCACCGGTCGGGCCCGTTGGACCCGTCACGCCTGGTGTGCCGATGCCGGTCGGTCCGGTTGGCCCGGTACCGCCCGTCGCACCGGTGACGCCGGTCGGTCCGGTCACGCCCGTCGGTCCGGTCACGCCCGTTGGTCCGGTCACGCCCGTCGGTCCGGTTACGCCCGTCGGCCCCGTCGGTCCTGTCGGACCTGTGACTCCGGCGCCAGTCGGACCCGTAACACCGGTCGCACCGGTCGCGCCCGTTGGACCCGCGCCTGTCGCACCGGTCGCACCCGTCGGACCTGTTGCGCCCGCACCGGTTGCTCCGGTTGGACCTGTTGCACCTGTCGCACCGGTTACGCCCGTCGGCCCCGTCGGTCCTGTCGCGCCCGGATCGCCCGCACCCGTGGCGCCCGCAGCGCCCGTTGCACCTGTCGCACCAGTGACGCCGGTTGCTCCTGTTGCACCGGTTGGCCCGGTCGCGCCGGTCGGCCCGGTCGCACCGGTTGCGCCGGTGGCGCCCGTCGCCCCGGCGAGCGACGCGCCGGTTGGTCCCGTTGGCCCGGTCGGACCGGGCGCGCCCGACCCGCCGATGGCGTGCGCCGAGCGGCCGCACAACACCCACTCCTGCAGCATGCGCAGGTGCACGACGAACGGCCGCGCCGCTTCGTCGATGACCGTCACGCGCGTGGTATCGAGCTCGAGTTGTCCATCGATCGCGTTCACGAGGACGGGCACCGCCACCTCGCCGAGCCACAAACACTCCTCGATCGGCGTCGCGGTGTCGGCGTTGCCGCAGCAGCCGACGACAGCCGCGGTCACGTGCGGGCGCAGTTCGGTCACCCAGATTCGAAACGCGGCGCGCAGGAACTCGCAGGCATCGTCCGCCGCGATACGGAGCGACGGCGGCGGCGTCAGATGCGCGAAGATTGGCGCGCCCGGCGGCGAGGTGACGACGTGCGCGGCGGCACGAATCGCGGAAAGGAATTCGTCGAGCGAAGACGCGGGGCTGGCACCGCCAATCGGCACCAGCATCAGCCACTCGACAAAGGCGCGCAGCGCATCTTCCTCGTGCTGCTCGGGCGCATCGAACCGCAGCTCGAGCCGGAAATCGTCGACGAGCCGCGAGGCCGCCATCATGTCGTCGGCGGTGCGGCACGGTTCGCCGGGAATCGGGACCGGATCGCTCGTGCAATCGCGATAGCACAAGGCGACGTGCGCGGTGATCGTGTCGGCGGGCGGCGAGCCGAGGCGCTGCAGAATTTCGTGCCGGTGATCGCCGAGCCAGTCGGCGAGGTAGGCGCACTGCGCCGCGCACACGCGAATCGTCTGACCGCGCGGGCTGAGCGCCACCCCCGGCGACACCATGATCCGCGGACCGCGGACATCGTTCTCGATCGTGACCTGCAGACCCGACACGGTGCCGTAGCCAATCAGCTCGCGCGCGAACGCCTGCTGCCGGCCATCGTGATAGGCAAATTCCTGGAGGAAGTCGTCGACGCCCAGCACCATGCCGAGCGTGTAGTTCACGTGCTTGGCGGTGCTCGGCCGCGTCGACGCGGGGGACTGGGTTCCGGCGTTCATCTCGCTCCTCCCCCTACGCCATGTAGCGCGTGACTTCGATCGAGAGCTCGATCGTTGCGAGCTGCGCCAGCGCGATCGCGGCGCCGCCCGCATCCGTGACGCCCAGGCGGATGCCGTTCGTCTCGAAGCCTCGGAGATTGATCAAGACCGGCGCGCTGGGCGCCGATGGGAGCGTCTGGCCGAGAACCTTCACGACGTACTGGTGCGGTCCGGACGCACCGGGCTGCGAATAGCCGTCGAAGCTGACGGTGACTTCCCCGTCCGCGGCGCTCACGATCCGGAGGCCATTGAATCGCGGGCTGCGATAGGTCGTCTGATTCGTGTCGCCCGTGACGATGCCGGCCGCTTCCACACGGAACGGCGCGGCGCCCGCTTCGCCAATCGTCAACTGCTGCAGCAGGCGGAGCGGCAGCAGGACGGGCCGGCGATCGGTGCGCACGACGATCCGCGACACGTCCGCCGTCTGCCATCGCCCATCCGGTTGCGCGACGAGCGGCACATCCACGTCCGCCAGCAGCACGGCATCGTCCACGGGCGCGACCGTCTGCCATAACGGCCGCAACTCCGTGACCCACACGCCGAGCGCCGCCTCGAGAAACGCGGCCGCGTCGGCGCGCTGCACGCGGATCGGCTGCGGCGGCGACGTCAGTGTGCCCGACGGCGGACTGCCGCCGAGCGCCGCCGAACGCAGCGCCGCGAGAAAGTCGTCGAGCGACAGCGTTCCGCCGGGCGCGTCGACCACGTCGATCGCACGCAACCACGCCTGAAGTGAACGCACCGCATCGTCGAACATCTGCGGCGGGGGCGTGAATCGCAGCTCGAGCACGAAGTCGTCGGCAAGACGCGTGAAAAAGCGCGGCGGCTCTTCGGTGCGGCACGGTTCGCCGGGACCGGGCTTGTTGTCGCTGGGGCACTGCCGGTACGCCAGCACGACAAAGAGCCGCAGCAGATCGCCAGGCGGCGAGTCGAACCCAGGGACGACGTGATACGGCACGTCGCCGCGGTGCGCGTCGACCCACTCATCGAGCACGACCGCCTGCGGCAGTGGCACGACGATCGGACGGCCGCGCGGGCTGAGCGCGAGACCGGAGCCGACGACGAGCCCCGCGCCGCCGGGCAACGACTCGCGCGTCACGCGCAGGCCGCTCACGGTGCCGTAGCCGAGCACGTCGCGCGCGATACTCTCGGCGCGGTTGGCAAGGAACGCCGACTCCTGCGTCAGGTCGTCAGCGCCGAGCACGAACCCGTGCACGAAGTTGACGCGCTTGTTCGGATCGGGCGGCAGCGTCCCGATGCCGGTCGCGCACGGCGAGAAGCCGTTCATGCTCGTGTCTCCTCGATTGCGGAGTGGCCGTCGAGCGCGTCGCGTCCGACCACCAGGCGTTCACCGACGTTCTGCGGATGACCGGGGGTGAGGACGCTCTCTGCGAGATAGCCCTGCCCGAGGCGAAGCGGCGGCAGCAGGTCGGGGTCGCGTCCGCCGCGGTAGACGAGCGTGTCGTCACCGAGACGCGCGGCGCCGACGCGGAAGAGCGCCCAGTAGAACTTCACGTCGAAGACCGTGTGCGCGGGTTTCTCGAGATCGACGACACGCCGCACCAGGTCGAGGCGCGCACGGCGGAACTCTTCGGTGTTGTCCTGGCTCCGCGGAATCGGCACGAGGACCGAGAACCGATGGGCGTTCCGCCGCACCCCCATCACCGTCGACTCGAAATCGAACCAGTCGCGCAACTGGCGTCCGTCGGGTGGCAGGCGATCGGCCAACGGCAGGTCGTCAACGGTGGCAACGCCGTACGCGCTCTGCAGGGATCCGGACGCCTGGTAGCGGCGCTTCAGGAAGTCGTGCCAGGCGCCGACATCGGATGCGGTCGCCGAGGGCACGAACCCGAGACTGTCATTCGAGAATGCGCGCCAGAGCCGCGCCGCATCGGCGTCGTCCGGCTCGCGCGGCGGATATTCCGTGTTGGCGGGGACCGTGACGCCGCGTCCCGCGAGGAATCCGCGATACCGTTCATTCAGCCGCGACCGTCCTTCGATCGGCCGCCAGCGCGGGGCCGCCGAAATTTCGTGCGGACCGATCTCCTCCGTCGAATCGCCGGCGACCACGGGAGGCAGGCGCCGCCTGCGGTAGTTCTCGACGATGCGTACCTGGTCGAGGCCGCGGATGCGACGCGGCCGCGCGGTGAACATCGTGGGATCGATGCAATCGTCGATGGCCAGGCGAATCGCGTTCTGCACGCCCTGCGTGGTGCCGCGCTGGCGGAAGAACTCGGGCGCGTGCTGGATGAAGAGGCGGCGCTTGGCTTCGTTCCACGCCGGATCGAGGGCCACGCCGAACCAGCTCGCGAGCCAGTCCAGCGTCTCGACGGGCGCGCTGCGGACGTCGAAGAACGCCTCCACGGCGGAAACGCGATCCTCGATCGTCGTGTAGAAGCCTTCGATGTTGGCGAGGAAGCGATCGAGGAACGACGCCGACGTCTCGTCGTCGCGATAGACCGCCGGCAGGTATTTCTCGAGGTACGAGAAGCGTGGGTAGTAGGCGCGGAGCGCGCGCACTCGCGGCGTCGCGCGGCCGTTGCCCGACAGGGTGAGCTCGATCTGCAGGTAGCGGCCGCGGGCGCGCTGAAACAGCAACTCCCATGTGCCGTCGCGGTCGGCGCGCGGCGGAGCGCTCAGTGGGAATTCCGAGCCATCGCGGCGCAGGTACGGATCCGGTTCGCGCTGCCAGCGCGTCATCGACAGCGCGAGCTCGTCGTCGGCGGCGCGCGAGCGAACGTGCAGCGCCGTGTCGGGCGGCACACACGCATCGATCATCAGCCGGTGCCAGACGCACGTCGGCTCCCGCCCGTCGAACACCGGCGTCTGAAGCGCGGCGGACGCGGCATACCGCGGCCGACGCTGCGACGCGAGCGGGACCCAGCCGTCCGCGAAGTCGTACAAGGCGTACGTGCCATCGCTGATCAGCCCCTTGCCGCCGAACAATCGCATCGGCAGATACTCGGCGACCAGCGTGAAGGTCAACCGGCCATCGACCGTGGTGTCGAGATCGAAGACGAACGCCTGGTTGCCTTCCATCGACGCCACGTAAATCTGTCCCCTGATCGTCGTGGCGCGCGCGTCGGCGGCAACGAACACCAGGTCGTACGCGTCGACGGCAAATGGTTCGAGCGGACGCATGGCGCCGAACCGCTCGTCGATGCCGTCGCGCAGCAGGCGCGCGCCGCCGCCCGCGAGGCGATCGAGCACGAGCACGCTGCCGTCGGGCAACGCCTCGATTGCGACCGGGTCGTTAGCATCGACAGGCACGCCGCCAGCGAACATGGCCGGCGCCGTGCGCCGAAGCGGCGCCGGATCGAGCGGTTGAAAGTCGTCACGCGTGCCGCCATCGAGCGTGTCGAGCGGCTGATCGAGCGGGTCCGGCATCAGGTGCCGATCGAGCGCCCAGTAGCGCCGGTTGACGCGATCGAGGACCCACACGCCGCCGCCCGGGCGCGGCGCAAGATCGAAGACGACGAGCTTCGCCGTGGCGCGTGCCGGCCACGTCAGCTGCTGTGGCGGCCCGCCGCCATGAAGATCGAACACGAGGAAGCCGGCAGGCTCGATCACTCCGGCGACGAGGTAGTGATCGTCGGTGATCGTCAGACCAGCCAGCTGCAGCGCGGGGAACGGCGGAGCGTCCGCCGCGGAATGGAATTCACCGTACCGCCGAGGGCTTGCCGTGAGCCCGTCGCCCGGCGACCAGAAATGCACGGCGCGGCCCGTCGCCGCGGGGATGATGCGGATTTCCGCGGCACTCTCCGCTATCCAATAAATGTTGCCGTAGCGATCGGAGGCCGCGCCGCGACGTCCGCCGCCGCGTGGATCCGGCGGGGTGTCGTTCGGCGCGGCTTCGAAGCGCACGACGCACGGCTGCAGCGTCAGCGACTCCGTCGAGCTTTCCCACGCGAACCCGCCGCGATCGTCGCCGCCATCGCACGCCATCGGCGCGCGCGCGAAGTCGGTCGCGAGCAAACCGGCATCGTCTGCCGCGCCGCGGCAGCGGGCCCAGTCGGTCTCGCCGAGCAGGAGATGGAAGCGCGTGCCGTTGGCGTCCACGTCAGCACTCCTCCGGCACGACCGGCACGGGCACGAAGCTCGATGCCTCGGTCGGCTCGGGACGCTGCCCGCGCAGGCGATCCAGATCGAGCGGATCGCCGACGGTCACCGAGATGCCGGCGACGCGCGGAAGCTCGAGGCCGGTCATGGGTATCGAGGCCTGCGCCGCGCCGGTGCCCTGCGCGACCAGCAGGTCGTTGACGAACAGCACGCCGTCGACGCGGTTGGCGACCGCGTCGAGCTCGGCGGCAACGACGCGCTTCCGGAGCGGCCACCCCTTGCGCCGCTCGGCGCGCTGCGGCGCGCGCAGCACGGTCGTGACGTCCTCGAGCGTCTGCACGCCATCAGGTGGGAGCGGCGACAGAAACGCCCGGAGCGCCGCGGTCACCGCGTCACGGACTTCGGGCACCGCCATGCCGGCCACGACCGAGATGCCGACGGAAATCCAAATCGGCTTGTAGACCGGGCCCCGCAGAATGACTTCGGTGGTCACGAGTCGACGCGGATCGAGGTAGTCGCAGATCGCATTCAGGAAGAAGCGATCGGGCCGCGGCGCATCCGGCTGCAGCGGATCGGTCCGCGGCAGCACCATCAACGTGACCGCGCCCGGCGCATCACCCGGTTCGTGCTGCGGGACCTCCGCGTTGTACGCGGGAATGACATCGACGCGGCCGATCTCCACGCCCGGCGTGCGCAGCGTGATCGCCTCGAAGTCCGCCGCGGTCACCAGCCGATCGCGATGCTGGAGGTGGCGCGCGATCTGCTTCTCACCATCGGCCGCGCGCTCCGCGTCCGCGCCGCCCCACGTTCGATCGGCGTTATCCACCTTCATGCCGGCCGGGAGCGCCGGTCCGCTGTTGATCGCGTGCGCCCCGACGTTGCCGGCGCGCCCGACCCCGTAGTCGTAATCGGCGCGCAGCACCGCGCCAAGCGGCGGACGCGCGCCGCGCAGGCCATCGCCGAAGCGCAGCTCCCCCGATTCGAGATTGACTGCGAACACCCTCGAAGGTGCGGGTGGTGGCGGCACGACGCCCGGGGGGTCTTTCGGGTCCTGGACCGGCACTTCGGGGCCCGCGGTGAGGAGGTCGTCGATGGCTGTCCACTCTTCCGTCTGATTGTTCGCGGTCACGCGCAACCGCACCGATCCGGCGAGCACGGGGCGATGCGCGAGCGTCACCGTCTGATCGGGCTCGCCCGTTCCATCGGGCAGCACTTCGTTGGCGACGTGCGCGCGCTGCGACACCATCGCGGCGTTGATGCCGATCCATTTCAGCTGCGACGGCAGCGCCGCGGTTGCGGCGCGAATGCGCAGCCAGGTGATGAGGCGATCGGCAAGATTGGTGTCCTCGAGCGCAGGAGGGAAATCGGCGGCGCCCGATTCGAGCGGGTCGATGTTGTTCCAGAGCGTCAGCTCGCGCGCCGATGGAAGCATCAGTTCGACGATGCCCGGCTCGGTCAGGACATCCGTCGTCGTGCGCGGATCGAGATCGCGGTACTGCGGGACGCGATCAGCGAGCGCGGTCGGGAGCCCGCCGCTCGCGGGCACGCTCGGCAGCTGGTACCGCAGTGCGGCTGTCGGCCCGGCATTCGGACCGGTCGGCCGCAGCACGCGTGAGGCATCCGTGACAATCGGGATGACGCCGAGCGACAGCGTGCGCGTCGCGATCTGCTGTCGCACCTCGTCCTTCACCGCGTCGGACGGTGGGCCATCCGCGGAGCGCAGCAGCAGCGCCACCCAGATCGATTGATCCACGGCTTCGAGCGGCGCCTGCTGCGGGGCGTCGCCGGATGGCGGAAACGGCACTGTCTCGTACAACCGGATCTCAGCCGAGGCGGGCTGGCCGCGGAACGACGCGTAGAGCCGGCGGTAGTACTCTTCGAGCTCGGGGGCTGGACCGGGCAGCGGGCGCTTGAAGAAGGCGCGGGCGTCGATCGGCAGCACGTCGAGGCCGCGCTCGGTTCGGAATGGCACCTCTCCCGCGCGCACCTCGACGCCCGAGTTGAGCGTGATCGACTGGCGCGGTCCGCGGTCGTTCGCGAACGTCACCAGGCCGCGCGCCGACGAGGCCGGCTGCAGCGGCACGCCAAGCAGCGAGAGAAACTTGCGGCGGTTGCGATCCGGGATCTGGTTCGCGCGATAGAGCAGGCTCTCGGTCAGGAAGGCGAACACCTCGATGATCGTGACACCGGGATCGCTGCGATTGAAGTTGGTCCATTCCGGGTTGTGCACCGGAATGCGCGCGAGCGCTTCATCCAGCAGGTCCTGGTAGCGGCGCGTGTCGAGCGTGGGAATCGTCAGCGGCATAGGGCTACCGTGCCAGCGTCACCGTGAGGCTGACGCGCTCGATTGATTGCGTGGCGACGAGGCGGTAGGTGATGGTCGCGATCGCTGCCTGGGGATCCGCGGGATCGGGTTCCACGTCGATCGACAGCACCGCCACGCGCGGCTCCCACCGCGCCAGCGCCACCGAAATCTGATCCTGGATGCGACGGCGCGTGACCACCGTGTTGGGCTCGAACAGGAAGCGGTGGAGCGTGCCGCCGAACTGCGGCAGCCGAATCCGCTCGCGCTGATCCGTCATCAGCACGATGCGAATCGACTCGCGTACGTTGGTTTCACCTTCCGACCAGGCGACGCGCCCGTCCGCGCCGACGCGCGGGGGAAAGCTGATGCCGCGTCCGAAGATGCGTCCCGGATCCATCACGCGGGCTCCTCGGCCGCGGGCGCCTTGGCGTTGAACTTGGGCAGCGGGAAGCAGAAGAAGAAGTACGGCAGCCAGCGGAAGATCATGTCGAGCAGGCTGACCATGATGATGAGCAGAATCAGCGCGCAGATCGTGATGATCGGAATCGACAGCGAGCAGATCATGCCGAGGCTCAAGCCCGCATCGGTCTTGCACGGCGTCGGACCGCCCGTGTCGAGGTCTTTGTGCAGGGGAAACGGCAGCACCGACAGCACGAGATCGATGAAGCCGAGGCCCTTCGCGCGATTGATCTGACCGCACAGCATGTCGGACACCATGAACGCGGTGTTCTTGGGCGCGCGGCGCAGGCCGGCCGGAGAGGTGTCGACCGGCAGCGCGATGCGGATTGGACGCGCCGGCGCTTCGGGATCGAAGAACGCCGCCAGCTCGAACGGGCGGCTCGGCTCGCTCAACAGCGGCGGATCGAGCGGACCGCACTCCGGGCGCTCGAACACGCAGCGGATCACGAACACCGCGGTCTCGTCGGGCGCCATCACCGCCTGAGCGGCCAGCGGCAGCTCCGGCACGGCGGCGGTCGGCTGCGCCGGCAGCGCCGCCGCGATCAGATCGCGCAGCGCGCTGATCCTGCGAAGCACGGTTTGATACGGCTTGAGGGCGGGACTGCCCGAAGGGAGCGCCGCGAGCGTGACGAGTGGTTCGGGTCCGCCGTGCTGCGCATCCGCCAGCGGGAAGAAGAAGTCTGGCCAGGGCGCAGAGGGTGTCGTGACGCTGAATCCGCCGGTGGCCTGTTCGAGCCGATCGCGAAACGGCGGAACCGCGACCAGCGCATCGCGAAGGTTCGCTGGTTTCGTGAGGCCGTAACCTGGAATGTCGGTCGACAGCGTCGCACCGCGGATCGCCTGCACGACGCTCTGCGCCGCCGGCGCCGATGGTGTGGTGTTGTCGACGAGCGCCGCCCAGACGTCGGGCACCTGCTGCTGCAGGAAGGTCGCGAAGTCGAGCAGCACGTACCAGGAGCCGACCGCGATGTTCTCGCGCGACGCGTTGTGCATGCCGGCGAGGTCTTCGCCGCTGTTCTTCGGATGCGCGATCTCCGTCGCGGTCCGCTCTGCCCTGACGACGAGCGCCTTCCACGGCTCGATCACGTCGGCCGACAACAGCGCGATGCGCGGGTCGAGCGGCGGCGCCGGCGCGCCGGGATCGGTGAGCGTTGCGGCGGACGCACTGTCGGTCGCCGCGGCCGCAGATGCGGCGCTCTCGCTGGCGCCAACGTATTGCTCGCGCCGGCCGGTCGGGACGAGACCGGCCAGCACGCGCCGCTTCTTGTCCGCATCGTCCTGGAAGTGCACGGCGAAGAGCGGACGCTTGTCTTCGCCGGGTGCGAGCATCGTGTCGGGCGACGCAATCTTCACCCAGGTGCCCCCGCTGCCGCCGGCGATGAAGCCGTACTCGTCGCGCACCGTAGTGCTGCCGATGGTGCGCGTGCGGATGCGTCGCAACACGAACGCGACTGTTTCCTGTCGGCCCGCATCGATGGTGCGATCGGGAAGCCCGGGCAGGCGGCACACCAGCGCCGCGGCGATCAAGTAGAAGCGCTGATGTGCCGGTTGGTACAGCTTCAGCAATCGCGGCCGCGGCGATCCTGGCGGCGCCGGCGGCGGTTCCTGCAGCGCCGTCGCGGCCGATCCGGTCAGCAAGCCGAGGCGGCGCTCTGCCGATCCGCGCAGCCGTGCGAGCTTGCGCTCGAGCCGCGACGACGACTCGGGGGGCTCGGGCACGGCCGGCGTCAGCGAGCCGGGACCGCGCCAGGTCTCGAACTGCGCTTCGAGTCCTGCAAGCTTCGAGGGATCTGTCTCGAGCACGCGGTTGAACTCCTCCATGAAGCTGTCGGTGGCAAATCGCAGGATCGTCGGAGCGGGTCCGAGCATCGTGGCGGGCGCGGTCCATTGCACGTGGTGGCGCATGGCGTTACCAGATGTTGCCGGCGCCGGGCGTATACGACGCGGACACGACGCTGTTGCTGATGACGGTGTCGGCCTGCACGACACCGCTGAACTTCGACATGCCGGCGTCGACCGTGACCATGCCGGCGGAGATCGCGATCGTGCCGGCGTTGATGGTCAGCTTCGCAGACGCGGTGATCGTGACGCCGCTCGATTCCAGCTTCACGGAGTTGCCGTTGCTGTCGACGATCTCCACCGCGCCCGGACCATCCTTCAGCGTGACCTTCTGTCCGCCAGGTGTTTCGGCGATGAATTTCTCCTGCCCGTCCTGATCGTCGAGCGTCACCTTCACGCCATTGCGCGACCGCAGCACCTTCTTGTAGTTGTTGCCGCTGCCGTCCATGGTTTCCGGCGCCGTGTCCGTGCCGTTCCACATGGCGCCGATGACGTACGGACGCCGGGTGTCGCCGCCCTCGAACGCGACGAGCACTTCATCGCTCGTGTCGGGCACGAACCAGCTGCCGCGGTTCTTGCCGCCCATCATGGTGGCCAGCCGCGCCCACGCTTCGTACTTCCCGCCGCCGGTGTCGGGCGACCACGGCAATGACACTTTCACCCGCCCCTGGTTGTCCGGATCCTTGATGTCGGTCACGAGCGCCGGATACACGCCGTACCAACGGCCACCGAGGCCGCTCGGCACGCGTTCATCAACCGCGACCTCGACGAAGGCTTCTTCGATGAGCACTGTCCCGCTCCGCTACGGCCGGCTGAGCGCCGCCCGCTCCGCCATGAATTCGGTCCGCATGCCTGTGGCGCCGTCGAAGATGTGGCGCACGCTGGCGACGTAGTACTTGCCGCTGAAGAGCGCACCAAGACCGGTCAAGTCCGCCGACGCGCCAACGCGCAGCGGCGGATCGGGCTCGGCCACCCCCTGTGCGGTGACGAACCGCCGCGCGATGCCACGGAAGTACGACTCCGCGCGCGCCTGCGCTTCCTGCTGGTTGACCGGCACCCCGTGCGCGATCGCGTCCTTGCGATCGCCGAGCTTCGCTTTGAGGATGCTGACGCCGCTCTCGTCGCCGCCGACCTCGCCACTGATCGCCGCATCAGTGGCCTCGACGCTGAGCGCGCTCTTGCCCGACACGTCCCAGCCGCCGACGGTCACGCTCGTGCGCTGCCCGGCGAGATCCGCGAGCGCCGAGAACTCGCGCAGTTCGCGCCCCAGCGTCAGACGCTTCGCGGATCCGGCGCGCGCCGCGCGCGTGTCCGCATGCAGCGTTTGCCGCTCCATCCACAGCTCCGCGCCGATCGCGCGTGCCCGCTCGCGCAGAAACGCGAGGTCGCTCTGGTTGACCTGCGCAAGCACCTTGTGGGTCGGTCCGCTGACGTTGACCTGCGGCGTCAGCCCGTGATCCTGCGCAATGCGGCTCATCACATCGGCGTCGCTCATATCGGCGAAGGTGCGCGAGCGGCGCGTCATGCGCAGGTCCTGGAAGCGGTCTTCGGCCAGGACGGCAATCTCCGCCGGACGTCCCTCGGGGAAGTGCGCTTCGAGGCCGGTGATCCGGCCGTCGAAGATCGTCGCGTCGCCTACTTTGATCGCGAAGTCCTTCCCGAACTCGAAGAGCGTCCGATCGAAATACAGAAAATCGGTCCGCCCGTCCTTGTTGCCCCAGTTGCCGAACGTCGCCTCGCAGCGAAACAGGCCCGCGACCGTCTCGTGCACGATCAGGCCGAGTAGGCCCGCCGCGAGGAAGCTCTTGTCCTCCCCTCCGACGCTGAACGCCGGCCGCGCCACCGCCAGTGCGCCCGCTGCCATGGCACCCTCAGTGCGCGCGCACGCGCCGGGCCCGCGCCGCCGCGCGCTCGACGATGCGCTCGATGTCGCGAGGCGTTGGTCCGCCGGCCGGCGGACGATCCTGCGACGGCTCGGATGCGGGCTGCTCCGCGGGCGCGGGCACGACCTCGAACTCGTTGATGACGACGGCCATTACAGAGAGCTCCTTGCGGTGAGATCGATGAGCGCGCCCGCCTGCAGCAGGCGCGGGTTCTCAATGCCGTTCGCGCTGGCGATTGACTGCCAGTCGGCCCCTTTGCCCGACGCGGCGGCCAGGCCCTGCAGGCTCGCGCCGCCCAGTGCCTGCGACAGCGGACGCGAGCCAAGCGACGGGGCGGACGCGGGACCGCGCGCATCACGAAACGCGAACTTGGTGATGCGCTGCTGCGAGAGGTTGAGCGTCATGTTCGCGCGCAGCGGCCGTCCTTCGGGCGAGAAAAACTCCAGCGATTCTTCGAGGCCTTCCATGATCCCGTCGAACTGAAACGAGCCCCAGATGAACCGCACCGCGGGCGGCACGAGCTTGTCGCCGTCTTCCTTCGGGGTGATGAAGTACGCGACCTTTTGCGTCAGCTTGCGCACGTCGGCTTCCTTCGCCATGCCTTCCGGCACCGGCGCGGACACGTCGAACCACAACTGCAGGTTCAGCTTCGTGGTGCCGGCGCCGACGAACTGCCGCGCCGCCGGCCCGGTCTGATCGCCGGCGCCTTCCGGCGTCTTCAACTGATTCGCGTAGGTCACCTTCATGGTCTCGGGATTGAACTGCACCTTCGTCCACGTGTCCGGCTCGATCTCGTTCTCGAAGTTCGCGTCGAGCTGCCGCAGTTCCGCCTTCTCGAGATTGACCGCTTCAGGCAAGGCCCACCGCCTTTCGCGTCACCGACTCGTAGGCGATCTGCAGCTCCTCGATGGCGACGGCGCCGTCCTTTGCGTTGAGCGGTGGCGCCTTCAGCTTCACGGGCACGCACCGCTCGAGCACGAAGCGCGCACGCTCCGATCCGTTCGGCGCCAGCATCACGACTTCCGCGCTCGCGCGGATCGACGGATCGATGACGACCGCGGCAAACCAGTCCCAGAGATCGCTGCTCGCCGTCATGCCGCGCTTCAGCGTGAGCTGCCCGTAGGTGAGCGGACCGGTGAGGCGAATCGAGCGGCCGTTCGCGCCACCTTCGCGGATCGTCTTCACGTCCATCGTCATTTCGAGACCGTCGCAGTCGGAGAACGCGGCGTTGCACAGCCGGTTCGCCTCCCCTTCCTTCGAGATCTCGATCGAGAAGTTGAAGGCGGTGAACGGGTAATGGACGCTCTCGAGCGCCGGGTTCGCCATCTACACACCCTCGCTGACGACCGTCAGGTCGCCGGTCTGCACCAGGCGGACGGTCAGAAACGTCATCGGCCGCGACGGTGCGACGCGAAGTTCGACGATGAAGCGGCCGGCGTCGACGCTCTGCGGCGTGTTGACCGAGTCGTCGGTGGTGACGCGAAACGCGGTGGACGCGGTCCGGCCGGCAAACGCGCCGCGCTCGAACATGCGGGTGAGCCACCCTTCGAAGCCGCGCTGCACGCCGCGGCGGAACGCCTCGTCGTTCGGCTCGAATACGTAGGTCGCGCCTTCGCGCAGCGCCAGACGCCTTAGGAGGCTCAGAAGACGTCGCACGTTGATCGGCTCGAGCTGATCGTCGTCGCTCAACGTGCTGGCCGCGATCGGCACGCACCCGCGCGGCTCCTGCACGATCGCGTTGACGCGCGCGTCGAGCAGCGCGACCTGCTCGTCGCGGCTGAGCGCCGGCGTGAGCGTGAGCACGTCCGGCAGCGGATCGTTCGCGGGTGCGATCCAGGGACCACGCCGGAGCGAACGCTTGGCCATGAGACCGGCGGCGAGACCGTCAGGCGCGACGCGCGACAGCTCCGCCGCGCCGGAGCGTCCGCGCACGAAGGCCCACGGATAGTAGAGCGCCGCATAACTGAACGTCCGGCTCTCCGCGGGTTGCTTCAACAGGCGCACGTGTGCGATCGCATCGGCGGCGCGGTAATGCTCGGGCAGGCCAAGCAGCGCGAACGAGTCGCCGCGGGCCGTCGCCAGCTGCATCAGCGCACGATGCACCGTCAACAGCGTCGTGGCGTCGTACTCGGCGGCGTCCAGGGTGATCCACTGCTCGAGCCCGCTCACCACCACCGTGAGCCCGATCGACCAGTCGCTCGTCAGCGCGCCGGCCGCCGCGCGGACGCGGTAGTAGTAAACGCCGCGTGGGCGGCCGTACAGCGTCAGCGAGGCGGATGGACCGGTCGCAATCGGCGCGGCGTCGGACCAGTCGGACGCGTGCGCTTCTTCGACGACGAAGGAGATGTCTGGCGCCGTCCCCGTCCACTCGAGCGTGAACGTGCCGGAGTCGATCCGTGCCAGCGGCGGCGACGAGATCGGCGCCAGCCATTCCGGCGCGTCGATGACGCGCGTTTGGCAGTCGATGAACGCGCCCCATTCCGGTTCGGGCAGCGGCTCCGATACCTGCGGCATCGGCGGGTCGTCGACAGGCGCGCGGCGCCATCCCGGCTGCGCTGCATCCGGCGCGGCAAGAATGGTGGCCTCTTCGATGCCAATGACCGCGTGAATCCCTTCGAGACGGGGACGCGCCGCAGTCGCGAACCGAAGGTATTCCGCTGTCGTGAGGACGGTCTCGGTGTTCGTGCTCCTCAGGTCGCGATCGAGAAACAAGGAGGGCGACAGGCGGCTCAAGCCGTCGCGCTCCAACGGCGTGCGCGGCTGACGCGCCGCGCCGAGCCAACGCTCCGGCACGAGCGGCACGTCAATCGGGATGTACACCGCATCATCGGGTCCGGCACCCGCGACCGGCCACGGCGCCGCGTCCCAGAGCGCCTTTCGTGCGACGAGACGATCGCCGGCCGACACGTAACGCTCGTCGTCGTCGCGCAGATCGGCCCAGTAGCGTTGGTGCGACGGCACGAGTCCCAGATCGGGCAGACGCTGCGGCTCCTCGACCTCGGAGCGGATCCACAACTCCATCGATAGCCGTTCGCAGCGCCGGATGTCGCCGATCGGTTCGACCGGGCCGCCGCGCATCCACCACAGTCCGCGGCCAGTCAGTCGCAGCCGATCGAGGCCGGATGTCAACTGCGCCAGGATGCCCACGTCCGCGACCGTCATCCACAGCTGCTCCGTGCCCGTATCGATCGACACGAGCGATCCTGGCGACGGCGTGTCTTCGAGCGCCATCTGCGCATCGAGCGCAAACGCGCCGGACGTTGCTGACAACGTCCACGAGGCGAGCGGCGGGCTCGCGAACATTTCGTCGCGGCCGCTGGGATGTGCCGTAGCGGTATAGACGACAACACGTGAGGACGCAGGCGGCGGGGCGGCAAGCGCCGGCTCGAACCACCACGCGCGTCCTTCGACCGTGACGTGAATCCTCGGCGACGGCGGGGACGCGTCGAAAGGAGTGAGGCGCTCGACCGCCACGAACGCAATCGCGCCGCTGGCGAACTCGAGGCGCAGCAGCTCGCCGACCGTCAGATCGTCAACCGCGCTCAGCGCTGCGTCGACGATCACACTGCCGGCGCCGTGGACGAATGCCGTGGCCGCGATCGGTGCGGGCACGATCGCCGGCGCCAGCCGCAACCCGTCGGACCAGCTGCCCGCCGCACGCGACCGCGCAAACGCGGGCGACATGACGCCGCCCGAGACGCGCGCCAGCCCGGCGAGTGGATAGAAGTTGAACGAAGGAGCGTCGGCCACCCGTACCACCCAGCATCGCCGTCCGCCGCCATTGAAGAACGCGCGCACCGCGGGCGCCAGCTGCCCATGGATCACTTTCCCGCGGCGCGGATCCCAGGCCAGCGGCGCGCGTGCGCCGAACACCATCTCGAATGCGGCAAGACTTTCCACTGCCACCGGCACGTGCAGCGGTCCCGACGCCGCGAAGCCGACGAACGCGGCGATGTCCATGCGCGGCAGGACCTCGTCGGGCGGCAGCGGCGGCGCTTCGAAGCGAATGCCGGGGAGACGGCGGGCGGCGCGAACCGGCATGCCTACTCCATCTCCAGCCGTTCGTACGCGACCACCAGCTCCTCCATCGCGACGTCGGTGCCCTTCGCGTTCATCGGGCCGCTGGTGTGCTTGATGATGCGGGCGCGCAGCAGCTTCCACGTCTGCACGACGGCGGTGTGGTCCTCGCTCTGCAGCTGCACGACGATGTTGCGCAGCGCGTTCTGGTCGCCGTTGCGGATGTCGTTCAGCCAGTTGTAGAGCGTCAGCGATCCGATGACGCCGCGCTTCATCGTGACGTCGGTCGCCTTGTTCAGTCCGGTGATCTTCCGGACGGAGTTGTCCTTCTCGTTGCCGTTGCGGTACTCGGCGACGGTCACCTCCATGCCGATGCCGCTGACTTCCTGGAAGCCGGCGTCCGGACCATCGCTGTTGCCGGTCCCGAGATCGACGAGAAAGTTGAACTGGACGTACGGACGGTCTCGTAAAACGGCCATGCAGCCTCCCTACACCTTGCGATCAGCCGTCCACTGGCCGATGCGGAAGATCACGTATTCGGCGGGACGGAGCGCCGCAACGCCGACCTGGCACACGAGCCGCCCGTTATCGAGGTCGTTCTGCGTCATCGTCGTGCGATCGCACTTGACGAAGTACGCTTTCTCGGGCTTGTCGCCGAGCAGCGCGCCCATCGACCATTCGTTGAACAGGAAGTCTTCGACGGTGCGGCGGATGTTGGCCCACAGCCGCTCGCCGTTCGGCTCGAACACCGCCCACTGCGTGCCGCGGTCCACCGAGTGTTCGAGGTAGATGAAGTAGCGGCGCAGGTTCACGTACTTCCACTCGGGGTCGGAGCTGGCGGTGCGTGCGCCCCACAACCGGTAGCCGCGTCCTTCGAAGAAGCGGAAACAGTTGATGCCCTCAGGGTTGAGCACGTCCTGCTGCGCCTTGTTCAGCGTCAGCTCGAAGCCGATCGCCCCGTTCACCACCTCGTTCGCCGGCGCCTTGTAGACCGCCCGCTCGATGTCGTTGCGGGCGTAGATGCCGGCGACGAACCCGCTCGGCGGCATGTCCGCTTCCTTCCCCGTGATCGGGTCGGCGATGCGGACCCAGGGGTAGTAGAAGGCGGCGTACTTGGAGTCGATCTTCGCGCGCTGCGCCCGCACCTCCTGAATGCTCAGGCCGTTGGTGGAATCGAGCACGGCGATGCGGTAACGCATGCGCTCGGCATGGCCGATGAGCAGATTGAGGTTTGCGCGGACGTGGATGTCGTAGCGGTCGTCCCCCTTGACCTGATAGGTCGATCCCGGAGCCGCGACGATCGAAATGTCGTCGATGTCTTCGAGCGCCATCAGCCCCGTCTTGGTGAGCGCATCGAGCTTTGCCTCGCCGCGATACTCCGCTGACGTCGGCCGCTCGCCGTCGTCGCCGCCGTCGAGTTGAATGTCGA
Source organism: Acidobacteriota bacterium (assembly GCA_046734675.1). GTDB lineage: Bacteria > Acidobacteriota > Vicinamibacteria > Vicinamibacterales > 2-12-FULL-66-21 > QHWT01. Next base: position 19,562 of record JBKPRU010000214.1, read on the forward strand.
TCGAGCGCGCGAGATCGGCCGACTCGAAGTCGTTGAGCGCGGCGGTCACCGCGCCGGCAGCATAGGTGTCGAGCACGTTCAGCACGTCGAGGCCAGTCAGCAGGCCGCTGCCAAGGTCGAAGATGATTGGCAGCGATCGGGCGAGTGCGGCGGTGGGCGGCACCGCGGCGAATCGCTCGGCGAAACTGTCGCGACTGCCGAACCGCTCGTGACGCGGATCGAGCGGCAGGTCGCTCCAGACCTGCGGCAGCGCCTGCGGATCATCCGAGAAGACCGATACCGAAAGCGTCACCACCTGCACGCGATGCGAGTCCGGGATCAAATCGGGCGGTGAACCCGGGTTGATCGTCAGACGGTGCGGCGTCGGCGTAGTCAGATCCGAGAGACGGAACGAGTTGGCGCGGCGCGTCTCGTCGAAGTACTCCTCCACGCGGTACGCTTTTCCGGGCGTGCCGGGTGTGTCGCGATTCGTCACCCACACGATGTCGCCCGCCTGCACGTTGGCAAGCGTCGTCTGCTCCTCGTTGCTGCCCAGGACGTTCTGTCCGAGCCGCGCGGTGATGCGGACGCGCATCTTTCCGGCGGCACCGGGAAAGCGCGCGCGAATGGCCAGCGTCCCGGGATCGCCCTTGCGCGCGTCCTGGTTGACGGGCAGATAGGCATGCGCGCGGCCATCGCTCGTCCCGTGCGGACGGAACACTCGCACGACATAGAGGCGCTTGCCGCCTTCCTCAAAAAACGAGCGCACCCCTTGCCAGAGGAAGTTGGGCATCGGATCGCCGCCGGAGAACGCGAGCGGCTTCCCGTCGCCGTACGTGCGCTCGAACTCGGCGACGCTGGTGATGAGATCGGGGACCAGGTCGTAGGGACCGTAGCGCGCAGGTCCTACCATCCCGGTGGTCGTCGTGCTCACGCCCTCGATGGACTTCGCGCGATACGACACTTCCTCGACGTAAACTCCGGGCGCAAGATACTCTGGCATGCACTCCTCCCTACGGTGGTGAGCCCGCGGGCGTGACCACGACGGATCGCACGATTAGTTCCTGTCCGTAACGCAGCACCTGATCGCCGAGCGGCCGCGCTCCGCCCGCGTCTTCGACCGACGCGATGGCCGGCAGCTGCTCGAGCGTGCGGCGAAGATCCGGGATCACGGACGGCGGCGATGCTGGTTCGAAGAACACGGCGAGCCGCACTGGCCACTCGCGATCGGCGAGCGACGTGCCACCCGGATACGGCGGCGACGAGGGACGCGCTGGAGCGGGCGTCGGTTCCGGGTACGGCAGCAATACGGCGACGCGCCCTTCGCGATCGGCGATGCCGCGCACGGGCGGTTCGGTGCCGGCCTGAACTTCGAGCACGGCCCATGACGCCGGCCCCAGTCGCCGTTCGGGTCCCGGCAGCGCCGTTCGCAACTCTGCGCGCACGACCGTCATTCCCGACGGCACTGGACGGCTCGCCGTTGGAAACAGCGGTACGACTTCCGAAGGAGGTGACGCCGGAACGATGTGCGCCGCGACCGCCGGTCCTCGGAACGGCAGCGCGAGATCGAGCGTGAAAGGCTGGTAGTAGCCGCGCTGATCAATCACCTCGACGACGAACGGCCGGGGCTGCACCTGACGCCAGAACGCATCGTCGCCTTCGCCGAATTCCTCTTCGGGCACCCGCGGTCCGGGCAGTTGCGACAGCACGAAGGTGCCCGCGCGATTCACGAAGGCGCTGACCCGCAGCCGCGGCTGCGCCTGCGGAAACACAGTGACGACGAGGCCCTCCGACACCGTTTTGTGCGCCGCGTCGTCCCAGAAGCGAATGCCGAACGGCGTGACCCGGCCAAGACGTTCGAGCACGGTTGCGGGTCCGCTCATGCCGGGCCTCCGCGCATTTCGAACACGCGCGTTTGTACGAGCGGACCTTCGATGATGGGAATCTCGGAATCGATCGGCACCATGCGGACGACGTAGGGAACGAACAGCGGCACGTTTGGCTTGAGCGTGTCCCACAGAAACTCGAGCTCCTGCATCGTCAGCGCGTCGCAGACCAGCTGCACGGTCTCGTGGGGACGAAACGTCTCCGGCTCGGGCCCGGGCTGATTCAAGACGCCGGCGGGCAGCGTCGGGGTGTCCTCGAGCGCTCGCATGCAGAACCCGAGCAGCCGCTGCTGCAACTCGGCGCTGCGGCCCCAGACGCAGAGCGCGTAGTAGAGATCGACGGGGATCGATGGCCGGAATTGACGGCCATCCGGCTCGAGCCGCGGCGGCAGATTACGGCGCGTCGTGTTGACGCCAACGCGATAGAGGTACAGCGACGCGCCTTCGGCAACCGTGCCTTTTGAAATATCCGCGGCTGCTTGCAGCACGAACTGGGCGTCGGGGAATTCCGCGCGCGGGACGCTGTCCTCGAGCACGCGCAGCATGGCACGGCTGACAGCGGCGACGGCACGATAGCTCGCCACGCTCAGCTCCTGCCGCCGACGGGCGGGTGGACGTCAGCCCTGATCGATGGTGCCGTGCAGGCGTTCATATTCATCGATGGCGCGCATCAAGGTCTCGAGCAGTGATTTGGCGAATGGCGGCCCCATCACGATGCGGACGATGCGCACTTGCGGAGTGGAGTCGGACACGCCACCGCCAAGCCGCTCGAAATGGAACTGATCGAAGTCGAAGATGAATTCGTACTCGTTGTGTCCGACTTCGAAGTGGTTGGCGTAGCGGGCTTCAATCACGCTGGACGGTGCATCGCACGATGCGTACCGGCGTCGATGCCTGTGAAACCTTCGCGATACGACGCACGAATACGCCAATGCAGGGGCCGGTGTCACACGCGCCTGTGACGGCGTCGAGCAGTGGTGGACGCGCAACGCGCTCACTGCGTGTGATCTGCGTGATCGGCGACAGTGTCACAGGCGTCGTGTGACAGTCACATGTGACACACGCGACGGGGTGCGCGCGCGAGCTCGGTGTAAAGGAAGGGACGCCTATTCGGCTGTCGGCTTGGGCAGGTTGTACTTGGCGATCTTGCGATAGATCGTCATGCGCGACCAGCGGAGTTTCTGGGCGGCGCGGGTCACGTTCCAGCGGGTTTCGGCAAGCGTGTTCAGCAGCCGATCGCGCTCCGGCGCTGGAACCACGGCAGTGGCCGCGAGCCGTCGCTGCAGCAGATCGGGGAAATCCCGCAGCGACGCACGGCCGCTGGCGCGGCTGACGAACACGAATTCGACGGCGTTCTTCAACTCACGCACGTTGCCCGGCCAATCGTATTGCGCGAGCGCATCGAGGGCTTCGTCGGTCACGCCTTCAACATTCATGCTCAGGCGGCGATTCTGGACCTGGATGTAGTGATCGAGCAGCGTCCGCAGATCGCCGCGCCGGTCGCGCAACGGCGGCAAGTGAATGCGCGCGACGTTGAGTCGGAAGTACAGGTCCTTTCGAAAGCGCCCTTGCTCGACCGCGCGCTCGACGTCCTGGTTGGTCGCGGCGATGACGCGAATGTCGAGCGGCACGGTCTGCTGGCTGCCGAGCCGCCACAATTGCCCGTTCTCGATCGCGCGGAGGATCTTCGCCTGCCCTTGCGGGCCGAGATCCGCGACCTCGTCGAGGAAGACCGTCCCGCCGTTTGCGAGCTGCAGCTGTCCTTGCTTGGCGGTGTTCGCGCCGGTGAACGCGCCGCGCTCGTACCCGAACAGCTCGCTCTCGAGCAGCGAATCGGGAATCGCGGCGCAGTTGATGGCAACGAACCGCGCGGCGCGCCGCGGGCTGTGGTCATGGATGAATTGGGCCGCGAGCTCCTTGCCGGTTCCGGTCTCTCCTGTGATGAGCACGTTGGAGCCGCTGGCCGCGATGCGCGCAAGCCGAAGGTGCAGCTCGCGCATCGGCTCGCTGTCGCCGAGCAGATCCTGGTGGGTCTCGCCGTTGATTGCCCGCGGGGGCAGACCGCCGCGTGCGCCGTACTGTTCGATGCAGCGCTGCACACTCGTCGCGAGCTCGTGCGGAGCGAGGCCGTCGCAGAAATAGTCCTTCACCCCGGCGCGCAACGCCGCGACGGCCAGAGACTCCGAGCCGCCAGTGACGAGCAGGATGATCGGCAGCCGGCGGTCGTGCGCGTGAATGGCGGAAACGTCCGAGAGACGCGCCGGCGCATCGACCGCCGACGTACCGACGATCACGAGCGATGGTCCGAGCCGCCGCACGTCGTGGAACAGCCGGGTCACGGGCCCCGTTTGGACGCCGGCATAGCCGTACTGAGCGAGGAGGTCGACAACCGTGCGCCGGCGATCGAGGTCCTCGTCCATGATCAGGATGGGACGGTCCCGCATCGAGTT
>JBKPRU010000215.1:0-6613 GCA_046734675.1 Acidobacteriota bacterium
CCGGGAACTCGGTGTATTTGAGCAGCACGGCGAACGTGAAGACGATCGCCGTGCCGACGACGATGCCGCCCGTGACCTGCAGCAGCGGACGGCGGAAGGTAGCGGTGACGACGCGCCCGCGGCTCGCGCCGAGGGCGACGCGCACGCCAATCTCACGTGTTCGTCGGGCGACAGTAAACGACAACACGGCGTAAATCCCGGCCAGCGACAAGACGAGGGCGACGCTGGACAACACGATCGTGATGCGCCGCCACAACGCCATCACCCAGAGGATGTCGTTGTTGGCCTCGGTGACGCGCTGCAGGTTGACGAGCCGCAAGGAGGGATCGACGGCCATCGCAACCTCGCGCACCTTCGGCGCGAGCGCCAGCGGATCGCCGCCGCGCACGTGCACGATCATGTGAACCTGTTCGAACCGATCCGGCGTGGCTGGAAGGTAGAGGCCCGCGGCGCGCCCGGGTTGCGTCGGCGCCCCGACGCCGAGCTCGCGGACGACGCCGATGACGTCGTACCAGTCACCCGTTCCCGCGGGATCGCTTGCGTTCCCCGTCCCCCAGGGCCGTGAGGGCGGTCCAGGGTAGCGGAAGCGCACCTGCTGACCGACCGCATTGCGGCCCTGCAGGATCTGATCGACGAAGCCCTGATCGACGATCGCCACGCGCGACCCGGGGACGGCGTCTGCGTTGGTGAACCCGCGGCCGGCAAGAACCGGCGCGTCCAGCACCTCGAAGTACGACGGATCGACGGCCGCGATGGTCGCGATGCGCAAGGGAGGCTTGACCTTGGAGCCGCCCGCTGACGCCGAGGCGTCGCGAACCGCCTTCGCTGAAGCTGCGTCGGACACGTCGAGGTCGTAGCCCATCTCGATGATTTTCTGAGGGTGATTCGTCGTCGGGACGGACTCCGTGAACGTGACGCCACCAACGCCGGGCTGCTCGGCGACTCTGCGGCGAAGCTCTTCGAGCCTGGCGGCGTCGACGTGCGCGCCGCGGTCCGTCGGGGCATCCCGGTCGACCTGCACGGCGAGGTATTGCTCGTTGGCGAATCCGAACTCGAAGTTCTCGACGCGACGTAGTTGAGACTGTTCCCAGTACACGAGCGCAGGGAAGATTACCGTGGCCGCGACCTGCGCCACGATCACCAGCGTCCAGACGCCCCCGAACTGCAGCCCCCCGCTGCCCGCCGTGGTCTGCTTGAGCCGATGACCCATGCCGCGCGTGATTTTCATCGCCGGCGTGATGCCCGCAATCGCCGCGCCCGCCACCGTCAGCACGATCGCGACGGCGAAGGCGCGGGGGGAGAGACTGAGATCGAACCAGAAGGGAAGGCGGCCCAGGTTCGTCTCGAGAAACACCATGCCCCACGTGCGAAGCGCGAAGGCCGCAGCCGTGACGCCCACGATGGCCGCGAGGGCGCCAAGGACCAGTGCTTCCGCGAACAACTGCGCCACGATGCGGCCGCGGCTCGCGCCGAGCGCCGTGCGAACCACCAGATCGGCTTCACGCGATGCGGCGCGCGCAAACAGCAGCAGACCGACGTTGCCGCAGATCAGGATCAGCAGCGCGGCCATGAAGCTGTAAATCAAGTACAAGATGGCCATCTCGCTCGGGCCCTCCGGCGTGAGCATCATGGCGTAGGGCCGCACGCGGGGCTCGAGATGCTGATGTGTGGCGGGTGAGTCCGCCGCCGCCCGCCGGCCCGCCGTCGTCAACTCCACTTGCGCGGTTCGCAGGGTTTCGCCGGGGGCGAGCAGGGCAAAGACGGTAATCGCGGGGCCGGAGCGCGGCCTGTGATCGAGAACGGCGCTCTTGAGCGGCAGCCATACATCGTGCGAGACCGGAAACTCGAAGCCCTCGCGCATGACCCCAACCACCGTAGCGTGCTCGTTTCCGAGCTGTACGGCGCGTCCGAGCACGTTGGGATCGCTGCCAAACCGCGTCCGCCATACATCGTAGCCAATGACCACCACGGCCGGCGCCGCGGGTTGTTCGTCCGCTTCGATCAGCACCCGGCCCATGAGCGGCTCGCCGTCAGCGACGCGGAAGCCCGAGACGCTCATCTCGGCGACGTTGACAGGACGCGCATCACCGACAGCGACGACGAGATTTCGACTCGAGTCGCGCCAGGCGCCCACGTCGGTCAGCGATCGCAGCGACTGTTGCCACTCGAGGAAGTCGTGGAAAACCTTTTTCTCTTGAACGTTCGCCGCCACGTCGCGGGTGCGAATTTCGACCAGGCGCGCCGCCTCGGATACCGGAAGCGTGGGGTTGGTGAAGAGACTTATCACTTGAACGATGACGAGGCCCACACAGATCGCGAAGGCCATCGCGATGCCGCCCACGATCGTCAAGCCGGGATACTTCACGAGCATCCGGCCGCCGAGTTTCAGGTCCATGGGCCAGCCGGCGAGCCACCGGAACATCCGGGCTTCGCGCTGATGTTCCTTCACCTGCTCGACGCCGCCGAATGCCCGCAGGGCGGCGTAGCGCGCCTCCTCCGCGTCCATGCCGCTTGCGATGTACTGATCCTCGAGCAGCTGCAGGTGCGAGCGGATCTCGCGCGCGAGCTCCTGTTCGGCGCGGCTCGAGCGAAACGACGAGAGCAGGCGGAGGATGATGCGGCGCATGATCTCAGTTCTCGAGCAGGAGCTTGTCGACAAGCCCCGCGAGCCGGCGCCAGCGCTCCGCTTGCTCCGCCAGGGCGCGTTCACCCGCGCGCGTCAGCGAGTAGAACTTGGCTTCGCGGTTCGATTCCGTCCTGCCCCAGGCGCCCTTGATCCAGCCCTTCTGCTCCATGCGGACGAGCGCCGGATAGAGCGTGCCCTGGTTGAGCGACAGCGGATGGTCCGACACCTGCGCGAGACGGATCGCAAGCGCGTAGGAATGAAGCGGACCCATCGTCGACAGGGCCCGCAGGATGATGAGATCGAGCGTCCCCTGCAGGAGCTCGACGTTCTTGCCTCCACTAGACATGCCACTGGAGAATGCCAGTCTCTCACTAGAACGTCAAGTGGAGATGTCGAACGTGTTCACATTCGAGTTCTTCCGGCCCTTTATCTCCGTGTCATCCGTGGGCATCCGTGGTGGATCAATGCGCGTCGACCCAGAGCAGCGGTTGCCGGATGAAAAAGTTGCGGATCACCTCGTCGACCTCGGAATCGGCGGGCAGCTTCGACCAGAGGTCCAGATACTCGGGGCGGTTCAGCGCCCGCGCGGCGAAGAACAGGCTGGGGTGACGCATCGGCCACGCGTCGTAGTACATGACGTCGGGCGGCTTCGGCCACGTGGACTTGTCGGCGATGAACGGCACCATGAATGCCATCGCGCGGCGCATGCCGCGGCCGTCGGGCAGCTCGAACGTCCAGAGATTGTCGTCCGGGGTCGACAGGATCTCGGCGATCGTCGCCATCGCATCGAGGTTGAAGAGCGAGTAGCCGTACGGCTTCGTGCGGCCCAGCTCACGCGGGAAGCTGCCGTCGGCGGCCATGTGGTTGGGGACGAGTACGGTCTTGAACCGCGTGCGGCAGTACTGCTGCACCTCCGTGTTGCCGGTGAGGTGCGCGAACGCGCCGGCCTGCATCACCCAGCACGTGCCGTGATTGTTCGTCGCGTCGCGTTCCTGGATGCCGAACCCGTCCGTCGTCAGCCACGTGAGGTAGTCAGCGAACCAGGCGCGCACCGCTTTGGCGTCGTCGGCGGTCCATCCCGGTGCGCCGTCGAGCCGCTCGACTGCACGCGCGACCTCGACGAGGTGAATGGTGTCGATGATCCCGATCGAGCGCCCGGTGGCGATGCCGTGAATCGCCTGCGAGTAGCGCAGGTTCGGGTTCATGCGCGTGGCCGGGTCGATGAACCACGCGCGCAGGTGCCGCGCGGCCTGCCGTGAGTACCGCCCGTCCTTCGTCACCAGCCACGCGGCGGTCAGCGCCGGCATCTGCACCGAGAGCCGCCGCATCGCCTTGCGGTGCTCGTCGAAGTTCGCGGGGTTCGACTGGCCGTCGCGCTGGATGTAGGGGCCGTCGGGATTCTTCGGGTCCGGCCACCAGTAGTCCCCTTCGGAGAAGTAGTCGTGGGGCCCGCCGGCGCTGCGCGCCGCGCGCGACGCGGTGATCGTCACCGGCGGCTCTTTCAGGTACGCATTCGCCGCCGTCACGACGCGCGTCCGCTCGCGGGCGATGTCGATCCGCGGCGCCGCCGCGATCAGCAGCACACCAAAAAAGGGGACAGCCCCCATTATTCGCAAAAAAAGGGGACAACCGACACGAACGCGCAGGAACGAACAGTTCACGGCTGTCCCCATTTTTCGCAAAAAAAGGGGGCTGTCCCCTTTTTTTGTGGCATCAGCGGGAGGTGGCCGTCGACTCGCGCGCGACGAGCTCCGGCGGGATGATGACGCGGCGGAACTTGTCGCGTGCCGCCGCGCCAAGGCGATCGAACAGCAGCTCGCCGGCGCGCCGGCCCTGCTCCTCCCGCGACCAGCTGACGGTCGTCAACGGCACGCGCAGCAGGTCGCCCATCGCGATGTGCCCGGCGCCGACCACCTTGACGTCCTCGGGGACGCGCCGGCCGTGATCCCAGATCGCTTTCATCGCGCCAATCGCCGCGGGATCATTGGCGGCAAACACGCCGTCGACGCGCGGCTCGACGGCCAGCAGCTTCGTCATCGCGCGATAGCCGTCCGCTTCCTTGAACCCGCCGCGGACCACCCACCCGGCGCGGCCGCGCACGCCGTGCGCCTTCAGCGCCGCGCGGTAGCCCTCGGCGCGCCGCTTCGCATGCACGATGTGCGGACCCGCGATGTGCGCGACGGCGCGGCACCCCTGCTCGATCAAGTGGCTGGTAGCCAGCCGCCCCACTTCCACGTCGTCCGTGATCACGCGATCGCAGCGGACGCCCGGATGATCGTCGCGGTCGATCATCACGAGCCCGACGCCGAGCGCGTCGAGCCGCTGCAGCAGATCGCCGTTGGCGGACGCGTTGGCCGACGCCAGCACGATGCCGTCCACCTGCCGCTGGCGCAGCATCTCGATCTCGTCACGCTCCTTCGCCGGATCCTCGTTCGAGCTGCAGAGCAGCAGCCCGAAGCCGCGCGGCCGCGCCACCGACTCGAGGCCCGACACGATCTCGACGAAAAACGAATGCATCAGATCCGGAATGACGATGCCGAGCGTGTGGGTGCGGCGGAGGGTGAGGCTGCGCGCGACGGCGTTCGGCTGGTAGCCGAGCTCGGCCACCTTCGCGAGCACGCGCGCGCGTGTCTCGTGGCCGATGTCGTCGCGGTTGTTGAGCACCTTCGAGACGGTCGTGATCGACACGCCGAGCTCGCTGGCGATCCGCTTCATCGTGGTGGCCATAGCGTGGTCGGCCGACGCCTCGAAAATGGCTAGCTTTACCGCTAAAGTAGCTTGCCTTTAGCGGTAAAGGATGGTATCACAATCGCCGCGTGCCGCACCGGACGGCCGCCGTGGAGGAGGGGGAGTCCGCCCGTGGTCCGTGTTCGTCTGCCCGTTCGCCTGCCGATCGTCGTCATCCTCGCCGCGTCCTGCGTGATCACCAGCACCGCCCAAGCGCCTTCGGCGCCGTCACCAAAGCCGCCCGACCCCGTGAAGGAAAAGCGACTCGAGTGGTTCCGTGACGCGAAGTATGGGCTGTTCATCCACTGGGGCCTGTACGCGATTCCTGCGGGTGAATGGAAAGGGCAGCGGTCGCTCGGGCTCGGCGAGTGGATCATGAACCGCTCGCATATCCCGGTGAAGGAATACGAGCAGCTCGCCGCGCGGTTCAATCCCGTCAAGTTCGACCCGGAGGGTTGGGTCCAGCTCGCGCAGGACGCCGGGATGAAATACATCGTCATCACGTCGAAGCACCACGACGGGTTCGCGATGTTCAAGTCCAAGGTCAGTCCCTACAACATCGTCGACGCGACGCCGTTCAAGCGCGACGCGCTCAAGGCACTGGCCGACGCGTGCGCGAAGCGCAACATGCGGCTCGGTTTCTACTACTCGCAGTCGCAGGATTGGCACGAGCCGGGCGGTGCCGGCAACACCTGGGACTTCGGGCCCGATCAGGATCCGAACGGCAAGGAGCTGAAGCCGTACGACAAGTACTTGCGCGACAAAGCGGAGCCGCAGGTGCGCGAGCTGCTGAGCGGCTACGGACCGGTCGCGCTGATCTGGTTCGACACGCCGCGCATGATGACGCCCGCGCGCGGCCAACGCTTCGCCGACATCGTCCGCTCGATGCAGCCGAACACCTTGATCGATGGGCGGCTGGGCACCGAAGGGGACTATCGATCGACGGGCGACAACGCGATCCCACCGGAAGCGTCGGCCGAGGCGTGGGAGACCCCCGCGACGATCAACGACACGTGGGGCTTCCGCAGCGACGACACCAACTGGAAATCGCCCGGGCAGATCACGTTCAAGCTCGTGGACATCGTCAGCAAGGGAGGAAATTACCTGCTCAATGTCGGACCGACCGCCGAAGGGGTGATTCCGCAGGCGAGCCAGGACATCCTCCGCACCGTCGGACGATGGCTGAAGGTGAATGGCGAGGCGGTGTACGGCGCGCATCAGTCACCGTTCGGCGACGAATTCGGCGAGTACACCTCGCGC